>DATKOS010000034.1:0-3552 GCA_035524535.1 Bryobacteraceae bacterium
GATGACCGACCCGGTCTCGGTGACATCGATGGCACGGTCGTAGTTCTCGATTTCCTGACGCAGTATGCTGGTGATTTCGTCCGCTCGGATTTGAGCCATAATTCCTTCCGAAACCGCGCCGGGTGAGCCCGGCCGCGGCCCCAACCTCTATTATCCCTTTCCCTCGCCGGTCAGCCGCCGTTCCATGGCCGCTAACTGGCCGCTCACGCTGCCGTCGTAGACCGTCGAACCGATGCGCGCCACCGCGCCGCCGATCAGGACCGGATTCACAGCGAAGCGGCTGCGGATTCGTTTCCCGGTGACCCGTTCCAGCTCCGCGTTTACCGCCGCTTCCTGTTCCGGCGTGAGCCGCACGGCAGAGGAAACCTCCGCCCGCGCGAAGCCCAGCCGCCGGTCCATGACCTCTTCGAAGCTCTGCACAATGGGAGAAAACCAGGCGATGCGGCGATGGTCCACCAGTACGAACAGAAAATTCCGCGTAATGGAGGACATGCCCAGGAGTTCCGCGACGCGGCCGATCACCGCCCGCTTGCGGCCGGCGGGGACCGCCGGCGTTACCAGCGCTTCATGCAGGTCGTGAGACTCTTCAAGCGCCGCTTCGAAGGCGCGCAAATCCGCCAGGGCCTGCTGTGGGGAGACCTTCGATTTGGGGCCGGTGACCACTTCCGCGAGGGCGTTCGCGTATCGTGTCGCTACGACTGAGAGTATCATCGTGGGTTACGAATTCCGCGTCGGGGCGGGAGTTTCCAGGTGACGGACGAAGCCGCGCACCAGCGCATCCTGCGTATCAGGCGTGATGCGCGTTTCAATCTTCTGCCGGGCGAGACCGATGGCCAGCTCCACCGAGTAGCGCTTCAATTCCATGCGCGCGGCTTTGCCGGCGGACGCGATCTGCTCCTTGGCGTGGGCCTCGATTTTGGCGATCTCCGCGGCGGTCTGCCGGGTGAGCCGCTCGCTCTCCGCCTGTGCTTCCTGCGCCGATTCCGAGCGCAGCGCGGCGATGTCGGCTTCGAGGCCGGCCAGGCGGCGCTCCACCTGGGCGGCGCGCTCCTCGGCGCGCTGGCGGAAATCGGCCGCCTCGATCATGTCTTTCTTGATCTGGAGCGAGCGCGCGGCGTAGTACGGTCCGGCGTGCTTCTTCACCAGCCAGCCGATCACGCCGGCCAGGACGAGAAAATTCGCCCACCTCCAGCCCATCAGCGCCTCTGTCGGCGCCTCCACCGGGTGCTGCGCCCCTTGCTGCGCGTGCTGCTCGGCCGTCTGCTGCGCGGGTAAGGGAGCCGCGGCGTAAGGCAGGACACAAACCACAGCCAGGAGGATCAGGCGCTTCATGCCGCGCTCCGGCGCAGTATGGCGTCCGCGATCTGATCGGCCAGCGCGTCGCTCTCCCGCTCCAGCGAAGCTCGCGCCACTTCGGCTTCGTGCGCAATCTGCTGTCGCGCTTCTTCAATGGTGGCCTCGGTGCGGTGGCGCGCCTCGGCAATTTGCCCGGCCGCCTCGCTCTGTAAGCGCTTGTGCAGCCGTTCCTGCTCATCATATACTTCCGCGCGGGCGGCACGCAGCGCGGCGTCGTATTCCTCCATCTTGGCGGCGGCGCGCTGGAGCATCTCCTCAGCCAGTTTGCGCGCGCCTTCGGTGGCGTCGTAGCGCTGGCGCAGTACCTTCTCCAAAGGACGAATGAAAACGAACTTCAGATAGTAGCTGAGAAAAACGACGAGCAGAAATGTGGGGATGGCCCTTAATAGAAGCTCACCCAGTTGGCGCAGTATGACATCCATGAATTTGACACGGGGAACCGCGGAAGCGGCAAACAGCTTCCGTAAGAGGAACAGGGTAACACCAGTAGGAAATTCGAGTCAACCGCACTCGAAGGTGGTGGTACTCTAAGCTGTTCCTTTCTTTTCATTGTAAATGGCCAATGTTCTGAAAGACAAGGTCGCCCTGGTCACCGGAGCCAGCCGCGGCATCGGGCTGGCCATCGCGAGGGTGTTCGCGCGCGAAGGCGCGGCAGTGGTCATCTGCGGGCGTAAGCCCGAAACGCTGGAACGTGCCGCGGCGGAGATCGGCGCCGGGACGGCAGTGGTGCGGCCCGTCGCCTGTCACGTCGGCCGCGCCGCCGATCTCCATAACCTGGTGCAGACCACCCTCGCCGAATTCGGCCGCGTCGACATTCTGGTGAACAACGCCGCCACCAACATCGCCCAGGAGCCCGCTCTCGCCACCGACGAAGCCAAGTTCGACAAGATGATCGAGATCAACCTCAAGAGCGCGTACCGGTTGATCCAGGCGGTGGCTCCCGGTATGTGCGCGCGCAGTTCGGGATCCATTGTGAATATCGCCTCGATCGCAGGCCTGCGGCCGCAATATCACGGCATGCTCTACAGTATGACCAAGGCCGCGCTCATCATGATGACCCAATCCTACGCGCTTGAACTGGGCCCTCACGGGGTGCGCGTGAACGCCATCGCGCCCGGCCTGGTGGAGACGGTGCTGAGCGAATTTTTCTGGAAAGACGAAGGGCGGCGCCGGACGTTTCTGGCCGGCCAGCCCATCGGGCGTCCCGGGCAGCCGGAAGAAATCGCGGAAATCGCGCTAATGCTCGGGAGCGATGCCGCGTCTTATCTTACTGGCCAAACGATCGTGGTGGATGGCGGGCGGCTGCTGGCGTAAACGGGCCGATTTCGAACAAAACTTTCAGCTCCAAAATCCCGGGGCTTTAGAATCAACCGATTCGCGGCCGACCCTGAGCTCGGTGCGGAGCCGCGCCGCCTGCTAGACTTGGAACATTCGGGTGTTTTTGTGCGTAATGGTGAGGTGCGCTGCTTGAGGTCCTATCTATTCCTGTCGGTTGCCGCGCTCGCGGCGGCGTTTGCCGGGTGTGGCAAACAGCCTCAGACGCAGGCGGCGGGCGGGCCGGCTGCCATGATGATGATGGTGGTGCCGGTGAGCGTCGCCAAGGTGGAACAGCAGTCTGTGCCGGCGGTATTGCGGGTGGTAGGAACAGTGGAAGCCTCCGCCATCGTGCAGATCAAGTCGCAGATTGCCGGACAGATTGAGCGCGTGGCGTTCCAGGAAGGACAGAACGTCAAAAAGGACGATCTTCTGTTCGTCATTGACCGCCGGCCATACCAGGACGCTTTGCTGCAAGCGCAGGCGGCAGTGGCGCGGGACAGGGCGCAAATCGCGCAGTCGGAAGCCACGCTGGCGCGCGACACCGCGCAGGCCAAATTCGCGGAGTCCGACGCCTTGCGCTACGCGCAGATGGCCAAGGAGGGCGTCGGCTCCAAAGAGCAGTACGAGCAGTTCCGCGCCAATGCGGACGTGGCGCGGGAAGCGGCGCGGGCCACCGACGCTACGATCGTCAGCGCCAAGGCGGCCCTGGACGCGGATGAAGCGGCGGTGGAAGCGGCCCAGCTCAACGTGACGTACTGTGAAATCCGCGCGCCCCTTTCCGGCCGCACCGGCAACCTGCTGGTGCACGCCGGCAATCTGGTGAAGGTGAACGACGTGCCCCTGGTGGTGATCCACCAGATTTCTCCGTTGTTTGTGAAC
>DATKOS010000035.1:0-3664 GCA_035524535.1 Bryobacteraceae bacterium
TGTCCATGCCGGTGCCGCTGATGTTCTTGCCCATCTCATCCACCACCAGAATGTCCAATTCCATCGGGATCTTGCCCATCCACGACTTCACCAGAGCCAGGTCCTCGCGCTCGCGCTGCTCCAGCTCGGCCGCCGGAATCACGTCCAGCTTCGCGGTGTTGTGATAGGCGTCTTCCAGAATCGCCAGGCCGCCGATGATCTTGGCATTCTTCAAAGCGTGCCGCCCGGCGCCGAGGATCACCTTCTCCAGGCCCACGCGGTATCCGTGCGCGTGGTATTGCTTGGCGCCCACCAGCTTGCCCATGCCGATGGCGATCATCTTGAACAGGCCGCTCTCTATGCCGCCGTCGAAATCTGTATGCCACTTCACGCGGTTGATGGGCATGATGGCGTCGGCCTGGCTGGCAGCCTTATCCAGGAACACCTCCACGCCTTCCGCGGTCTTGCCGAGCGACACCACCTCAAGCTGGCTGACCACCGGACAACCCATTGCGGCTTCCGTGACGCCGTAATGCGCCAGCACGTCCGCCTGGCCGGCCGCAGTAGCGGCGCCGTGGCTGCCCATCGCCGGGAAGATAAAGGGGCGCATTCCGGCTTCCAGCCAGTACTGCACCACCGGCCGCACGATCTTCGCCAAGTTGTGAATGCCGCGGCTTCCCGCGCCGATGGCAACCGTTGAGCCGGGCTTGAGGTGGCCCGCGAAATCCGCCGCCGCGAGCTGCTTCCTAACCTCCGCGGGGACATCCGGAATCGCGCGGTCCGGGAACTTCTGGCGCACCATCAAAAGGCGTGGGAATTTCATAGATGTATTCATTGTACCCGCGCCCGGACGTCATCGCCCGGCCGGCTGGGCATAATAGGCCGCTTGCGTACGTACGGTGAGCCGCGGCTTATCCACCTTGAGGTCCAGCGTGTGCAGTTCGTTGGGCCCGTCGCCGGGCAGGCGCTCCATGCCGATACGGTAATACGAATTGGCGTCGCCGATGCAGGTGGCTAGTTGGCTGGCGATATCATTGTCGCCGACGGACACGCGCCCTCCGCTGCGGTAGGCCAGCGCCTGTAAGCCCACGTCGCCAAACCCAACCTGGTTGGGTCCCTTCACGCCGTGGAAGTACTGCTCGAAATCGGAGAGCCGCACCTCGTTCTCCTGCGCTCCCGAGGGGTCCACTTCGTCGAGCGTAATCTCGGCGCGCTGGAGCTGCCCGGTGTAGGTCACCACGGCGTCAAAGAGACCTTGCAGCTCCTTCTCGCTCAGGATCGCCGCGGCGGCGGGGAAAAGCGGCCACCCAGGGCTGATCCAGACAATCAACTTCCGTCCGGGCCGCGAAGATTCGTAGTCGAGCACCTGCGTAAACGATTGGATCGAGATCTGCTGCTGGTCCTCCGCGCCATAGAATCCCAGCTCGGACTTCTTGAAGATCCGCAGGCCGAAGTCCGCCGCGTTCACGTCGGCCAGTAGCGCGGCGCCGTCCTGTATGGGCGGCGTGCGGTGCTCGGCGCCGGAATCGGTGACCAGGACCACGGATGTGGGATTCGTGAGCTTGCCGTTGTCCTGGGAGAAGAGCTTCCCGAGGGCGTCGCGGATCCGGGCCACCCGAAGGAAGGGCGTGTTGATCTCGTCGATCACGAGGACCACTTCCACCGGCGGGCCGGAGGAGACGCCGTTGACGGCCTGAAACGAGAGGATGGGCGTCTTGCGCTTGTTGTCGAGCAGCGTGAAGTCGCTCTGCTGGAGGCCGCTGACGGGCTTCCCGGCCTTATCGAGAACGGTCACATCGAGCGTCAGACTCCGGCTGGATGAGTATGGTGCGGCTGCCCGCGACGGCTGCGCGAAGCCGGGGGCCAGGCAGATGGACAGGATGCAAAGTGCGTACCGGGCTTTCATACGAAATCCCCTCACACGCATTCGACGCGGGCCGGGCGTCGCGGAATCCGGATGATTCTGCGAATTTCGTATGATTCTGCCCCGAATTTCGAAGTAGGCTCCAGATTTCCCAATCCGCGAGGTGGACCGGAAGAAGGATCCTGCTGGAGCCGCTTGGTGCGGAACGCCGCGCTCACGGCTACACTGGAAAGTTGCGCCAGGTCTCCTTTGAGGTTGTCGCCGAATGCCAGCATACGCGCGCTCGCGCGGGGCTGTTGCATACAGCCCACGGGACCATTGAGACCCCCGTATTCATGCCCGTGGGCACGCAGGCCACGGTCAAGGGCCTTTCGGGCCGCGATCTGGAAGAGGACCTGAACGTCCGCATCCTGCTGGCCAACACCTATCATCTGTGCCTGCGGCCGGGGCCGGAGCTCTTGCGCTCCATGGGAGGCCTGCACAAGTTCATGGCCTGGGACCGCGCCATTCTCACGGATTCCGGCGGCTTCCAGGTCTTCAGCCTGAGCGGGCTCACCAAGATCACTGACGACGGCGTGATCTTCCGCTCGCACCTCAACGGCGACCTGCACACCTTCACGCCGGAATCGACCGTGGATGCGCAACTCGCCTTCGGCTCGGATATCCTGATGGCGCTCGATGAGTGCGTGCCGTATCCCGCCACACGCGAGGCGGCGCAAGCCAGCATGGCCCGCACCATCGCCTGGGCGCGGCGCGCGGCGGCGCAACATGGCGCGGCCGTTGCGGCGGGCGATAGCGGCCACGCGCTTTTTCCGATTGTGCAAGGGTCCATGTTTCCGGATCTGCGCCGGGAGTGCGCCGGGGCGCTGCTGGAACTGGATACCGACGGCTACGCCATCGGCGGCCTGTCCGTGGGCGAACCGCGGCCGCTGAGCCTGGAAATGGTGGAGGCTACCGAGGGTATTCTGCCTCGCGACCGGCCGCGCTACGCCATGGGCGTAGGGAAGCCGGAGGAGTTGCCGGAATACGTGGCGCGCGGCGTGGACATGATGGATTGCGTGATGCCATCGCGGAACGCCCGCAACGGGACCCTGTTTACTTCCGCCGGGCGGGTGGTGATCAAACACGCCCGCTACCGCGACGACCCGCGCCCGTTGGATGAGAATTGCCGATGCTATACTTGTCGTAGATATTCCCGGGCTTATCTCCGCCACCTTTATTTATGCGGCGAGATTCTGTTCGCCGCACTGGCGACCCGGCACAATGTCCAGCGGTACCTTGACATCATGCGTGAGATCAGGCACGCTATACTTTCGGGTAAATATCTGGAATACCTGGGGTCTGCCCGCTCGGAGTGCGCCGACGCGGAGTAGCTCTTTTATGGTCACAACGTGTTCCTAAATCTTCTTCTTGACACCGCGCCGGCGTCGTCCGGTTCCTTGCTGGGATTCCTTCCCATCCTCCTCATCTTCGCCATCTTCTACTTCCTGCTTTTCCTGCCCATGCAGCGGCAGCGCAAGCAGCAGCAGAAGATGCTTGGCGCTTTGCAAAACGGCAACATTGTCGCCACCAGCGGGGGGATAGTCGGCACGATCGTGTCGATTGAGGCCGACGACACCCTGATCCTCCGGGTGAAGCCCGATGGCGTCAAGCTGCAGGTAACGCGCGCCGCTGTTTCCAGCCTGGTCCCCGACGCCAAGAAGTGAATTCACGATGGACAGGCCTTAATACTCCATGAACAAGAATCTGACCTCACGGTCCATTATTATCGTCGCCGTCATTCTGATCGCCGCGATCGGAATCGTTGGCTTCCCGACATCG
>DATKOS010000036.1:0-2798 GCA_035524535.1 Bryobacteraceae bacterium
GGCCTCATCGATGGCGATCATGTCCTCCAGCGAAACGAACGGCTGGGGGGTGGAAAGCTCATCCATCTCGAAGACTTTCGCCCGCGCATCCCGTCCGCCCCGTTTCCCCGCCTCTTCGGCTCGCGCGAAATCCACCAGGACCTGGCGCATCAGACGCGCCGCCGCGGCAAAGAACTGGCGCCGGTTCGCCCATTCACCGCCTCTACCGCCAATGAGCCTGATGAATGCTTCGTTCACCAGCGCGGATGGCTGCAGAACGTGTCCCGGCCGTTCGCCCACCATTTGAAGATGCGCCAGCCGGTGCAACTCGGAATAGACGATCGGCGTCAGCCGTTCCAAGGCCGCCTCATCTCCGAGGCTCCATGCGTGCAGCAGCGCGGTCAGACCCTGCGCCGCACCCTCACGACCGTTGTTCATTATCCGAGACGCGCCCCTCCGGCGCTATTGCTCTAAGTTAACAGAGATTAATGGTAGGATATGGCGGCCGGCGGGCGAAATTTCCGCCTTTATCCGATGGATCGAAGCGGATCCAATACCTGGGGGGAGAGGTGTATGAGGGGATTGAGAATCGCGGGGCTGCCGCTCGGCTGCCTTCTGTTGTCTGGGGCTGTGGCGGCGCAGACTCCGAAAATCGACTTCGCGAACGACGTGCAACCCATTTTCCGGCAGAACTGCGTGCCGTGTCATGGGCCTCTGCAGCAGAGCGGCGGAATGCGGCTCGACCGCAAGAGCGTGGTACTGGGCCGGCGCGGTGTGGTGCCGGGAAGCAGCCAAAACAGCTTCCTGTTTCACCGGATCTCCGGAAATCAATACGGCATGCAAATGCCTCCCACCGGTGCGCTCCGCCCCGAACAGATCAAGACCATCCAGACGTGGATCGATCAAGGCGCCGAATGGCCGGACGCTCTTTCCAACGAGGCCGCCACCGCGCCGTTGGATCCCCAGGCGGTTGCGATGGTGAACACGCTCCGGACCGGAGACACGCAGGCGTTTTTGAAGTCGGCCGAGGAGAATCCGAAATGGATCAACGCCCGCGGACCGGAGGGCTCCACGCCTTTTCTGTACGCCGTTCTCTATGCCGGCGTACCCACCCTCGAGCGTCTCCTGCAACTAGGCGCCGACGTCAACCGGCGGAATGACGCCAACGCCACGGCCCTGATGTGGGCGGCCACCGATCTGGAGAAGACGCGTCTCCTGGTTGCCCACGGCGCCGACGTCAATGCGCGGTCGAGCGACATGCGCACTCCCCTGATGATCGCGGCCCGCCGCCCCGGCAATAGCGCCACAGTAAAGTTCCTCCTGGAGCATGGCGCCAATCCAAACCCCAGCGCTCATCCGGCAACGGAGTCTTCGCCCCTGATCGAAGCGGCCAGCGCCGGCGATGCCGCCAGCCTGGAATTGCTGCTCGCCAAAGGAGCGGACACGAAGGTGGCCGGCGAGCCCGCGCTGGAAATGAGTTATAACGTGCGGTGCGCGAAATGCGCGGATCTCCTTATTTCCAAGGGCCTGAGCAAGACGGACTATACCGTCCTGCTGACCGATATCGCGGTGCTAGGCGATGTCCACGCGGTCCGCAATGCGCTGGACCACGGCGCCGACGTTCATGCGGTCGATCCGGTCGGCCGCACCGCGCTGATGTATGCGGCCGCATCCGATCGTCTCCCCTTGGACGTAGTCAAACTGCTGGTCGAGCGGGGCGCTGATATCAACGCCAGGGATACCCACAAGCTCAGCGGCGATGCGGGACTCACGGTCCTCGATATGGCGAGCCGGCATGGGCAGACCCCGGTCACCGCATACCTTGCCAAACTCGGCGCCAAGACCTCTGAAACCCGCGCGCCGGTGCTGAAGGCGCGGAGCGAAAACACGATCCGGGCCGCCATCCAGGGAAGTCTTCCCTTGATTCAACGGGCCGACGCCAACTTCATTCCGAAGGCGGCTTGCGTGTCCTGCCACAACAACAGCTTCGCGGCAATGGCCGTGAGCGCCGCTCGCCGGAGCGGATTTCGAGTGGACGAGACGACCGCGGCCCAGCAGGTGAAAGCCAATGTGATGGGCCTCGAGAAGCTGCGCGACCTTCTCCACCAGGGCAACATGGCGGGAGTGGGTGACTTTTTTGCCCCATCTATACTTGGCTACATCCTGATCGGACTGGATGCCGAGCACTACCAAGCCGATCTCAATACCGACGCCGTGGCCATGTTCCTCAAGTCCCGCCAATCTCCCGATGGCGAGTGGAACTACGCCGCCGCCGATGCACGGCCGCCAATCTGCTCAGATTATATTGCGCAGACGGCGCTCGCCATGCGCGCGCTCCAACTGTATGCGCCCAAGGCAGACCGGGCTGCGTACGACCGCGCGATTCAACTCGCCGCGTCGTGGCTCGCTACCGCGCAATCCACCGACAACGAAGACCGCAGCAGCCGGCTGATGGGCCTGGCCTGGGCCAATCTGGACCAGGACGCTACCCGGAAAGCCATGCGGGAACTGCTGTCCAAGCAGCACGCCGATGGCGGCTGGTCTGACCTGGACACCATGGAGAGCAGCGTATTTGCAACCGGAAAATCGCTCTATGCGCTCCAGATTGCCGGGCTGCCGCACTCCGATGCCGCCTATGAGCGCGCGGTCCAATTCCTGCTGAAGACGCAACTGGAAGACGGCTCGTGGTACGTGAAGACACGCGCGCTGGCGCTCCAGCCGTTCTTCGATTCGGGGTTCCCGCACGGCTACGATCAGTTCATTTCGGCCGCCGCGACCAACTGGGCAACCTACGCGCTGGCGCAATCCATGCAGCCTCC
>DATKOS010000037.1:0-2634 GCA_035524535.1 Bryobacteraceae bacterium
TTGCGCCGCTGGCGATGCTGGCGGCGACACAGTTGCTCCGGCTGGCGGAAGCCACGCGGCGCGCGATCTACACGACGTCGGGATTGCTGGTGATGATCGGGATCTTCGCCATGCGCTGGAATGTTGTGATTGGCGGGCAACTGTTCTCGAAGAGTTTTCTGGGATACACGAGCTACAAGGTGGAGTTCGCGGCGCGGGAGGGACTGCTGCCGGCGATTGTCCTGATGGTGTTACCGTTTCTGATTTTCGTGGTTCTGGTAAGGCTTCTGCCGCCGTGGCCGGAGCCGGAAGCCAAGCGAACCTAAGGCAGACAGAAGCCAAGGAGGCCGCCATGCCGCAGCCGGAACCGGCGGGCGCTCCAGACTGGAGCGGTCTTGAGCGCGAAGTGCGCGCCCTGGCGCTTCGCGTCCAACAGATTGAGCAGCGGTTGGACATGCCCGCGCCGGTTCTTGAACTCGGGCAGCCGCCGGCCGGGGAAGCGGCGGCCGCAACCGAGCCCGGCCTAGAGCAGGTGACGGTTTCGGCGCTACCGCTGGCGGGGCGCGCGCTGCTGGGACTCGCGGGGGCGTATCTGCTGCGCGCGCTGACCGAATCCGATACCCTCTCCGTCGGAGTGGGCGTGGCGATCGGAATTTGCTACGCCATCCTGTGGCTGATTTGGGCGGCGCGCACGCCGGTGGAGCGGCGCATGGAAACCGCTCTGCACAGCGTGACGGCCGCGCTGGTGCTGGCGCCGCTGCTATGGGAAGCCACGCTGCGCTTTCACGCCATCTCCACGCGGACGGCCGGCGCTCTGCTGTTGGCTTTCACCCTGATCGGGCTGGCGGTTTCCTGGCGGAAGAGACTGCTGGCAGTGGCCACCATCACGATGCTAGCGGGCCTGGGTACGGCTGCGGCGCTGTTGATGGCGACGCACGACGTCCTGCCCTTCACCTTTGTGTTTCTGGGCGTGGCGGCGGCGGTGGAGATTTCGGCGTGTCTCGACCACTGGCTCAGCGAGCGATGGCTGGCGGCCAGCATGGCCGACCTGTCCGTGCTGCTGGTAACGTGGCTGGTGACCAATGCGCGCGGACTGCCGCCGGCGTACGCCCCCATCCCGCAGCCCTGGCTGCTGGCGGCGCAAGCGGCGCTGCTGGGCATCTACCTTTCCAGCACGATGGTGCGCACGTTGCTGCGCGGGTTCACCTTCACGGGATTTGAAACCGCGCAGTGCGCGCTGGCCTTTCTGATAGGCGTTGGAGGAGGGCTCAGCCTTTCCAAGGAAGCGCAGGCCATCTCGGCGATGGCACTGGCCTGCGCCGCGGCTTGCTACCTGGTGGCGTTCGCTCACTCGGAGTACGAAGGTTCGCACAGCCGGAACTTCCACACGTATTCGACGTTTGGATTGTTGCTGGCGGTGACCGGTACGAGGATCCTGCTGCCGGGGGGCGGCGCGCCGGTGGCCTGGGCGGCGCTGGCGGCCGTTTGCGTGTGGGCGGGCGGACGGTTCGGGCGCTTCACCCTGCGGGTGCATGGAGTCGTATACCTGGGGCTGGCGCTGGTTGCCTCCGGGGCGCTGGCGCGAGCGGCGGCGCTGCTGCTTGGGGCGGAAGCCAGCGGGGCGGCGCAACCGGCGCTCTGGGCGGGAGCGGCGGCCGCGGGGGCGTGTTATGCGCTGGCGTGCGCGCCGTCCAGCGATCCGCGGCTGGCGCGGGTGGCGCGAGCGGCGATGGCGGGCATGCTCACCTGGCTGGCGGCCGGCAGCCTGGCGGGGGTTCTCACGGCAGGGTATCACGCGGCGTTCGGCGCAAGCTCGAGCCACGCGTATTGCGCCACTTTGCGTACGGGCGTGCTGACGGCCGGCGGATTGGCGCTTGCCTGGACGGGCGGCCGGCGCAAGAACTGGGAACTGGCGCACCTGGCGTATCCGATGATGGCCTTGGGCGCGTACCGGTTACTGGCCGAAGACCTTCGCCAGGAGCGCAAGGGTGCGCTATTCCTATCTCTACTCGTCTATGGGGCGGCGCTCACCGCGCTGCCGCGGGTGGGGCGAAGGACGGCGTGAGGGAACAGCCCGGCTTCCGGGCGCGGCGGATTGCGCGTTTCAGAACTTAGGCATGTTTACGGTGAGCCTCTCTTACCAGAGCGGAGAGGGAAGGACCGCCGGGCGCGCCTTGGGATGGGACGTTCCCAGGCGGCCTGCTTTCAACAAGATCGCAGCGCAGCCGGGCGGGCAGTCCTTGCGGAAAGTTAATGAAACCGTGCGAGAGGCGCGGGAATCGGAAGTGTTTGAATAGGAAGTTGGAGAACACGACGATGATCCGCAAGTTTGCCTTCTGGACGGTTTTGGCGGCCACGGCCGCGGCGCTGGGTTCGGCGCAGGCGCAGGCTCCGGCGGGGGATCCGCCGTCCCGCGTGGCGCGCATGAGCTACAAGTCCGGTTCAGTATCCTTTCGCCCGGGCAGCCTGGACGAATGGACCGAGGCGTCGCTGAACTATCCGTTTACGATCGGCGATCATCTGTGGACCCAGGACGGGGCTCGTGCGGAGTTGCACGCGGGCGCGACCGCCATACGGCTGGCTTCCGACACGGCGCTGGGCATTCTGAATCTGGACGATTTGAATACGCAGCTCAGCGTCACGGAAGGCTCCATT
>DATKOS010000038.1:0-19563 GCA_035524535.1 Bryobacteraceae bacterium
GGACCGGCGACGCGTTGCAGACACGCTCCATCTGAATTTTATCACGGGCGCCGGAATTTCAGACTCAAGCCCCACACGGCACTTGAAAAATGTTCTTAATGGACTTAGCATGAGGTGGAAGGGGCTATTCAGATGAAGATATCTTTTATGGGATTATTCGTAGCCGCATGCCTCGCAGGCTACGCCCAGCAGCCCGCCGCGGCGCCGTCTGCCGCGGAGCAACCGGCGGCGAACACGACGCCGTCGATCGACACGGTGAGCCCGTCCAACGGCAAGGTTGGAACCGTCATCACGGCAACGGGACAGAACCTGCAGAAGGCCAGCGTGGCCAAGGTCTACCTGACCGACGACAAGACCGACCTGCAAGTGGACGTCACCGAGCAAACCGCCACCACCATCAAATTCAAGATTCCGGATAAGGCTGCGGGGCGCATGTCCCTGATGGTTCTTACCCAGGAGAAGGACCCGAAGCTGATGGTATTGCCGGTTAAGGTCACCATAGACGACTAAGCGCCGCGGTTAGCCGCGCCGGTAAGGGGAAGAGAGGTATTTCCGCGCCTCTTGCGCGGCTTCGGCATCCGGAGCGAACTGGATGGCCTTGTTGTAGAACGTGAGGGCCATGGCGCGGCGGTTGGTCATATCGTAGATCTGACCGATGCGCAGGTAGGCGTAGGCACCGGTGTTGAGATCCACGTCCGCGGGAGCGGCGGTCACCTTCTTCAGGTCGTCCAGCGCGGCATCGAACTGGCGATACCAGAACTCGATGGTGCCCTGCTGGAAGTAGATCTTCTCCCAAGGCAGGCGGTCAAAACCGGCCGCGTGTCCGGTTTTCATGGCGGCGACATCACGGAGGACGCCGAGGGCGCTTTGGCCATCGCCGGCCACGCTGTACATCTGAGCGAGCTCCATGCGCAGCAGGAAATTGCGCGGGTAGCGGCGAATGAGGTCCTGGACCAGGGGGATGGCGTTGCGGGGCTCATTTTCGCGGCGGTAGAGGGCGCAGAGGAGGATTTGGGCATCCACGCGATCTTCCTTGCCGTGTTCGGCTACGTCTTGAACTTCGTGGATGCCGCGCTCCTTGTTGCCGTGCACGCCGGCCATGAAGCCGAGCATGCGGAACATGAGAGGGAGACTGCCGACAATGTAATCGTGGAGGCCCTGCACGAGGCGCGCGTCGACGTCATTCGGCTCCAACTCCGAGACGCGGTTGTGCATGCGGCGCGCGGCGTTGGCGGCTTTGAGCGAATCGACCCAAGCCTTCTTTACAATCCAGTAATAATCGGAGCGCAGGCCGTAGGAAATGCCTTCGGCGTAGAGGGCGCCGACGTCGTTGGGGTTGGCGCGAAGGCGCGCATCCGATAGCGCCATGGCGCGGGCGAGCTCATCGAGGAACCACTTTTCCGTTTCGGGCGAAGGGTTCAGCTTGGGGCGGCGGAGGAACGAGTTATTGCCGGAGACCAGCTCGCTTTCGAGCGCGCCGTCGCGAAACATCTCGCGGAAGACGATGGTTTCGGCCAGGTGGTTGTGCAGGTCGGGCGATTTCGGATCGAGAGCGATGGCGCGCTGAAACTCCTGGATGGCGTCATCGAACTCGAGGTTATAGAAGTGATCGTAGGCCTGGGCGGACAGTTGGGCGGCGGATGGTTCCTGGGCCGCTGCCGTCCCCACCAGCGCCAGCGCCAGGACTAGGGCACGCACAACTTCATGGTAACCCGAGCCGCCGGTCCGCTCAGTTCACGGGCGCCGCGGCGGGGGTGCGGCTCCAGGGATTCATGGCGCCGCGAACCGCGATATCGGCCAGGCCGGGGTTGTTCCCACGCGTTTCACCGACACGGAACCTGACCCATTTCACGCATTTCGGCTCGAATCCGATCCGCGCCGGAGATCCGTCCGTGGGAAGTTGACCCACAAGGATAACGCTGCCGTCACTGAAGGAGAGAACGCCGCTGAGTACGGCGTCGTCCGCGCCGGCTCGGTCATAGAGGTCGATTCCCTGGACCACGGCCGGTTTATTCCACTCCAACATGATCCACGAACCGGTTGGCTGCGCGGCGCTCGTCCAATCCTCGGCATCCATGATACCCGCGTCCACGCCGCCCGCGGTATCCGGAGCGGAGAACGCAGTCACTCTGGCATAGGGCGCGATATTCAGGGTCCGCCTGGCCGCGGTGACGGCTTCGGCGGGACTGGAATGCGTATTCGCGGCCGCCATCCCGGCGAGTTCGGCGCGACGCCAGGCTTCCGCGGCCGGAACCAGCCGGGTGGCCATCAGGCTGGCAACGCCTATCGAAAGACACACTACGAAAAACACGTACCTTCGTACAGCTTTCGTCATGGCTTCCTCCCCACGGCTCGGCAAGCCACCGGACGCCAAAATGCGGCAAGCAACCGTGCTCTGCCGATAGGGATTCGCGTGTCGGCTGTCGGGTTGCAGAAGTTACAGGGAAAAAATTAAAAATGGCCGACATTTCCGACAGATAGGTGATTAATAGTACATTTTATGCAATGGCAGGCGCTTGGCCCGCCCGAAATTAGGATGTTTGTGTCCTTTGTTACGATAGTTCCGATGGAGGGGCTGCCTGATGCCCGATTCCGCCGTTTGTTTTGACCGCGCGGTCTTCGGTTATGATCGGGCCGAAGTCCTGCATGACGTCTCGTTTCGCCTCGAGCGAGGAGAGGTGGTGGGCCGGCTCGGGCCGAATGGCGCAGGCAAGAGCACAACCATCAAAATCCTCGCGGGGTATTCGCACTGCTGTGGCTTTCCTTCATCGGCGCGCCCCACTTGCTTCTGCTGCCCCTGCTGGCGTGGTTCTGGGGCGCCGCGGACGCGCTTCTGTTTGTGGCCTGCAGCGCCGCCGCGGCGTCCCCCTACTTAAGCATGGAGTTCCGCCTCATCGACGGCGTGCCTTTTACGCAACCACCCGATCCCGCGCAGGGCGCGCGGCAGATGATCGTGACGCTGGTGGGGATCTTCGTCGTGCTGGCGGCGCTGGCCGTGCAATACTTCGTGATTTTCCGCTCGCGCATGCTGGCCGCGGCGGCGGCGCTGGCGATCGGCATCGGGGCCTGGATGGCCACGCGGATTGCGCTGCGCTCGGTGGAACGCCAGATGCGCTACCGTCTCGGCTTGCTGCGAGACGAAGCGGGCCGGATCTACAAAGAAGTGGCGTGAGAGCCGCGGCATTGCCCGCGTCCGCCGCGCCCTGTTACGCTCCGTATAGTGTTCGCCAACGGACTTTCCCTGCTGTTCCATCTCTGGCGCCGCCCTTCGGCCGCGATGGGCGAGCTGCTCGACCGCGGCAGCGCCCTGTTTGCGCTGCTGGCGGCCCTGGCGGCATCCTGGGCGCTGGATCTTTGGGCGCCGTTCCACCTGGGCGCGTTCCTTCCGGTAATTCTGCTGGCGCTGGCCTATGCCCCGGGGACGCTGCTGGTGGGCGCGCTCATCGGCCGGCTTGGCAGCGTGGGCACGGTATTCCAGCGCGACTACTCGGCCCTGGTAACGTGCGCGGCCACGGCTTGGGCCGCCGCCATCCTGCCGCTTTCCGCAGCGGCGTGGGTGGTTCCCGGCGAGTTCCTGCCGTGGCTCGGGCTGGCGGCCCTGCTCTACTTCTTCTTCCTGATGTTCTTCGCGGTGCGCACTCTGTTCGGCGTGAGCAGCGGCGCGGCGGTGGGTATCGTGGCGCTCTCCTGGATTCCGCTGCTGGCGGTTCCCTTCGTGTGGGGACCGATTCGCTACCTGCTGGGATGGCTGACCTCGCCCTTCCTGCTGCTTTACGCGTGGTACTTTCTGGGCGGCGAGCTCAGCAGCCTGGGCTCCGGGCTGCGCAACAAGCAGAGCTTTAGCCGGATGCTGCACGCCGCGGCGGTGAATCCGCACGATGGCGACGCGCAGTATCAGCTTGGCCTCATCCACCAGCAGCGCCGTCAGACGACCGAAGCCGCGCAGCGTTTCCGCAACGCGGTGGCCATTGACCCCGAAGCGACCGACGCGCACTTTCAGCTTGGGCGGATCGCGCGTGCGCAGGGCCGTCTGGACGAGGCGCTGCGGGAGTTTCAGACGGTAGTCCGGCAGGACGACAAGCACAACCTGAGCGAAATCCACCGCGAGCTGGGAGCGGCTTATCTGGAGGCTGGAGATACGGCCGCCGCCCGCCGCGAATTGGCGCTCTACACCCAGCGCCGCGAGTACGACCCCGAAGGCCTGTATTGGTACGGCCAGGCGCTGGCGAAATCCGGCGACTTGGCTGCCGCCCGCGAAATGTATCGCCAGGCGGTGGACGCCGCGCGAACGGCGCCGCGGTACCGGCGTTCCATTGTGGCCCCATGGAGCCGCCTGGCGCAAAAGGCGTCGCGCGAATAGCCCGCTCGACGCCGCTCTCGCCGCCAGCGTGCCTGGAGCCCCCAGCCCTAGAACCTAGGCGCTGAGGGAACGGAACGCCCAGTAAAGCCCAGCCGAGAGAATGATGGACGCCGGCAGCGTGAGCACCCAGGCGAGCGCCAGACTGCGCACGGTGGACCACTGCAGACCGGAATGATTGGCGGCCATGGTTCCCGCGACGCCGGAGGAGAGCACGTGCGTGGTGCTGACTGGCAGTCCGAAATTGTCGGCGGCGGCGATCGTGACCATGGCGGTGATTTCGGCGGCGGCGCCCTGGCCGTAGGTGAGGTGATCCTTGCCGATCTTCTCGCCAACGGTGATCACGATGCGCTTCCAGCCGATCATGGTTCCGAGGCCGAGGGCCAGCGCGACGGCCACCTTGACCCAGAGCGGGATGAACTTGGTGGCGCCGTCGATTTGCTTCTTGTAATTGCCCATCGTGTCCCATTCGGCCGGCGAGAGCCCGCCCGCCTTGGATTTCTGCATGAGCCGCAGCGCTTCGCTAATCACGTACATGTCATTGCGCAGGTTCGGTACGCGGTCCACCGGAACGTTGGATAGGGACTTCCAATAGCTCAGCTCATTGCGGACGCTGTTGACCATCTGGCGCAGGGCCAGCATGGTGGAGGGCTTGAATTCGCGGGTGCGGATGTAGTCGGTGACCGTCTCGGAAGGATTACCCACTACCGCATCGGCCGTGACGTGGTTGTTCAGCGTTGCCTCGGCGCTGGTGGAAACCGCGATGAAGGTTTGCGTCTGGCTCTCGGGAACGGCGTGGTTGAGAGCGTAGGCGGTGGGCACGGTGCCGATGAGGATGAGCATGATGAGGCCCATACCCTTCTGGCCGTCGTTGGACCCATGGGAGACGCTGACGCCGGTGCAGGTGAGGATGAGCAGGCAGCGGATCCAGAACGGCGGCGGAGCATCGCCCTCCGGCGCCGTGTAGAGGCGCTTGTCGCGAATGATGAGCTTCGACGCCCACAGCAGAATGGCGGCGCAGATGAACCCGACAATCGGCGAGACCAGCAGGGTCTTGCCCACGTTCGCGGCCTGCATCCAGTCCACGCCGCTGGTGCCCGAGTGCGTGGACATGAGCTGATTGGCGATGCCGACGCCGATGATGGAGCCGACCATGGTGTGCGTGCTGGAGGACGGGAGGCCGAAATACCAGGTGCCGAGGTTCCACAAAATAGCGGCGCAGAGCAGCGCAAAGACCATGGCGAAGCCCGCGCCTCGTCCCACTTGCAGGATCAACTCCACTGGCAGCAGCGTGATGATGCTGAACGCCACCGCGCCCGAGGAGTGCACCACGCCGAGGAAATTGCACAGCCCCGACCAGACCACGGCCACATGGGGATCGAGCGAATGCGTATAGATCACCGTGGCGACGGCGTTGGCCGTATCGTGGAAGCCGTTGACGAACTCGAAACCAAGAGCCACCAGCAGGGCGGCCCCTAGGAGCAGGTAGGGAAAAATGGAAACGGCGTGAACCTTGGAAAGGTCCGAACTGATTTGCAGGGCGATGTAGACGATCCCGACGCCCACCGCCAGACCGAAGACCATTGCGCCGATTTTGCCGGGTCCCTTGGCGAGCTTCTCATGAACTAACGTTGGCGCGGCGGCCATGTATTCCCCCCCTGAGCTCCGCGGGCGAAGGCGCGCGAAGCGAGTCGTGAGCTAGATGAGAGGAGATGCTAACAGGCCAGAGTTAATGCTCGATGACACGAGCGCGGGACCCCTCGAAATATTCTGCGGCGCCGCGAGCCGGGCGGACTATGGGGCCGCGAAACGGCTGAGGAATGGCGCATCGCCTTCCAGGAAGTCGAACTCGCGGAGCTTGCGGCGCGGCGCCCAGCGTATCTCCTGGAAGATCAAATTGGCGGGTTCGCCTTCGAAAGCATCCACGCGCAGGAAGATGAGCTCGATGGGCGGCTTGCCGGGGTACTCATAGAGGTAGCGGTCCACTTCCGAGCCGCACGCGCCGCGGATGCCGAGTTCCTCTTCGAGCTCGCGGGCCAGCGCCTGTTGCGGCGTCTCGCCGGGCTCCACTTTCCCGCCCGGAAACTCCCATTTGAGGGCGTGCGCCTGGCGCGGGGTGCGCCGGCAGATGAGCACATCGGCGCCGCGTTCGAGGATGGCCGCCACCACTTGAAGCATGTCAATATTGGACCATAGCGTGTATCCGGAACGGCTGATCGACCACTTTCAGAACCCGCGCAATGTGGGCGAACTCGCGCCCCCGGCGGTGGCGGTGGAGGTTGCCAACCCCGCGTGCGGGGACGCCATGCGGCTCTGCGTGCGCTTTGATGCGGGCGTGGCGGCGGAGGCGCGGTATACGGTGCGCGGGTGTACGGCGTCCATCGCGGCGGGGTCCGCACTGACGGAGTGGCTGGTGGGCAAGACCGTGGCGGAGATGCAGCGCTTCCGGCCGAGCATGGTGGAGGAAGCGTTGGGAGGTTTGCCGCCGGCTTCCAAACATGCCGCGGCGCTATGCGCGGATGCCGTGAAGGCCTTGGCGGCGCGGGCCGGCTAGTCCGAGGCGGCGTAGTAGCCGCGGCGCCAGTCGGCGTGGAGCTTCGGCATGCCCCGCGGCGGGATGAGCTTTACAGTGAGAGCGTGGTACTTGCCATCGCGCTTGTCATCGCTCGGCTCAAACCCCAGCAGGTAACGGTTGCGCAGCTCGATGCTGATCTTGGTGATGGGCTCGATGGCGTCCAGCCCGTACGGCACAACCCGGCCGCCGGAATCTTCCGTCAATTGTCGCAAGAACCAGGGCCCGTCGCGCTCTTCGTCCTCGATGAGGATGGCATAGATGAGGGCGTCGCTCTCGCGGGCCATGTTGCGCACTTCCTTGAGGGTGTAGCGGCTGTTGTTTTCGCCGCCATCTGAAATGATAATCAGGGCCTTGCGCGTGAGTTTGGACTTCTTGATTTCATGGAGCCCCAGGACCACGGCGTCCACCAGGGCGGTGCTGCCGCCGGACTTGGTGAAGACGAGGTCTTCCTTCAGCGAGCCGAGACCGGCGCCGAGCGGCATGACGAGGCGGGGCTTGGAATCGAACTCGATGAGGGCGCATTCGTCGCTGGGGTCCGCGGTGCGGAAGAACTGCTGGGCGGCGACGCGCGACTGGCGGAGGCGGTAACCCATGCTGCCGCTGACATCAAAGATGAGGGCCACGGCGATGGGCTCATCCTCCATGGCGAAGTGGGTGATGGGCTGCTCCACGCCGTTATCGAAAAGCTTAAAGTTCTCCTTTTCGAGGCCCGTGACGGGACGCGCCATGGGGTCGGAAACGCTGGTGGGGACCAGCACCAGGTTGGTGGTGGCGCTCAGTAGGGCGCGCGCGGGCGGGGCGTCCGCCGCCGGGGCGCCAGGAACCTGGGCGCCGGGGGCGGGTTTGCGCGGCGCGACCGTTGGCTGCGCGGCGGCAAGACCCGCCAGCAGCGTGACGACCGTGGCCAAGCCGCCTGCAAGCCGGAAAATCATGGCCTTCCCCTGGAACATATTTTAGGCAAACAGCGTCATCCTTGAAGGCGCATTCCGTCTTCAGTATATGGCGACAATGCCGGGAGGATACATGCGGAAATTCTGTTTGGCCCTCATTCTAATGACCGTTTCGGCCGGCGCCGTGTTCGCCCAGGACATCACCGGCGCCTGGCAGGGCACGATGAGCCTGTCCAACAACGGAGCGCAGTTGCGGATCGTGATCAGGATTTCCAAGGACGACGCGGGCGCGCTGAAAGCCGCGCTGCAGAGCGTGGACCAAAGCCCGCAAACGATAGGCGGCACGGTGACGCTGCAGGGCAGTTCTGTGAAGATGGCCATCGCGGGCATCGGCGCCAGCTACGAAGGCAAGCTGGATTCCGATGGCGTGAACATCTCGGGCACGTTTACGCAGGGCGGCGCGCCGCTGGCGCTGAACTTGAAGCACGTGACGGGGGACGAGATCTGGGCGCCGGCGGCTCCGTTGAAGCGCATGCCGGCCGACGCCGTGGCGGAGTTCGGCGCGGCGTCCATTAAGCCCAGCGATCCGGCGCAACAGGGCAAGGGGATCACGATTCGCGGGAGCGAGTTCCGCACCATCAATACGTCGCTGATCGACCTGATAACGTTCGCTTACGGGGTGCATCCCAAGCAGATTGCCGGAGGGCCGTCCTGGATGTCTTCCGACAAGTTCGACACCGTGGCCAAGCTGGACCAGGGCATTCCGAGCGACACGCAGGCCAAGGCCATGTTGCAGAAGCTACTGACGGACCGCTTCCAGTTGGCGTTCCACCGCGAGAAGCGCGAGCTTTCGGTGTACGCCCTGGTGGCGGGCAAGAACGGCGCGAAGATCAGCAAGAGCGCCGGCGATCCGAACGGGCTTCCCGGCCTGGGCTTCCGCGCTCTGGGCGACATGATTGTCAATAACGCCAAGATCACCGACTTTACGGGGCTGATGCAGTCGATGGTTCTCGACCGCCCCGTGGTGGACCAGACCGGACTACAAGGCCGCTGGGATTTCACCCTGAAGTGGACGCCCGACGAGTTCCAATTCGCCGGGCTTGGCATGAAGCCGCCGGCGCCTTCGGATACGGCCGCGGCGCCTGATCTCTTCACCGCGATCCAGGATCAACTCGGTTTGAAGCTGGAATCCACCAAGGCCACCGTCGACGTGCTCGTGGTGGACAAGGCGGAGAAGCCCGCGAACTAAGCGCGGGCTATTCGGTGGGTGCGTAGTAGCCGTGGCGCCAGAAGGCCTTCAGCGTGGGCAGGCCGCGCGGCGGCACGATCTTCACCTGCACGGGGTGATAGCGGCCGTCGCGGTGTCCGGCGGCGGGCGAATAGCCGAGGATGTAGCGGTTGCGCAACTCCACGCCGATCTTGGCGGCGATGTCCGGGATGTCCGCCCCCTGCGCGGGCAACTGGCGGCCGCCGGACTGCTCGGCGATGTCGGTGAGCAACTGCGGACCGGCGACCTCCTCGGGCGTGGAAGCGCCGCCATAGATGCCGATGGCGTAGACGATGGCGTCGCTCTCCTTGACCAGGTTCTTGAGTTCGGTCTCGGTGTAGCGGCTGCAATTATCGCCGCCGTCGGAGATGACGAGCAGGGCCTTGCGCTCGACCTTGGACTTCTTCAGCTCATGCATGGCGAGCATGACGGCGTCTAGCAGCGCCGTGCGGCCCTTGGACTGGGAGAACGTGAGGTGGTCCTGAATGTCCTGCGTGTTGCGGGTGATGGGGACGACCAGCTTGGGGCTGTCGCTGAATTCCACCAGGAAGAACTCATCCTCGGGGTTGGCGGTTTGGAAGAAGGCGGCGGCGGCTTCCCGCGAGAGCCGTAGCTTCGCACCCATGCTGCCGCTGGTATCGAAGACCAGCCCCACCGCGACAGGCGCATCCTCCTGGGTAAACGCCGTGATCTTCTGCTCGGCGTTGTCGTCGAAGACTCGGAAGGACTCCTTTTCGAGGCCCGTCACGGGACGGTTCATGGGATCGCAGACGGTGACGGGAACCAACACCAGGTTCAGGTCTACGCGCAGACGGGCGGAGGGCGCCGGGTCCGGGGCCATGCTGGGAGCACGCGGAATCAAGGCGATTGGCCCCTGGCCGTACGCCACCACGCTGAATGCCACAACGGCGAGCGCCGCCGACACACCCCGCAGCAGGTTCATCCCCAGTTCCTCTGGATGGTATTGTACAGCGTGTTGTCAAGGGCGTCGATAGGTTTGAGCACGGATTCAGTACCGGTAGGGCGGCAGGGCGCCGGCGGGAGTGAGGCGGCGCGCGGCGGGCCGCCGGCATCGGCGAATTCGTGTACAATCGAAGTTTAGTAGTGGAGGTGGGCCTTCTCGAGTACCGGGCGATCCACAATCACGAAGTTCGTTCCTTCCGTAGTTCTTCCAACCTCTCGCGCCCTTTTTTCCCTTTTCTTCCCTGAAGATTGCCGGTTATGCGGGGTTCCCCTGCGTGACATTTCGCGGGTTCCCATTTGCCGCGCGTGTCTTCGCTCCGTGACCCGGCTGGAGACGGAGTATTTCTGCGCACAGTGCCGGACGCCATTTCTGAACGCGTCCACGCTGGACTTCGAAGGACTCTGCCCTCTTTGCCGGAGCGGGGTGGCGGGCTTCGACGCGGCGTACTGCTATGGGGTGTACGAAGATCCGCTGCGCGAGTTAATCCACCTTTACAAATACGACAAGATTCAGTCCCTGGCGGGGCCGCTGGGGAGTCTGCTGGCGGAGGCGTTGCCGCTCGATGAGGGGTTTGACGCGGTGGCTCCGCTTCCGCTGCACTGGCGGCGGCGGTGGCAAAGGGGCTTCAACCAATCCGAACTGCTGGCGCGCGCGGTGGCGCGGCGGCGCGGGGTTCCGCTGGTGAGGGCGCTGCGGCGCGTACGGGCGACGTCCACGCAAGCGGGATTGAGCAATGCGGGCCGCCGGGATAATGTGGCGGGGGCCTTCGCCTGCCGGCCGAACCGGCGGCGCGAGATCGAATCCAAACGAATTCTTCTGATAGACGATGTGATGACTACCGGCTACACGGCTTCCGCCTGCGCACAGGCGCTGCGGCGCGCGGGAGCTTCGCGGGTCGCGCTGCTGACGCTGGCGCGAGCCGACCGCCGGCTGGACACTTCGCGCGCCTCGTCGCGCATCCCCGTGGAGGAACCCGTTTCGAATGCCTAGCGATCGCTTGCAACGTCCGGTCCTCGTGCTCAACGCCAGTTTTGAGCCCATCAACATCTGCGCCGCGCGGCGCGCCCTGGTTCTAGTGCTGAAGGGCGTGGCCGCGGCGGAAGAGCAGTGCCTGAACGCGGTGGTGCATTCGCCGCGCGCCGCGGCGCCGCTGCCCTCGGTGATCCGGCTGCTGGAGTACCGCCGCATTCCGCACCAAACGCGCGCTCTTTCGCGCAAGAACATCCTGATGCGCGACCGCTACACCTGCCAGTACTGCCACCGGACGCTACCCTCCTCGGAATTGACGCTGGACCACGTGATTCCGCGCTCGCGCGCGGGAGAATCCGCCTGGGAGAATCTTGTCGCCTGCTGCCATGGCTGCAACAACCGCAAGGGCAGCCGGACGCCCGAGGAGGCCGGAATGAAGCTGGCGCGCCAACCCCGGCCCTTTAGCCTGCATACAAGCCGCCACCTGATGCGCATGCTGGGGCGGAGCGACGCCCAGTGGCGGAAGTATCTCTTTTATTGAGAGTTGTCAGATGTTAGCGGTCGGCGTGGTGTGAGTTCAGCCGTCAGTCTTCAGCTGTCAGCCTTCAGCTTCCAACCATTTGATTCCAGGTTTTGGCGCCGGTATCGACGCGGCGGGAGGCGTGTGGATGCGGTTGCGGGCGGCCCTGGCGGGCCGCCCGTTTTCGTGGTGATTCGTGATTTCGGGTGGGGCGCCTTGCTTGGCTTGACGCGCCGGCCTTGACGGGCCGTGGAGCGGTGAAGCTCGGTGGTTCGCGCGGACCGGCGCTAGCGCGCGGCGGGCGCGGCTATGCGGCGCCCACCATGATGCGCATTTCCTCCACCAGGGCGCGGAGGGTTTCGGCGTGGCTGGTGAGTTCCGTGCCGGCCGAGGCGCTTTCCTGGGCGCCGGCGGCGTTCTTTTGGGTCACCTTTTCCATTTGGACCACGGCGCGCTGGATCTGCTCCATGCCTCGCGCCTGTTCCTGGCTGCCGACGCTCACCTGATCCACCAGGGCCTTGACCTCCGCGGAGCTTTCCGTCATAGCGCGCACGGCGCCCGCCATGCGGTCCAGGCGCGCATTGCCATCGCGCGAGGTCTCGATGGACTCTTCAATCAGCGCGGCGGTGTCCTTGGCAGCCTGGGCGCAGCGTTGGGCCAGGTTCCGCACTTCGTCCGCCACCACGGCGAAGCCCAGACCTGACTCTCCGGCGCGCGCCGCTTCCACCGCCGCGTTGAGCGCCAGAATGTTGGTCTGGAAGGCGATCTCGTCGATCACCTTGATGATGCGGGCGATCTTGTTGCTCGACGAATCGATCTCCTTCATCTTTTCCACCATGCGGTCGAGGGTCTGGTTGACTTCGCCGGCGCCGGCCTCGGATTTCTGCATCAATCCGGCCACCTGCACGGCGGAATCCGCGTTCTTGCGCACGATGGAGGCGATCTCCTCGGTGGAAGCCGAGGTTTCCTCAAGCGACGCCGCCTGCTCGCTGGCGCCGTGCGCCACCGATTGGCTCGCCGAGGAGACTTGCGCCGCCGCTCCCGCCACCAGTTCGGCGTTCTCCGAGAGCCGCGCCGCGAAGCCCGCCAGCCCCCGGTTGGAGCGCATGACCAGCCAGATCACTCCTCCTCCCACGCCCACCGTCAGCAAGAGCAGAAGCACCACCAGCGTCTCAATGTGGCTGGCGCTCGTCCGCGATTGTTCCGAGACCGCCGCCAGATCGCTGTTCTGCCGCTCCACCACGGCCGAGGCCTGCTTGGAGATTTCCTCCAGCCGCGGCTGCGCCTTCTGCGAAAACGTGGACAGCGCCACGTCCATTTGCTTGTTGCCGATGGCCTGCTGCATCTCCTCATGCGCCTGCATCACCAGGGCCACCTGCTGATCCAGGCCGTCCAGCAGGGCACGGCTGTCGGCCGCGTCCGCCACCCGGCGCAGATCCCCCAGCGCCTTCTGGAGCGCGCTGGAGGCCTCCGAGAAACGCTGGCGCGCATTCTCCATACCCGCCGCATCGCCCAGCACCGACGCCATCGCCCCAGACCTCTCGGCGTTGGCCATCGCCAGCGCTTCCGCGTTTACCATTCCCGCCAAATATTGCTGGCGCCCGGTGACATTCACCGCCCGGTCCAGATCGCCCCCCAGATCCCTGGCCGCCCACAACCCGCACACGCCCAGGATCACCGCCAGCGCCAGCACCACGCCGGTGGTCCCCAACCGCTGCATGCTTAAGCTCATTGCATTCTCCCGGATCGATTTACTTGAAATTGAAAGACACCGGCGCCAGCGCCTTCACCGGCTTGCCGTCCGCCAGAACGGGTTTGAATTTCCACTTCATCAGCGCTTCCGCCCCCGCCTTGGTGAGCACCGGATTCCCGTCCAGCACATTCACCTTCTCCACCTTTCCGTCCTCGGAAACCACGGCCTCCAGATTCACCTCGCCTGAAATCTTCAACTGTTTGGCGAAAGCGGGATACTCCGGCTCTACCTTGCTTACCGCGGCGCTATCCGCCTCCGCGCGCGTCAGCTTCTTCACCGCCTCCTGGCCGGCGACCGAAGCGGCCAGCAACACCAACAAGAAACACGCCGTTTTCACGAGTTTTGTAGACCTCCTTATGTGGTCTGTGATGCTTATCGGCAGCTGTGGGGAAAAGGTGAGGCAACAGTTATTAGTTGTCGTCAGTCATCAGTTATCAGTTGTTTTGCCAGGCTCGGCCTTCGGCCTCGCTGGATTCGGGATTGGCGCGGGCGCCTCGCTTCCCGCCTCGCACTTCACCCTCGGCTGCCGCCTTGGCGGCTTGCGCCCTACCCCGTGGCTATAATCGAATGTAGCCATGCCCAGGCGGCTGCTGTATGGAACGGCGCTAGTTCTGCTCGTCTTGAGCTTCGCGTTCGTGGTGTGGCAGGGCTCCTTCCACCTTAAGAAGTGGGGGCCGGAGGATGCGCAGCAGACGCTGATCCTGTGGGCCACCTCCACGCTGATCTTCATCCTGATGGTGACGTTGGGGTGGGTTCTCTCACGCACGGCCATCAAGCTCTACGTGGAGCGCCATGCCAACCGGGAGGGCTCGCGCATCAAGACCAAGCTGGTGGCCGGGGCGCTAGCGCTGAGCATTGTGCCGGTGTTCTTTCTGGTGCTTTTCAGCTACAGCGTGCTCAACCTCAACCTGAACGCGTGGTTCACGCAGCCGGCCGACGAACAGCTTCAGATCTTCAAGGAAATCTCGCGGCAGTTCAAGAAGGAGATGCAGGACGAGACGAATGCGCAAGCGGCGCTGCTGGCGTCCAGCCCGGAAGTGCGGCAGGCGCTCGAATCGGGCACGCCGGCGCAGGGGTATCTGGAGCGTTTCTGCGTAGAGCAGGAACTGGCTTCGGCGGCGATGTATCCGCCCCGGTCGGACGATCCGCTGGATAGCTGGGTGGCGCGCGCGACCGTGGCGAAGGAAGGGGCGGTGCACGCCAGCCTGCCGGTGATGGACGGGGGAAAGCTGATCGGTTCCATCAGCATTACGGCCAATGTGCCGCTGGACGTGGCGGCCACGCGCGCCGAGTTGCAGCGGCTCTCCGAGCACCAGGCCGAGTTGCAATCCGACCGCAAGGAGATCCGGCGGCAGTACCTGATGCTGATGGCGCTGATCACGCTGTTTGTGCTGTCGGTAGCGACGTGGATTGCGCTGTTCCTGGCCAAGCAGATCAGCCTGCCGATTACGGCGCTGGTGGAAGCGGCCACGGAGGTGCGGCGCGGGAATTTGAGCCACCGCGTGGAGGTGGCGGCGGTGGATGAACTGGGGTCGCTGGTGCGGAACTTCAACCAGATGACGCGGGAGCTGGAAGTCACGGGGCGCGAACTGGACCGGCGGCGGCGGTTTACGGAAGCCATTCTGGAGAGCATACCGACGGGCGTCATCTCCATCGATTCGGACGGCGGCATCCGGCGCGTGAACCGGGCGCTCGCGCGCATTTTCCCGGCGGAGCGCATCGCCACGGCGATCCGCCTGGAGGACCTGTTCACACGCGACGATACGGCGGAGATCAAGTACCTGATGAAGCGCGCGCGGCGCACGGGCGGGGCTTCGCGGCAGATTGAGATGGGCGCGGAGGGGCGCAAGCTGCAGATCGAAGTGACCGTCTCGGCGCTCGAAGAGACGCTGAACTCGGGCTTCGTGATTGTGCTGGAGGACACCACCGAGCTGCTGCGGGCGCAAAAGGCCGCGGCATGGCACGAGGTGGCGCGGCGGGTGGCGCACGAAATCAAGAACCCGCTTACGCCGATTGCGCTTTCCGCCGAGCGCATCGCGCGGCAGATCGAGAGGTTGGGGCTGCCGCAACAGCAAGCGCGCATTGTGAAGGAGTGCGCCGCCACGATTTCCAATTCGGTGGAATCCGTGAAGGCGCTGGTGGACGAGTTTTCGCAGTACGCCCGGTTCCCCGCCGCACAGCCGGCGCCGGCCGATTTGAACGAGGTGGTGAGGGAGGCGCTGGCGGTGTTCCAGGGGCGGCTGGAGGGCATTGAGGTGCGCGCGGCGTACGCCGAAGGGCTGCCGCCGGTGAATCTGGACCGCGAGCAGTTCCGGCGCGTGGTGGTGAATCTGGTGGACAACGCGGCCGAGGCCATGCAGGATTCGCTGGTGCGCACGCTGGAGATCTCCACACAGCCGGGCGTGGCGGAAGCGGTGGAACTGGTGATAGCGGATACCGGCTGCGGGATCGGTCCCGACGATAAGGAGAAGCTTTTCTTGCCCTACTTTTCGACCAAGAACCGCGGCACTGGCCTCGGTTTGGCCATTGTGAGCCACATTGTGACTGAGCACGGCGCGCACATCCGGGTGGAGGACAACCAGCCGGTGGGAGCGCGATTCATTGTGGAGATTCCCACGATTGTGGAGGACGATTCGGCCGAGTCCCCCGCGCGCCCGGTTTCCGCCGCGGTGAAGAGTTAAGCGATGAAGGCGAGACGCATCCTGCTTGTAGACGACGAGCCCGGCATCCGCCAATCGCTCGGCGGCGTGCTGGAAGACGAAGGCTACGACGTGACCTCGGTCGGCAGCGCCGAGGAATGCCTGGACGCCGTGACGCGCGGCGAGTTTGAGCTGGTGCTGCTGGACATCTGGCTGCCGGGCATGGACGGCATGGAGGCGCTGGCCAGGCTGCAGGAGATTCCCCCCGCCGAGCGGCCGGTGACGGTGATGATTTCCGGGCACGGCAGCATTGAAGCGGCGGTGAAAGCCACCAAGCTGGGCGCGTTCGACTTCCTGGAGAAGCCGCTCTCCATCGAGAAAGTCGCCGTGGTGGTGAAGAACGCCCTGGAGCACCGCCGCCTGGCGATTGAGAACATCCGCCTCAAGGGCGATGCCGGCTCGCGTTACCGCATCATCGGCGATAGCGTGCCCATGAAGGCGCTGCGCCAGCAGCTTACCCTGATGGCGGCCACCAACGGCCGCGTGCTCATTTACGGGGAGAGCGGCACGGGCAAGGAGCTGGTGGCGCACGCGCTGCATGCCCTTAGCCCGCGGGCCGCCGAGCCGTTCATCGAAGTCAACTGCGCGGCCATTCCGGAGGACCTGATTGAGAGTGAGCTGTTCGGCCACGCGCCGGGCAGCTTCGCGGGGGCGCTGGAAGCCAAGGCCGGCAAGTTCCGCAAGGCGGATGGCGGCACGCTGTTCCTGGACGAGGTGGGCGATATGAGCCTCCGTACCCAGGCCAAGGTGATGCGCGTACTGGACGAACAGCGGTTCGAGCCGGTGGGCGCCGCGGAATCCCTGCAGGTGGACGTGCGGGTGGTGGCTGCCACCAACAAGAATCTGGAAGAGGAAATCGAGCGCGGCAACTTCCGTGAGGATCTTTTCTACCGGCTGAACGTGATCCCCTTCTTCGTGCCGCCGCTGAGGGACCGCGCCGAGGACATTCCGCAACTGGCGGAGCATTTTCTGCGGGAGTTCACCACGGCTTACGGGCGCAAACCCAAGGAACTGACGCCGGAGGCCTACCGTATTCTCGCGGAATACCACTGGCCGGGCAACGTGCGCGAGCTGCGGAACCTGATTGAGCGCATCGTGATTATGAACCCGCAGGTGCGCATCGATTCGCGTCACATCCCGTTGAGCGCGGCGCGGCGGGCGCCGGAGCGCGCCGCGGACCGCTCCGGCAGCCTGCAGGAAGTGCGGGAAGCCGCCGAGCGCGAGTACATTCTCAAGAAGTTGGAGGAAACCGGCGGGAACGTGACAAGGGCCGCCGAATTCCTGGGCCTGGAGCGCAGCAACCTCTACCGCAAGATGAAGGCCCTGGGCATTGGGCCCAAGGAATAACCTGGAGCATCGCGTCCCGTCTCGGCAGGGGCCCGGAGCTTGGGAGAAATCCGCGCCATAGGCGTATCCAGCGGCGGTTTCGCGGGTAATATCGGACGGAGGTTTTATGCCCAGATCCCGCCGGCCCGGTCTCTTTGCGCCAGCCGCGGCTCTCGCCCTTGCCGGGGCCGCCGCCACGGTCCTGCTCCATCCCGCGTCGGCGCAGGCGCCAACGGATGTCCGGTTCGAAGCGGCGTCCGTGAAGCCCTTTGAGCCTTCGGGCGGCGGCCTTGTGGTGCTGCGATCCTGGTCCGGCGGCCCCGGCACGCCCGATCCGGGCCTGCTGCAATGCGGGAGCTGCGTCCTGAGCGACGTGGTCATCAAGGCCTATAACCTGGAAACCTATCAGCTCGCCGGGCCCGGCCGCTTGGACTACAGCCGGTTCCAGATTGCCGCGAAGGTTCCCTCCGGGGCAACCGCGGAACAAGGCCGGACCATGCTGCAAAGCCTCCTGGCGGAGCGATTCCATCTGAAGGCCCATTGGGAACAGAAGGACGCGGCGGGCTGGGTATTGGTGGTGGGCAAGGGCGGCGCGAGGCTGAAGGTATCCGCCGCGGGTGAGCCGCCAGACGAGGAGCAGCGCCCGCACACCTCGTTGAACCGTGATTTCTTCGTGATGGTCCCGCCTGGTTATCCGGCCAACGGAATCCTGACCTTCGGCAATGGAGGCATCCTCTTCAGTACGGTCGGCGGGCGAGCCACCATGGCGATGCTGGCCCAGGAACTGATGCGCAAGCTGGGCGAACCCGTCGCCGATGAGACCGGGCTCAACGGAAAGTACGATTTCACCTTGTACTGGGCCAAGGAGCAGCCCGACCCTTCATGGGGTCCGGAACGCCTGCCTCCTCCGGAGGACCTGCCGTTGCCCACGCTTTCCCAGGCGCTCCGCACGCTGGGGCTGGATGTGGAACGGCGCAAAGTCCCGGTGAAGGTCCTGGTAGTGGATAGCGTGGATAAGACGCCCACCGGGAACTGAGAACGAGCGGCGCGAAAGGAATCGCCGGCTCGATATCCCGCGGAACGATCCCCTTCCCGCGCCGCCCCGCTGGCCGCGAAACGCTCCGACCCCGCGCAGCATCCAACAAACAGTACTTTGCACTACACTGGAAGTTAACCCCTTGACGAAGCGCTTTCTACCAGTTCTATTGACGCTAGCGGCGTTGGCGCCGGGCGCGCCGCTAGATTTGGACCGCGCTCGCAACTTGTACAATTCCACTGACTTCGACGGTTCCCTGCGGGTTCTGCACGCGCTCCCGGTGAAGGACGGCGCGGCGTATGAATTGATCGGCCGTAATTACTATATGCAGGGCGATTACAAACAGGCCGTCGATGCCCTGGAGAGGGCCTTCCAGAGCGATTCCGCCAACTCGTCTTACGCCCTCTGGCTCGGCCGCGCTTACGGACGCCGCGCGGAAAACGCGGGCCCTTTCACCGCTCCAGGCTACGCCAGCAAGACCCGCCAGTATTTCGAAAGGGCCGTGCAACTGGACCCGCGCAACGTGGAGGCCATGAACGACCTGTTCGAATATTACTTCGAGGCGCCTGGCTTTCTGGGCGGAGGCTCGGATAAGGCTGCCGCTCTTGCGCTCCGAATCGGCCAGGTAAGTCCCGCCGATGGCGATGTGGCCGTGGCGCGGCTGGCGGAGAAGAACAAGGATTACCGGAGCGCCGAGGCGTCCTTGCGGCGCGCCGTGGAGGCGGCGCCGGCCCAGATGAGCCGTCTCATCGACCTGGCGCGCTTCCTTATGCGCCGCGGCCGCGACCAGGAAGCGGAACAGGCCTTCGCACAAGCCGAAAAGGTGGCTCCAGGGAATCCCAAGCTGCTGTATGAGCGGGCCGAGTCGTATATCCGCAACGGACGGAATATTGAGCTGGCGCACGAGCTTCTGCGCCGCTATCTGAAGTCTTCGATTACGGCGGACGATCCGCCTCGCGCCGATGCGGCGAAGCTGCTGGCGCGGTAACACCTCCGTAAGGTGGAATTTCCTGCACCTTTTGCCCGGCGTCTTGCGTCTACTCAAGCAAAGCGGGTCTTCAGACCCGAATCCGCTCGTGGGATATCGTCCAGCGACGTTTTAAATTACGTTACGGGCCTAGGCGTGTCCGCCCGCCCAATCGTAATATTTCGGACTCAAGCCCTTGCTTGTGAGCGTTGGAACAATTAAGATAACAAAGTAGCGTTA
>DATKOS010000039.1:0-8040 GCA_035524535.1 Bryobacteraceae bacterium
GAAGAGTCCTACATGGTCGACAAACTCATCCGCTGTGACTGGATGACTCGCCGCTTCCAACGCATCGAGGTCTCCTTCTGGACCCACCTCCGCTGCCAGGACAGCTACCACTTCCACAACGACCGCTACAAAGCCGCCCCCAACCTCGAAGGCCTCGCCGTCGAGCGCAGCCGCGGCGATTTCAACCGCCTCCAGCGCCGCATGGACTCCACCCACCGCACCTACATGGAGACCCTCGCCGCCCTGGAAGCCAAAGCCCAAGCCGCCGCCGAAGCGCAGGAGGCGGAAGCCGAGGCCCAAGCCCAGGCCGCCGAAAAGGCCCAAACCGGCCGCAACAAATCCGACAAAGTCACCGTCGCCGACCTCATCAAGCTAATCAAACTCCAGGGCGCCCTCTTCGGCCCCGGCCACCCCGACAGCGAATACCGGGACAACTTCATCCCCGCCCAACCCGAATCCGCCGGCGAAACCGAAACCCCCGCCGGTGAAGCAGATGCTTCCGTCTGTGGCCTGCAATCCAGCCCCGAAACCGAAACCCTCCCCAGTGATGCAGAAGCCTCCGTCTGGCCCGAGGAACCCCTCGACCAGCAACCCGGCCCCACGGAATTTCAACCACTTACCCCGGAAAATGGGTTCCTTCCGTCGAATCCCCCCGAACCCATCGACAACGAACAAGCCGCCTAACCCAAAGATGAACTAGCCCCCACCCAAAACCCCGAATCCAGCCCCAATCCACGCCCTCCGGCGCACCAACGGCCCGCACCGCCGCACGCTAACGCCACCCGTGCGCAAAGCCACCGCCTTTAGTAGTGGAAGCGATAACGCACCTCGCCATAGATCCGCCTGGCGTCAATGTAGTGCGTGCCTCCGGCCAAGCGGCCGGTGTGGCCGCCGAAATCCAACTGGTCATCGGTGGAATGGACGTGGCGGCGGCTAGAAGTTGCGTGGCTAGTAAGTATGCGAGAACGCTTCGCTGCAAGGGAACCCTCTCTTTCATTGGTGCGGACGAAGAGGCGAGACAGCAGTCGGCCGCCAACCACTCAGTCGGCGATGCGCCAGCCTAGGCCGTGCCCAGGAGACGAGGTAGCCAGTTAGTTTGTAGCCGGCTCTCGCTTCGCTCACTATGCGCGGAGACGAGATAGTGGCTATCCGGCAGCCAGGTATGATCCGCGCGCCGCGGGTTGCCCCGCGAGCGCGTGGTTCTAGTGAAGCGCTGGGAGCGCGCCGGTCCAGACCGCCGCCGGAGTGATGCACGGCGCTGCGCCGGGCGCGGCCGGAAGCTGTCCGCAGCTTTGCGGGCATTGTGACGCAGCGTCCCAACCAAGGCCGTTCTGGTTGCCGCGATGCCCCTTGCCGCAGGCGCAGGCCTTGAGCCCACGGCAACAAGCCATGCCGCAGCAGGATTCGGCGCGGCCCGCATAGAGCAAGGCGCCGGATGCGTACGGAACCAATAGGATGAGCAGAAGGGACGACGCGCACAGCGCGCGCAGGGCCGCTATCCATGCCCGGCCGAGCTTTGCCCCTGAGTGACGCAGCCTTCGGGTGAGTGTAACATGGGCGCCGGGTTACCGCGTGTCTGTTACAATCCCAAGCGACTGGAGACGCCATGCTTACGGACCGGTATATCAAGATTGTCTTAAGCGCCATCGCGCTCTTCCTGGGGCTGATCGCCATGCGGCCGTTCTTCGCGCCCGCGTCCGCCAGCGCGCAGTCGTCGCTGAACGGAGTTCAGTTCCTGCCCGCGTCCAGCAGTTTCAATGCGGTCAATACCAACAACGGAGACCTGTGGCTGTATTCGTTCGAGAACGGGCGCTACGAAGCCAAGTATCTGGGCCAGATAGTCCGCCTCGGCCAGCCGCTCCTCAATACGGGCCAAGCTCCAAGGTAAGCGCAGGGCTTATAATCTACGCACGGGCTCTTTGGCGGATATCCTACTCGGGAGCCGGAAGAGAGGGACTGGGATGCGACGCTGGACCGTTTTCGGAGTTGTCTTGTTCGCCGCGCTGGCGGGGCGCGTGGTTGTGAGCGGCGCAGCCGCCGCGAAGAGTTACCTGCTGGTGGCCAACAAGGGCGACCAGGCGCTGGGGATTATCGACCCAGCGTCGGGCAAGATGATCGCCAACGTGGCGGAAGGCGGCAACACCGGCCATGAGGTGATCGCATCGCCCGACGGCCGCATGGCCTATGTGCCTATCTACGGCGACTCCGCCGTGGGCGAACCGGGCGCCGACGGTTCGAAGCTGGTAGCCATCGACCTGGCTACGCACAAGGTGACCGGGACCCTGGACTTCGGCCATGGAGTACGCCCTCACTGCCCGAGGTTCGGCCCGACGGACGGCATGCTCTACGTGACCACCGAGCTGGACGAGGCGATCACGGTGATCGATCCGCGCACGCTGAAGATCGCCTACAAGATCCCCACCGGGCAGAAGGAATCCCACATGTTCGTCATCTCCCACGATGGCAAGCGCGGCTACACGGCGAACGTCGGACCGGGGACGGTCTCCGTGCTGGACCTGGCGGCGCGCAAGACGCTGGCCGTGATTCCGGTCTCCGGGCAGACCCAGCGCATCGCCATCTCAGGCGATGACCGCATGGTATTCACGGCGGACCAAGTCAAGCCGCGTATCGCCGTGATCGATACGGCCACCGACAAGGTGACGCACTGGGTGGCGCTGCCCGGCCTCGGCTACGGGACCGCCCCCACCGCCGATGGCCGCTACCTGCTGGCCGCCATTCCGAAGGCCAACAAGGTGGCGGTGGTGGACCTTCATGCCATGCAGGTCGTGCGCTCCATCGACGTGCCCAGCGTGCCGCACGAAGTGCTGATGGCGCCCGACCAGCGGTCGGCGTACGTCTCGTGCGACGCCAGTGGAAAGGTCGCGCAAATCAGCCTGGCGGACTGGTCCGTCAGGCTGATTGGCGCGGGCAAGACGGCGGACGGGCTGGCTTGGGCCGGCGGGGCGCTGTAGCTGCGCAAGCTCCGCGGTTCCGCGCGCCTAACCGCCCAGTTGCAGCGTGCGTGCGATATCGCCGCGGCTCTCCGGCACGAAGTTCACCGAGATGCGCTGGTTCTTATCCCGCGCCAGGTCTTGCAGCGTGACGGTCTTGCCGCCGGACTTCATCTGGGTCTTGGCGGTCACAATCATGTCATAGGGGATCTGGTCCGCCTGCACCACCACCACTTTGTGCGCCGCATCCACGCTGAGGATCTTGCCGCTCAGCTTTTCCGCGGGCCACGCGGCGCGGGCCTTCTTGGCGGTGGCGCCGGCCTTGGCCGGCGGCGTGGTCTTACGGCTCGCCGGCGTGGAAGCGGCCGCCGCCAGCGGGACCGCGGCGCACAGCGCGCACGCGGCCATCGCGGCCAGGCAGGTTCGTGGGATCTTCACGGTCTTCATGATTTCCTCCATTTCAAGTAACGGGCGCCGCGCCTACGCAGAGGCGCGGGATACGGTTTTCATTACGCCGGCCAGGGCCTGCGCTTCGTTATAGAGATTCACCAGGTCATCGCGATAAGGACCCATGAGCAGGTTCTCGGGATGCGCTTTGCCGAAATCGCCCGCGTTGCGCGCGTGGTAGGCCATAAGGCGGTTCTCGGCGAGGATCTTGTCGATGGCGCGCTGCTGCGCGGGGCTCACCACGCGCCGGATGGTCTGAAGACGGCATTCGCGGTTCCCCATGTCGTTGATGGCGGAGTCCACCTGGTTCCAGTAGTAGGATTCACCGGGGTTGTAGCTCACTTCGTCGTCGCGCGTCAGGGCGCGCAGTTCATCGGTGTTCGTCGCGATCTGCTCCACGTCCGCACGGATGTCCGAAAAGGTTCTGGCGGCCTCCGCCTTGAAGTCCCAGGTGTAGGAGGCGGCTGTGGGCTTTCCCGCGCTGCACGCCGGGACCGTAGCGGCGGACGCCGGAAGAGGCGCGAGAGCCGCCGCCAGGCAGCAGGCTCCAGCCAATAAGGGTATTTTGATTGTCATGTGATTCTCTCTCCAAAGTCAGTGACGAACGAGGCGAAAATCCGGAGCATCCTCTCGATGCCGTATCGCCGCGCGGCGACGTGAGAACGGGCACACCTACGGCGCGGGCGGGATGTTCCCGCGGAGACACCGGCGCCTAGAATGAAGCGGAGGCTTACGTATGAGAGTTTCCTTGAGATCGATTTCGCTGAGCTTCGCGGTGCTGTGGGGATTCGCCATGCTGTTCGTGGGCATCGCGCACCTGGCGGACCCGCGCTACGGCGCGCAGTTCCTTGCGATGATGAGTTCGGTCTATCCGGGCGCGGATACGGCGCCGACCATGGGCCGCGTGCTCCTGGGCGCGCTGTACGGATTTGGCGACGGAGCGGTGGCCGGCCTGCTGTTCGGATTGCTCTACCACGGGTTTGCGGGCGGCGCCCACGGCCTGTCCGGCAGCAAGAGCTAGCGCTGGCCGTTAGCGCAGCGTGAAGAGCGCCCGCGCGGCCGAGGGCCGTTCCACGAACAAAGCCACGTCGCCGCGCTTTTCCGGGGCCAAGGCGAAGGGCGGCAGCGGCGTGGACTGCTCCACGCTCAAAGCGCCGCCCTGCAAACGCACCGTGCGCTTCCAGTTAGCGCCGGAGAAGATGAGGCTGTCGCCGGTAGCCTCCACCTCCACCGGACCGGCCGCGGCGAAGAGGCCTTGCTCCGGCAGGAAGTTCGCGTTGGAGTCCTTGGCGGTGAACTCCATCCATCGGCCACCGTCACGGGCGGAAAAGACAGCCCGCGCGCGGGCGGATTCCAGCACCCATTCGGGCGAACCGTCGCCATCCAGATCGGCGCTCCAGGCCACGGTCTTGTCGCGCGGCAGCATGACGGCGCGCATCGGGATGTCGGCCTGGGCTCCGCCGGAGACGCGCAGGCGCCAGTCGCGCAGGACCGCGGCCCCGCCGCGGGCAAAGAGGCGGAAGGAGACGGAGCGCTGGTCCATGGCGCCGATGCTGATCTCCGCGTGGGCGGGCAGAATGTCCAGGCCGTCGCCCGAGGCCTCCAGCCAGTAGGTTTGAATCTCCATGGAATTATTGCGGATGGCGATTTCGAGGTCCTTGCCGCCCTTCGGATCGGCGGTCGCGGTGGGCGGCTGCGCGGTGAGGGCGGGCTCCGGGCCCAGGTGCAGTTCGATGGCGTCGCCCAGCGAGATGGCGGCGGGCGGGAAGAGCTGCAGGCGCGCGCGTCCCAGCAGGAGGCCGTCGGCCTCCAGCGCCAGATCCGCAAAATCGCCCTCGGGAGCTTCCGGCGGCGCCGTGACGCGGTAGTCGATTTCGTTGGGCGACTTTGCCGAGGGCGCGGCGGTGAATCCTGGCGGCAGGCGCAGGCGCGAGCGCGCGGCCACTTCCGGCGAGGAGTATTCGGTGGAGACGACGTTCTCACGCCCGATGAGCAGGCGGTGCGCCTCATTGAAGAACGCCGCGGTATCCGGCTCTTCCACGGCTATGCCGATGCGCACGCGATTCCCCGGCGCGGGGTTGGCCGGGATGCCGAGTTTGAGACGCATGGCCTTCTCATCCCAATCGAAATCCGAAGGCTTGCCGGCAGCGAGGAAAGGCCCCACGGGCTCGCGCTCCAGTTGCAGCGCCACTTCGCCCTTCTGGGGGGCGGCGAACTCCATGGCCAGAATGCCGTTCTCGTATTCCACCGAGAGGAGTTCCTCTGTGGCGTAGACGATGCGCTCCACTTGCGAGAACGCCGAGCACTGGGGGCATAGCCCGCTGGGGCCGAGCGCCACCTCGACGGGCAGCCAGAGGGACTCGCCGGGAGGCACGGATACGCCGGGTATGGTGAGGTTGCGGTTTCCGCCGGGAGCGCGCACGCGCACGTCGCCGCGGAAGGCCGCCTTGCCGCTGTTGGAAATGCAAAGGGCGGAGGCGGGTTCGGAGACGAGTTCGCGAGCGCGGACGGCGTCGGGCCTTTCGCCTTCGGCGGGCTTGGGAAGAGCTTTGGGGCGCATGGCGGCCAGAGGCGGCGCCCAGTTGCGGAGCAAGGCGGCGCCGCGACGGAGGGCGTCCACGGGCGGGCGCTCCTCGCCCGCCAGGCTCACGACTCCCCGGCGCACCGGAAGGGCCGGATTGGAAGCCCAGCCGGCGGGGTAGAGGGCGTCCAGCACGTCGCGCCAGAGGAGCGCACCGCGGCCGCCGGCGATGGCGTCGCGGCTGCGCAGCAGGGCGGCCGGATCTCCCGCCAAAATGGTGAGCACGGGCACGGGGGGCGGGCCGGCGGCGAAGGCAAAGCCGCGGCCTTCCACGTAGGCCACCGGACCGCCATGGCTGGCGCTGCGCGGTTCCAGGAAACGGGCCACGGCGCCCGCCCACTGGCGTTGCGCGGCGGCGCCGGGAGGAGCCGGCGAAGGCCAGCCGCCATTGAGCCAGCCGGGGATAGGGCCGAAAGGGCGGACCCAGGCAGTCAGGCCGAGGCGCTGCGCCAGTTTCAGAAAGCCGGCAAGATCCCGGCGCGGGTTGGACGCGCCGGTAAAATCGAACTCGCCGGGCCGCGTCTGGTGCCAGTTCCACGGGATGGGAAACTCCACCGTGCGCACGCCGATGGACTTCAACCAGACCAACTGGCGCTCCCAGAGGTTGGCGGGACAGAGGTAATAAGGAAACTCGACCGCCTGAACAAAGGGCGGCGAAGGCGGCTCCTCTTGCGGCGCGGCCCAGCCCGCCGCAAACGCCAGCAGCAGGGCCGCCACGCCCGTGGCCGGACGGACGGGCCGGAGCGCATCCGCCTTCGGTTTTCGCATCAGCGCCGCTTGGCCTTTCGTACGCGGTAATCCTCGATGGCCGGCATCTTAATCACGGTGCACATCTCGAACAGCCTGGAACGTGCGCGCGGGCCGATGTGGTCGGCAAGCGTGCGGCGGTACTCCGGCTTGTCGAGCGCGGTGCGCTGGGTTAGCACGCCGCCGGCGTCGGGGTCCGGCAGGTTGGTGGTGGCGATGAGCGGTTTCCGGTTATCGCAGCGGTGGGTGATGATCGAGTTGATGGTGTCCTCCACCCAGTCCGTGACGCGGTGGGCGCCCAGATCGTCCAGTAGCAGCACGGCCGTATCGAGCGCGGTGCGGTAAGCCTCTCGGTCCGACGAATTGGAAACGGGGTCATAACCGGCCTTGATGCTGTTGAGCAGCGTCTGGTAATTGCAGTAGAGGCACTCGAAGCCCTTGGCCACGATGCGGCGCATGGCGGCCACGGCCAGATGCGTCTTGCCCGTCCCGGTTTCGCCCACGAGCAGCAGGCCGGGACGCGGTCCCAGGGGAAACTCGTCGGCGTAGTTGCGGACGGCGTTCATCACGCGGCGCAATTCGGTGGCGCCGGGATCGAAATCGCCGGGCGGCGCTTCGAAGTTGTCGAAGGACGAGTTGCGGTAGAGGGGCGGAATCTGCGCGCGGTCTTCCAGGCGCGAGGCATAGCCCTCAGCCCGGCAGGAGCACGGTTCCGCGCCGGAAACGTTGGCGCGCTCGACGATGGTCCAGCCCACGCCGCCGCACTTGGGACAAACCGCTTGAGAGGTCATTGCCTCCATTATCGGTCAGACGGCGCGGAAGGAACTCGGGTTGCCGCCGGGAAGGCCGGGAGAGCCATTTTGCCTGAAATCGCTCACCCGGGCGCTGAAAGGCGTGCTACAGTTCTGGGTATTATGGCATCCCGAAGCGTCAACAAAGTCATCCTCCTGGGGCACCTCGGCAAGGACGCCGAAACCAAGTTCACCGCCTCCGGCACGGCCGTTTCCAACTTCACGCTGGCCACCAACCGGCGCTGGAAGGACCAGCAGACCGGCGAATGGAAAGAGGAGACGGACTGGCATCGCTGTGTCCTGTGGCGCTCGGAGAACGTCTCCAACTATCTGCTGAAGGGGAAGCAGATCTACGTGGAAGGCCGGCTGCAAACGCGCAGCTACGACGATAAGGACAACCAGAAGCGCTACGTCACCGAGGTGGTGTGCGATGAGTTGATCCTGCTCGGCAGCCAGCGCGGCGAGGGCGGCGAATACGCGCCGCCGCAATCCCAGCCGGTGTCCATGCCGCGCTCCGCGCCCC
>DATKOS010000040.1:0-3154 GCA_035524535.1 Bryobacteraceae bacterium
ATCGGTGGCGCTGGAAGGCGCGCTGGCGCGTGTAGAACTGGACTGCGGCTTCCCCGTGGTGGCAGCCATCACCGCGCAATCGGCAGCGGACATGAACTTGCGGCCGGGAGACGCGGTTTTCGCGGCCGTGAAAGCCACCGCGATTCACTTAACGGCGTGAGAAGGCGGGCCAGATAAAGAGATGGCCTGCCCCACCGAAGGCGCAGGCCAACGGAAACGGCATCGTCACGCGCCGCTGGCTACACCCCGCTTACGCTTAGCGCCATCACGTTGGGGATGTAACCGCTGCCCGGATTCTCGATTGTCACCGAAACGGTGGTCTCCTTCTTGTTGCGCATCACCACGACATCCACAGCGCTCTTGCCGGGCTGCATCGCCTGGCGGAGAGCGCGGGTAATCTCATCGGTGGTAGTGATGCTGGAGTCGCCCACCTTGGTGACCACGTCGCCGGCCTTGATGCCGGCCTTTTCGGCGGCGGAGTACTTGTCCACGGCTTTCACCAGCACGCCCTCCTTCACCCCGAAGAAATCCGCGAGCTGCGGCTCATGCCCCAGCGCTTCCCCCATGATGCCCAAGCGCGGGTTGCGCCAGTTCATCTGGAAGCTCGGGATATCGGGCATGGGAATCTGCGGCGCCTGCGGCATATCGGAACCCATTACATGGGGACCAAGAACCGAGAAAAACGATTGGGGCGAGGTCTTGCGGGTGCCGATGGCCGCCGTGAGAGTCTGCGTGGCCCCGTCGCGAGAGACGACGATCTTCACCTGACGATCTGGCGGCGTCTCGTGCACCATGCGCGCCAGCTCTTCAGTGCCTTCCACCTTCTGGCCGTTGTATTCGAGCACCACATCGCCGACCTTGAGACCCGCCTTGGCGGCCGGGCTGTCGTCCTCCACGCGAGTTACCTCCGCGCCGCGGTCTTCCTTGAGCTTCAGAGCCTTAGCGCGGTCTCCATTGATATCGGCCATACCAATGCCGAGATAGGAGCCCGGCGACGCGTTTAGGACCGTGAGTTGCTGCGCGGTGCGGGCGCGCGGAGCGGCCGGAGCCATGGGCGCCGCCGGCGCGGGCGCTTGCGGCAAAGCGGCGGAGGCCGCCAGCAACCCAATTCCAAATCCGAATGCGATATTCATAGAATCCCCTTTACTGACGCTTGATGAAAATAGCGCCACCCCCGGAGGAGACGCGCACAATCGGTCCTCCGCCATTCACCTGGCCCTGCGCCACAATCCTCGGCCCTATTCGCCGGGCCTGGATCTGCGGGAACTCGGAAAGAATCCGCCGCAGGGAATCCGCCAGCGCGTCTTCCGCCTGGATGGTCACACCCACGTTAGACGGAACCAGCAGCGTGATGTCACCATTGCCCGTGGTGAGATACGAATCCGGCGCGGCGCGCAACAGGGAGGCCATGATATTGCCCATGGCCGCGGAAACGCGGATGCTGCCGGCGATACGCCCCAGTTGCACCCCGCCGGAGGCGGATTCGCAATGCGCGCCCGCGGCGGAGCCGACGTTGATGAGCCCGGCCATGTCATGCGCCGTCACCAGGCCGCCGGCGCTGCCCACCCAAATCTGGCCGGCGCCGGTGGTGGCATCCACGGCCGCGGCGGCGCGCGCGATGCGGATGGCCCCGGCCCCGGTCTCGGCGTTGACGCGTCCTCCAGCGTCCCCGGCGATGATATCGCCGCCCATGGTCTGCAGCAATGCTTCCCCGCGAACCGATTTCACGGTGATGGGCCCGAAGCCGGTGGTGGAAGTCAGGGCGCCGCCAATGTCGCCGGCGCGGATTTCACCGCCGAGGGTCTTGAGCTGGCAATCCCCCTTGATGCGGTCCACCCAGAGCGGACCGGCCACGGAATCGACGGTCAGAGGGCCATCCACCCCGCTGGCCTGCACCGGACCGCTTTCGGTCACCACGCTAGCCTCCACCAATCGCGGGCACCGCAGCGCGAGTTTGGCCGCCAGGGGCTCTCCCGGCGCGGTGACCACGGACCACTCGCCGCCCCGGACCACGCGGACGGAGAAGCCTCCCAGAAGGCGGCGCGCCTCGGCCTCATTCGCCGCGCGCACGTTGACCGTGAGCGTGTATTGCAGTTCACGGCCGACGCCGGCTTCCAGCGTCACCGGGCCGCGGGCGTTCACCCTCAGGCGATGTCCGATGGGGGCGCGGCCGGAGATTGTCTCCACGCACTGGCCGTGGCGGCAGGTAATGGAGTCCTGGGCGCGGAGCGCCATCGGAGCCCCCGCCGCAAGGGATGCCGCCAGCACGGCAACCCACTTCATGGGAGCGTCCCTCCGAAGCAGGCGGATACCGCCGGTTTCCTCAGAATGTGCCCACGGAAGCATTCCATTCCTTCAACGCCTGTTCGCACTTCAGGCGCACGTAATCGTTGTTCTCGTTCTGCACCAAGCCTTGCAGAATGCCCACCATGGCTTCGTCGCGCTGCGTCACCAAAAGGTTGATGGCCTGGATGCGCATGGCGGGATCATCGTCGGAGACCAGCGTGCCCGCCAGGGTCTTGCGTACCAGCGGATCGCCCGCCAGCGGCTTCAGCCCCTCAATCGCGTTCATGCGGACCCCGCGGTTGGAATCGCGCAAGGCGTTAATCAGCACGTCGCGCACCTCGCTCGAACCAGGATGCTCGGCTAGCAGGCTCACCGAAATCACGCGCACCGCGGGATTGTTCCCGGCCGCCGCGGCCAACAGAAGCTTCTGAATGCCCGGATCGTCCGCGCGGCCGTCGATTTCGCGCCGCCGTGTTTCGTCCAGCGCGATGCGCACGTGTCCGGCGCTATCCGGCTGGATGGAGCGCACGGTGGAAAAGACGTCCGGCGAAGCGCCCACATCGGCATACCGCGCCGTCACCGGCCCCATGCCGGCGAAGCGCGCCGTAAAGAACCCCAAAACCACCAGGGCCACTGCGCCCACGGGCTGCCGCCAGCGGTCAAAGCCGCGAAACGTCTCGCCCACGGCGTCCAGGAACAAGCGCCAAGGGCTGCGGACCGGGGCCGGCAAACGCCTCACGGGGGCAAAATCCGCGCTCGGTTCGCCGCGCTCCATGGCCGCCATGAGGCTCGCGCGGCATTCCTCCAGCAACGGGGAGGGGATCCCAGCTTGGCCGCCATCCAGCGCCGCCGCCAGCCGCCGCTGTTG
>DATKOS010000041.1:0-3607 GCA_035524535.1 Bryobacteraceae bacterium
AAAGGGCCGCGAGGACGGCTAAGGGTTAATCCTGTAATGGAGTTGTATCGCAATGCACCGTGGTTCAGCAATTCCAAAGACCGAGCCCGAAGGGCGCGGGAGGAACAGACCAACGGGCGCGGGCGCCTGCCCTCCGGCGAATCAGAGACGGATCTTGTCGAGGGGTTCCGCGCGGCGGCACATCTCACAGCTATCCGCGCCGGTGTAGTAGTGGGCGTCCAGCTTGGCGAGCCAGCAGGTGGGCAGCGGATCGAAGGTGATGGTGGTGGGCGTCGGTTGGTACACAACCACGGCGAGGGCCAGCACCACTGCCCCATGGGATTCCAGGAGCTGCTTCATCTCGCTGAGCTTGGAGCCGGTGCGGAGGATATCATCCACCATGATGACGGGATCTCCGGGGCCGGGCGTGAGGAACTGGCGGAAGCGCAGGGGCTCGTCGTCGTGTTCGCGCTCGGCCCAGTAGACCTGCTTGGCTTGCAAGGCCTCGCAAACGCCGAAGGCTACCGGCAGGCCGCCGGTAGCGGGGGCCACGATGGAGACGTCGCCGATGATGGCGCGGAGCTCGGGGTTGGCGCGGATGAGGCGGCTGAGGCCCACGGAGAACATGCGCTGGTACTGATAGTGGCGCATGGCGAGGGGAACTTGGAGGTATCCATCCGAATGGAGGCCGTTCGGATATTCGAAATGTCCGGTGCGCAGCGCGCCGGTTTCGCGGAGAACCGAAACCACCTCTTCTTGTTTGGGAATCAAGTGCATGACGGCGATCCTTTCAATTGGCGCCCCGTCCGGTGAGCACGCGTGGGATGGTGCTCAGCAATATCTTCCAGTCTAGCGCCAGGGACCAATTGTCGATGTACTGCATGTCGAGCTTCATCCAGGTCTCAAAGTCCACGCTATCGCGGCCGGCGACGGCCCAGGTGCAGGTGAGTCCAGGGCGCATGCGCAAGCGGCGGCGCTGCCAGCGCTTGTAGCGGTCCACCTCCCCGGGGACAGCGGGACGCGGTCCCACCAGGGACATGTCTCCGCGGAGGACGCTCCAGAGCTGGGGCCATTCGTCGATGGAGAATTTGCGGAGGTAGCGGCCTAGGGGCGTTAGGCGGGGATCGTCCGGGATCTTGAAGGCGGTTTCGCGGACGCTGAGCTGTTCGAGGGCCGGCTTGAGCGCCTCGGCGTTATCCACCATGGAGCGGAACTTGTAAAAGACGAAGCGGCGGCCGTTCAAACCGCAGCGGATCTGACGGAAGATGGCGGGGCCGGGCGAGGTGAGTCGGATTAGGGCGGCGACGAGGATCATGAAGGGCGAGAGAAGGATCAGGGCAACGGCCGAGATGAGGACGTCGGCGGCGCGTTTGACCATGAGGCGGATCTCGTCGTCCGGTGCGGCGGTGAAGGTGAGCATGGGGGTCTCGCCCAGGCGGTCGAGCGAAACCGTGCTGTTGACGTGGGGGAAGAAGTCGACGGCCACGCGGGTGCGGACGCCTTCTTCGTCGCAGAGGAGAAAGGACTCTTCCAGATCCGCCAGGCGGTCGCTATCCACGGCGAAGACGATTTCATCCACCACGCGCTGGCGCAGGATGGAAGGCAACTCGGAGATGGGCTGGACCTGGTAGGGCGCGGTCAGCGAGATCTCCAGGCGCGGTGGGGGGGCCTGCTCACTGAGGAAGCCGGTGAGGCGGACACCGTATTCGCCGAGGCGCTCGATGGCCTCAGCCATCCGGATGGCGCGAGGACCGGTTCCGGCGACCATGACGTAGTGCGGCGCGGCGAAGCCCCGCCGGATGGCGCCGGCGGCGCGGACGGCTCCCAGGCGGAACACTACCAGCAGAACCCAGGCGTAGACCGCAAAGAGAACCACGAAGGGACGGCTGATTTCCGGGTAAAGGCGCAGTACGTACTGCAGGAGGGCCACAGCGGCGCCGCCGATGGCGCACTGGCGGGCGGCGTCGCGCAGAATGAGGGCGGGCCGCCAAACCTCCAGGCGTTCATACAAGGAAGACCAGACGCCGGTAGCCACCCAGGCCACGAGAGAGAAGCCCAGCACCAGGGCCACGCGCTCATGGGTCATGTAGAACACCTGCTTCAAATGCAGGAGCGAGCGCGTTCCGTAGGCAGCGACGAAAGCCAGGGAAATCAGGAGGATATCGGATAGGGCAAACAAAACACGCGATTTACGTTGGCGGCGGAACACTCGGACTCAGCATATCACGCGGCGGCGCAGAGGGAATCACAAGGTGGGAGGCGAACCGCCGCGCAGCCGTGCAAGAAGGACGCGCAAGGTAAAGCGGCGGAGGAAGAAGCGCTCGTCGCAGGAATGGCAGCGGTAGGGAAACCAGGCGAACCAGATGACGCGCTCCACCAAGCCGCGGCGGCGGGAGCGATAGACGCGATAGGAATCGCAGCGCGGACACTTCAGGCGTTCCAGTTGGGCGGCCACGCCCGAATCCCCGTCTGGGTGCATTAGGGTAGAGGGTAGCACGGGGCGCCGGCGCGCGCGTTGCGTTCCAGTTACAGGACTTACTGTCCAGCGATCATGGTGCGAGGCGGCGTACCGTCATCCGGTTTGGCGTTCTGGGCGGCAGGCGGAACGGATTGGTCAGGCTGCTCCAAGGAGCCGGGATGGTCTTCGGTGTGGAGGGCGCGGGGCGGATTGCCCGCCAAGTCCTCAGACAGTTTCAATAGGTGCGCGAAGGGCTTAAGAGCGCATTCCCAAATGAATACCGCCACTGCGACGATGGAGAGCCCGATCCACATAGATCCGATTGAGGGCAACTCGCCTCTCCGTCCACCAAGGTAAATACCCCGTGTAGAACTTCGCTACGGGTACTTATAGCACTTCTAAGTCCAAAGCGGCAGCGATTACTTGGGTTAATCCTCGCCATCCTGGCGGTAATACAGTGACTTAGGCCACGCCCAGCGCGGGGAATTCGTGCCTGGCAACACGAATTGGATAGCAAGGCAATGTAACGGGCACCCAAAACAGTTACCAGCAGATCCCCAGATTTGGGAATCGGCGATCCCGCGGCGCGGGGATTGTTTCGGCGCCGCGGGCGGATACTCTTGGCTCAGGCGCCTACCCCATGAATACTGGCATGCCCCTCTTCGATTTGGCCCTGCCGCGGAGAATCGGGCAGCGGCCGCGCACGCGGCTCGGTTTGCCGCACGTTCAACTGGACCAATTCCCACCCGCTGAGATTGCAGGACAACTGCGTGAGCTGGCGCTAGGAATCCCCGGAGTGCGCGCGCGGCAGAGCCGGATGGCGTTTCCGAGCAGCGTGGCGTTGTGCCTGACGGACGAATCGGCGCAAGGACCTCCAGAAGCGTTTATCGACAACCACGAATTCTGCCTTTTACATGACCTGCCCGAAGCGAGCATTCACGTGACGCTGCCCAAGACGATTCGTGAGCGAGTCTTGGCGACCGCCTGGGGGGAACCGCATCCGGCGGTCAGAACGGGAATTGCGCCGGAGACACTGTTCCTGCTATATGCGCCCCGGAATGCGCAAGAACTGCGCGTGGTGTTTGACTTAATTGCAGAGTCCAGCCGATTCGCCAAGGGTTCGCGGGGCTTTTGTCCGCATGACTGCCGAAGAGAGGGCGCCATGTCATG
>DATKOS010000042.1:0-5534 GCA_035524535.1 Bryobacteraceae bacterium
GTTTTTGGGCAACACGAGCTGGAACAGTTTTGGCCAGCGCGGGCAGGATAACGGTTTTCTGCTGGACGGAGTGGATAATAACAGCGCCTGGGTGCGCGGTGCCGGCGTGGTTCCGCCGATGGACTCCGTGGCCGCGGTGAGCATGCTGAGCGGCTACATCCCGGCGGAGTTTGGACACGCGGCCGGCGCCGTGGCGCGCATGGAGACGCGGGCGGGCGCGGACGCTTTTCATGGCGACGCCTTCGAAACGCGCGGGCAGACGGCCTTGGACGCACGCAACTTCTTCGATACCGCCGGCAAGCCGCCGCTGGGCCTCAATCAGTTTGGCGGGGCCGCTGGCGGCGCGATTCTGCCGCGCAAGTGGTACTTCTTTATCGCGCCGGAGGCCAGGCGTGAGAGCGATGGCGTCACGGTGACCTCCACTGTTCCCACCAAGGCGGAGAAGGGCGGCGATTTTTCGGAGTCGAATTACGCCATCTACGATCCGCTGTCAATCCACTCCGTGGGCGAGAACTTGTTTGCGCGGGATCCGTTTCCGAATAACCGCATCCCGGCCGCCGAGATTCCGCAGGCCGCGCGCAATCTGGCCGCCCTCTATCCCGATCCCAACGGGCCTGGCTTGGCGGACAATTACGCCTTCGTGTCCCGGCGCATGGTGAATTCGCGGCAGTTCGCGCTGCGGTCGGATTATGCGATCGCGCCCGCAAGCCGGCTGGCGGTGCGTTTGGTTGCCGGTTCGGCCGACGGGCAGGAGCCGGGCGCGCTTCCGGCGCCTTCGGGAATGGGCTTTCCGGCGGGCAGCTATGCGGGAAGCGACAGCGCTCAAAACGCGGACGCCGCCAACACGCATGAGACCTGGCTGAACGGCGCGGCGTCATTCACGCGCGTGATTTCGGCGTCGCTCACGAACACGGCGCGCGCCGCCATAGCGGCGCAGGACCTGCATGCCACGGCGGCGGACCAGGGCTTCGACGCCTCGACCGCGTTCGGCATCCCGGGGCTGGGCGCGGCGGGCATGCCGAGCTTCAGCGTTCTCGGATTCGCCTCCCTGGGCGCTTCAAGCGATGCGCCGTTCGCTCTTCGCGAGGCCAGTTATCAGATCGAGGATGCGGTAGCCGGGAAGACCGGCCGGCATTCCTGGAAATTCGGATTTCAGGCGATCCGGCGCAACGCGGATGGCGACGCGTCCGACTACGCTTCCCGCGCCGAGTTCTTCTTCTCGCCGGATTACACCAGCCAGCCGGGCGTTGCCAATACGGGAGACTCCATCGCCTCCTTGCTGCTTGGGTTTCCGGAGGAAGTGCGGCGCGACGTGCAATATGCGCCCTACCAACTGCGCGCGTGGGAATGGGCGGGCTTCGCGCAGGACTCATTCCGCCTTACGCGCAGGTTCACGGTGGAAGCCGGGCTGCGCTATTCCCAGTTTCCCCCGCTTACCGAGGCCCGGAACCGGATGGTGAATTTCAACTTCAACTATGCGGCGCCGGCGCTCAACCAGTACGCCGGGCAGAACGGCGTGAACGCTGACGGCGGCGCCGGCGCCAAACGCGCGCTAGCGCCGCGCGTGGGCTTCGCGCTGGATCTGGCGGACGGCGGCCCGGTGGTATTGCGCGGGAGTTTCAGCCAGGCGTGGGATGCGCCCCCGTACTTGTCCTGGGGCGCGCTGGCGCGCAATGCGCCTTACGCGGAGCGCCTGGACATCGTCAACGGCACGTTCCAGGTGGGCGCGAATCTCACGGCGGGCATGCCGCCGGCGTCCGCGGGAGGCGCCTTCTACGCGCTGGAGCCGGGCAGCTACACGCCGTATTCGGACCAGTGGCGGCTGTCGCTCGAGACGCGGCTGCGTCACGGGCTGGTGGCGCAGCTCTCGGGGCTGGGCTCCATGGGCATACACCTTCCGTCGGCATACAACGCCAACCAGCCGTACCCCGCGCCCACGCCCTACCCGTATCCACGCTATCCATATAAGCCGCTGACGGACCGGATCGATTACTTGGGTTTCGCGGGCGGGTCCACGTATTATGCGGGCACGGCGCAGTTGAGCGGACCGCTCTTCCAGATCGCGTACACTTACGGGAAATCGATTGACGATTCCGTGGCGCCGTCAAGCGATCAGGCGAGCCGGCCTCCGGCGCCGCAGGACATTTATTACCCGCGCGGCGCGCGCGGGCTTTCTCCGTTCGATGTGGCGCAGAGGCTTTCGGCCACGGCGCACTACGAGGTGCGGGGCTTCCGGGTGTTCGCCATTGCCACGGTGCAATCGGGGCTGCCGTTCACGCCGCAATTGGCGGCGAACAGTTTAAACAATGGCGGTTTTCAGTTGCCGAACCGGCTGGCGGGCGGCACGCTGGGCTCCGGGCAGCGCAACTATCTCGATTGGTTCAACACCAATGCCTTCGCGATTCCGAACTTGTACCAGTTCGGCAATTCGGGCTACGGCATTCTGCGCGGGCCAGGGATGGCGAACCTGGATGGCGCGGTGGAGCGGCCCTTTGCGCTGGGGGAGCGGGTGCGGATCACTGCTCGCGTGGAGGCTTACAACCTCGCAAACCGCACCAATCTCGCGTTGCCGAACCGGATACTGGGGCTCGAATCGAGCGGCGCCATTGACCACACGGTGACCGACGGGCGGCGGCTGCAGTTGGCGGCCCGGCTGGAGTGGTGAGGCAGCGCCCGTCCGGCGCGAGACGCGGCGGCGGTTCGCCTTCTGGCCGTTGAGCCTTAAGAATCTTTCATTTACGGATGGTGGAAGGGAGCCAGGGGTGGTGCTTTCCAACCGCCGGCGGCAAGCGCAATTCCGATATCATGCTGAAAATAATAGCCTTGCGTATTGGCACGGCAACTGCCGTATGCCTGGCAGGAGGTTGTTATGCGAGGCTTGATGATCGCGATGATTTCTTTGACCCTGGCGGCGACCGCCGGTTTCGCCCAAGGCCGGGGTGGTTTCGGAGGTGGCGCGAGGATCGCCGCGCGTCCCTCCGTTGGCGTGCGTGGATACGCGGGGCCTGGCCGCGCGTACGCGGCGCCGGGGCCGGTTTATCGGGGCGGGTATTACGGCGGCGTTCACGTCGGCGTGGGTGTGGGCCTGGGTTATGCCGCGCCTTATTACGCGGCGCCGTGTTATGACCCCTATGGATACTGCGGCTACCCGTATGGAGCCTACCCGGCGTATCCGGCTTATGGCTATGCGGCGCCCAGGGTTGTGGTTCCGCGCGTGGTTGTGGGCGGCGGATGGCGTCGTTTCCGCCGCTAGGCGAACCGCGGCAATTCGGTTACCAGCTCCAGGCCGTTGCTATATTGGAACTATCGATGAGGAGAGGCGCCAGATGGCTCTTGCTGGCGGCGATTGCCGCCATCCTCGCGAGCGTCGTCGTCACCTACCGCGCCAAGAAACGGGAAATGGGGGCGGAGGCCCCGTCCCGGCCGGCGCCGCTCCCCACCGGCACCAGCTCTTCCGCCGCGAACTACACGCACTGCCAGACGGTGGGCAACCACACCACGTATTGCATTGAAGCTTCGGATATGCGCGAGCGCAAGGATTCGGGCCGCGCCGACCTCAAGGACGTCCGCCTGAAGCTCTACAACCGCGACGATTCCGCATTCGATCTGGTGACCAGCGATGCCGCCACGCTTACCACCTCCGACAACCGCTTTTGCTCGGACGGCGCCGTCAATATCACTCTCGGAGAGCCCGTGGCGGGCGCGCCGGTCCATGCCCTGACCTCCATACAATCCTCCGGGATCTGCGTCGATTCGGTGAGCGGGAAAGCCGATACGGACCAGCCCTCCACATTCCAGTTCCAGAACGGCGACGGCAGCGCCACCGGCGCTTCCTACGACCCCAGTACCGGCGAGCTAGTGATGAAGAGCAATGTGGAAGTGCACTGGAGGGGGAAGACGCCCGGCGCCAAGCCGATGAAGATTGAAGCCGGCAGCCTCACGTACCACGAAGCGGAGTCACAGATCCAGCTTGAGCCTTGGGGCCGGCTGACGCGCGACAACACGGTGGTGGAGGGTCAGGACGCCGTAGTGCACCTCAAGGAGTCCCAGACGGACGACGGCAAGAGCCGGTTCGTGCTCCACGAAGTGGACGCCAAAATGGCGCACGGAATGGACTCGTACCCCACCCGCAAACTGCAATACTCAGCCGGAGAGATGACGGTGGGTTTCGACGATGATGGCGTGGTGCAGAACATTACCGGCCACTCGAACGCGCAGGTGACTTCCACCTCCGATACCACCACCACCAGCGTCAAGGCCAACGACGTGCGCATGGACTTTTCGACGGGCGACGGCGATAGCGTGTTGCAGCACGTCACGGCCACGGGCAACGCCGTGGTGGATTCCAAGCCGCTTCCCGCGCCAGGCCGCGCTGTGGGGGAGAACGAAAGGCTGAGCTCGCAGAGCGTGGAAATGAAGATGCGCGACGGTGGAAAGGACATCGAAAGCGTGGTAACGCACTCGCCGGGCACGCTGGAGTTTTTGCCGAACACGCCGGAGCAGCGCCATCGCATCATTACCGGAAACGATATGACGATCGCGTACGGGGACCGGAGCCGCATTCAATCCTTCCGCACGACGAACGCGGCCACGCGCACGGACCCGACCGCGGAGGAGCGCAAGCGCAACCGCAAGACGTCCACCACCACGAGCCGGAACCTGGCGGCGGTCTTCGACCCGAAGACCGGCAAGGTCTCTTCGATTGAGCAGGACGGCGATTTCGCTTACGACGAAGGCGACCGACATGCGCGCGCGGCCAAGGCGACGCTCGATTCCGATCACGACGCCATTGCGCTGCAGACATCCGCGCGCATGTGGGATTCTGCGGGGTCCACCTCCGCGGCGGTGATTCACCTTGATGAAAGCACCGGCGATTTCACCGCGGAGGGGGGAGTGATCTCCAGCCACATGCCCGACCAGGACCCGAAGAAAGGATCGCAGATGCTGAACGGCAGCGATCCGATTCAAGCGCGGGCGCAGAAGATGGCCTCCACGAACCACAACGACACGCTGCACTACGAAGGCGGCGCAGTGATGTCGCAAGGGGCGAACCGCATCCTGGCCGACGCGATTGACGTGGACCGGAAGAAGCGCACGCTGAAGGCCGATGGGCACGTGACGACGGATCTTTGGGAACAGCCGAAGGACGACGCGGCGCCTTCCGGCGCGGGGAAGGGCGCGGCGGCGGATAAGGCGCGCGCTCCGGTAAGGACCGTGGCCCACGCGGCCCACCTGGTTTATACCGACGAGGACCGGCGCGCGTTTTATTCCGGCGGCGTGGATCTGACGCGGGGCCCGCTGCACGTGACCGCGACGCGCCTGGAGGCGTTCCTCTCGAGCGCCAACAGCGGCGATTCGCGCCTGGACAAGGCCTTCGCCGATGGCGCCGTGCAAATTGTGGACACGGCCGGCGGCAAGACGCGCACCGGGGACGGAACGCACAGCGAATACTACGCCACGGAGAAGAAGGTGATTCTGCGCGGGTCTGACGCGAAATTGGTGGACAGCGGCGGGAACACTTCGGTGGGACAAGA
>DATKOS010000043.1:0-3704 GCA_035524535.1 Bryobacteraceae bacterium
TCCAACACGGGCTGGGGAGGGCGTCTGGCGGATGTGATGGTGGGCGCGAATGCCGCGGGTTCGCTGCCGACATTCCTTTCCGTGGCGGGCAACGCCATTCAGGGGACCGGGGATGAAACCTCGCCGGCCACGGTTGTGCCGGGCGCCGCGCTCGGGCTTCAGGGCTTCAATTCGTCCGCGGCTTCCCAGGCGCGGCTGCACGCGGTACAAGAACTGATGACGCTGGACACCGGCGCCACGCTGATTCAGCAGGCCAGCGCCACCTTGCAGCAAGGCGTGGCCAATGACGCGCTGCTGTCCAAGGCGCTGGCCGGGGCCGCTCCGCTCACCACGACGTTTCCCACCGGCAGCGCCCTCGCCGCGCAGCTTCAGCAGGTGGCCAGGATCATCCAGGTGCGCGAGGCGCTGGGCATGAGCCGGCAGATCTTCTTCTGTTCGCTTTCAAGCTTCGACACGCATTCGAGCCAGCTTACCGGCCAAGCCGCGCTCTTCACCCAGGTGGCCGGCGCGCTTTCCGCCTTCGATAGCGCCCTGGTGGAACTGGGGGTAGACGACAGCGTGGTGACGTTCACCGAATCGGATTTCAGCCGGACCTTCATGCCCAACACCAACGGCGGCTCCGACCACGCGTGGGGCAGCCATCACCTGGTGATGGGCGGCGCGGTGAAAGGCGGCGATATCTACGGGTCTTTCCCCGAGTTCGCCATCGGGGGGCCGAACGACGTCGGCGAGGGCCGCTGGATTCCCGGCATCGCCGTGGACCAGTACGGCGCCACCATGGCGCAATGGTTCGGTGCGCCGCCCACGCAACTCGCCACCGTATTCCCCAATTTGCCGTCGTTCAGCGTGCAGAACCTCGGTTTCCTGGGCTGAAGCCGCCGCGATTAACGCTTGCCAGCTTGACCCGCGCCTTCGCGTGCGTTAAACCGGACGAGTGGAGGATTCGCAAACCGGGCCGCCCGCCCGCGCCCCGCTCGGCCTGGCCGCGACGATTCTGGCGTGCACGGTGGGCCTTGCGCTGATGTTTGCGCCGGTCTTCCGCGCCGGCGGCGAGAAGGTCCGCATGGGCGCGGACGACTTCCTGCCGTTTTACGCCGGAGCCCGGCTGCTGGGAACGGCCGGCCTCTATCGGCCGGACGCCGTGAAGCAGGAAGAGTTGGCCACGGCCGGCATCACCGGCGAGGCCTGGTCCTACATCCGGCCACCGTTTCTGGCGGCCATGGTGTGGCCGCTCAGCCGCCTTCCCTACCGTCCCGCGCACTGGCTGTGGCTGGCGGCGCGCATCGGGGCGGCCATCGGCTTCGTGCTTCTCTGGCCGCACTCTCCGCGCCGCGAAACGGCCGTGGCGTGCTGCTGGTTTTTGCCTCTGGCGGCCGCTCTGGCCAACGGCCAGGATGTGCCGCTGCTGCTCCTCTGGGTCGCAGCCGCTGAGCGGTGCTATCCGCGGCGCCCCTTTGCCGCGGGCCTGGCGCTATCGCTGTGCCTGGCCAAGTTTCACCTGCTCGCGTTGCTCCCCGTATTTCTCTGGGTGCACCGCCGCCGCGCGATTGGCGGCTTCCTGGCCGGCGCGGCCTTCCTGGGCATGTTCAGTTTCGTGGTGGCCGGCTGGAACTGGCCCTCGGCGTACCTGGCGGTTCTACGCCTGCCGCAGATCAGCCCGTCCATCCAATCGATGCCCAACCTGCACGGCCTAGCCCTCCCGCCGGCATGGGAAGCGGCGCTCTCCTTGGTAGTGTTCGCCGCCGCGCTCTGGGCGGTGGCCGCCGCGGAAGCCGGGCTGGCTCTGGCGGTGACTCTGCTGGCGGGAATTCTGCTCAGCTATCACGCGTATCTGGCGGATCTCACCATCTTGCTGCCCGCGCTCCTGGCGCTGTGGGGCTGGCTGCGGCGCGCCGGCCCTCCGGCGCGGCAGGAGGCGCCGTGACGCCCGCGCTCATGCGCGCCGCGGTTCTGGATGCGCCAGGCCCCGTTGCCCCTGGCAGGCTTGTCCTGCGCCAAGCGCCCGTTCCCCAGCCCGGCCGCGGCCAGGTGTTGCTCAAGATCCGCGCCTGCGGCGTGTGCCGCACGGATCTGCACATTGTGGAGGGCGAGTTGCCCGCCCTGGGGCGGGGCCTGATTCCGGGACACCAGATTGTGGGGGAAATCGCCGGCGGCGCCACTGCCACTCTTCCCCTGGGAACTCGCGTAGGCGTCTCCTGGCTGGGCGGCGCGGACGGAACCTGCCCCTACTGCCTCCGCGGCCAGGAAAACCTCTGCGATGCGCCTCTGTTCACCGGCTACTCGGTGGATGGAGGCTACGCGGAGTTCGCCGCGGCGCGCGCCGATTTCGTGTTTCCGCTTCCAGGGGCTCTCGATGACCTGCGCGCGGCGCCGCTGCTATGCGCGGGCATCATTGGCTTCCGCAGCATCCGCGTGGCGGGCGTAGACCCGGGTGACCGCGTGGGCCTCTTCGGCTTTGGCGCTTCGGCGCACCTGGCCATCGCCATTCTGCGTGCCTGGGGTTGCCCGGTTTACGTTTCCACGCGGGGAGCTTCCCACCGCAAGCTGGCCGAATCGCTCGGCGCCGTTTGGGTGGGCTCCGAAACCGAGCGCCCGCCCGCACCCCTGGACCGGGCCATCACCTTCGCTCCCAGCGGCGATGTGGTCCTGGCCGCCCTCGCCAGCCTGCGCAAGGGCGGCGTCCTCGCCATCAACGCCATCCACCTGGACCGCATTCCGGAGATCGATTACGACCGCCTGCTTTGGGGGGAGCGCCAGATTCGGAGCGTGGCCAACATGACCCGCGCCGATGCCCGCGACTTCCTGGAGGTGGCGGCCGGCATCGGCTTACGTCCCAAAGCCACGGCCTTTCCCTTGGCTGAGGCGAACGAGGCCCTGCTCGCCATCAAGAGCGATGCCATAGACGGCGCGGCCGTGCTCATCCCCTGATCTCTCCTCGCCCGTCGCCGCACGCTGGCCCTTTGGGGCCATCGCGTTTCGGACCTAGGCGCCACCCTTTCCAGGTGTGTTGGTAACCACCGGGATATTCGTACGCCAATAAAGGGAGGCTGGCGGCGCTTCCCATTCAACACGAGCTGAAAAATGAGCCGGTTGGCGGAATGTGCGCATTTCCATGTGCGTAGCCCAACAGTCGACTGCCATCCCGAAACACACCTGTTGAAAAATGTCGAGAAAATCGCTCTACAACGCTCGCGGTTGGGTATACAATACGACGTTTCGGGGCGCGAACGGAAATGCCGGCGATACGCCGGAATCCGGCTGGCCGCCGCCGGATACCGCGGTATCCGGGCCCAAACCTGAGTGTGACCCGGTAGAGGAGGTTGTTGTGCCCCTTCGTGGAGGCAGTTCTTGGTTGGGGGTGGCCGCTCTGGCTGCCTGCGCCTTCTTTACCCTTCCCGCATCCGCCCAGGTGTACGCCTGGACACCTGACCAATTGGCCAAGTTCACGGCCCAGAATCCGTACCCTCGGTTTCCCGATGGGCGCCCCAAGGTCCCGGACGATATCCTCGACAAGGTAAAGGCCCTGACCATCATGGCTCAGGACGTGGAACTCCCCAGGGGGTACTCCAGCCAGTTCGTGGATTCCCTGAAGAATCTGCATCCGGAGAAGAAGATGGTGGGCCGCGCTTTGACCATCCAACTCGCGCCGGCCCGTCCGGACGTCAGCGAAGTGGCTCAAGCCGAGTGGCGCGCCAAAGGCAACC
>DATKOS010000044.1:0-2546 GCA_035524535.1 Bryobacteraceae bacterium
CCGCCGGTCGAATGCCCCACATGAACCGCACCTTTCAGGTCCAGATGCCGGGCCAGCGCCGCCAGATCCGCCGCGTAATGGTCCATATCGTGGCCGCCGCTCGTCTGTGTGGAGCGCCCATGCCCGCGCCGGTCGTGCGCAATCACCCGATAGCCCTTGCTCTGGAAGAACAGCATCTGCGCGTCCCAGTCGTCCGCGCTCAACGGCCATCCGTGGCTGAACACGATGGGCTGGCCCGCGCCCCAATCCTTATAGAAAATCTCGACGCCGTCCGGCGTGGTGAACGTACCCATTTTTCACACCCTCCTTTTAGCCCAGTTTATAGTGTATTGCGGCCAAGTGAACGCAGGTAATCCGCGACGGCGATCTGTCCGAAGTGATTCGCCCATCCCTCCGCGTCGCAGTGATACAGCTCGTCCTTGATCCTCGGATCGGCGCCTCTTCGCACCAGCAATTGCACCATGGCGAGGTGCCCTGACTGCGCCGCCAGGTGCAGCGCCGTGACGCCCTGCCCGTGAGTGGCGCCGCCAAAAGTCGCCCGCCGATCCACTGCCGCCCCGTGATCGATCAACCACTCCGCCGTCTCCATGTGATTGCGCACCGCGGCCCAAATCAGCGGAGTGCCGCGATACGGATCTGCGTCCAGCCGCGCGCCCGCGCGCACTAGCCGGGCCAGCACCTCCGTCCGCCCGCTCTTCGCGGCCCAGACCAGCGCCTCATCCAGCACCTCCTGCAGATCGGTCGACGGCCGCCAGTCCGGAAATCCGCTGTGTGGCCGGTAAAACCCGCGCGCCGCACATGCCTCTGGCGTCAGCTTCTTTTCGCCGCTGAAGCACTTCTCCAAAAGCTCCTCGTTGCCCAGACCCGCGGCCACGCGCAGATTGCCTGGCGCCGTGGAATGCCGGCCCAACATATCGGCCACCTCGCGATGACCCCAGAACAACGCCGCCACCAGCGGTGTTCCCCCGGATCCGTGCGCTTCCGCCTCCAGATCCGCTCCGCTCTTGATCAATGCTTCTGCCATCGCGCATTGGTTCGAGTAAGCCGCCTGATGCAGCGGCGTCCAGCCGCGATCGTTGGCATCGTTCACGTCCGCGCCCGCGGCCAGCAGCGCTTCCACCTGCTCCGGCCCCACTCCGCCCTTGGCCGCGATACTCACCGCCAGGTTCAGCAGCGAGTTTCCGTTCGTGCCGCGTTCCTGAACCATGCGCGGATGATCGCGCAGCAGCGCCTTCAGCGTGGCCACATCGCCCGCCTCTAAAGCCCGGAACGCCGCCAGAAACGGCTCGCCCGCCACCGCATCGGGCGACGACGCCAGCAGATTCACTCGCTCGGCTAAATCGTCCCAGCACTCGAACCCGTGCTCGCGTGCGTAAACCAATCGCGCATCCGCTTCAGTGAATGGCGCCCGGCAAATCTCATCGTCCGACGAACTGCTGAACCGAGGGTGCCATTCGCGGATCTGCTCCAGCGCTGCCGGACCCGCCGACCGCCGCGTGCGCAACAGCCCCTGCACTCGCTCCGCGATCCACTGCACATCCGCCACAAAGAGCCGCGTGTGTCGCTCGCGCGTACCCTCGGCGTACATCTTGAGCTTCGTCCAACTGGAGAACCCCTGCTCGCGCGCCACCACGAACTGCGCATCGTGCAGCGCCGCTTCCTGCCGCACCGTGACGTCGTCCACCGCCGCCCATCGCCGATGCCGTTCCCGCAGCCGCGCCAGCGCATCCGCCTGGCCCGCGCGCACCGCCCGCAACAATTCGCGAGCCTGTTTCTTCTGTTGTTCCAGATTCAAGACAGCCTCCTTCGTGTGCCTGGTCCGCATGACAGGCGAAAGAGGGTCATCGAAAGCGAATCCCGGCTGAGTGCAGGTGGGCGCAGCCCTTTTCGCGGACGGAACGCGTCCCGCGCGCGTCTCGCATCAGTTTACCAAAGTACGTCACGCCCGATTCTCTGGCATCATGAATAATCCCGCACAATGCCCCGCCAGACCCCACGGCTCGAACTATCCCGTTCCCAGATCATCGCCTTTAGGCGCAACGCCGGCTCGCTCGACGAGCGCCTTCCCGCGGGAGCCAAGTCGCTCCAGCGCGCCGCTTGGGCGGGCTTGCAGGACTCTGTTCCGCGCGCCGCCTTGCTCTCGATTCACGCGCGTGTCGCCCGCACCCGTCCGACCGATTGGGAGCATCCGTCTCTGGTCCAGCTCTGGGGCCCGCGCTACAGCGACTACGTCGTGGCTGTGCAGGATCTCCCCTTCTTCTCGCTGGGCCGCCTGCCCGAAGCCGCTCGCGCCCGCACCCGCGCCCACGATACCGCGCGCCGCCTCCACGCCTGCCTCGATGGCCAACGCATGCCCTTCGGCCAGGCCGGACGCGCCATGGGCGTGCCGCCCAACAGCCTTCGTTACGCCTCTCCGACCGGCACACTTCTGCTGCGCTGGGATGGCGCGCGCCAGCCCGTCATCTGGACCGTTCCGCCATGCGACATCGACCCGTCCCACGCGCGTCTCGAGCTGGCGCGGCGCTACCTTCATATCTTCGGCCCGG
>DATKOS010000045.1:0-3253 GCA_035524535.1 Bryobacteraceae bacterium
CTGCTCATGCTGAGGCCCTGGGGTCCGTACACAATGGCGATGGCGGCGGGGCTGGCGGCAAGCTGCCATTCGGCGCGCGCGTCCGCCTTGTGCGGATCGAGCACCGTGACGTCATCGCCGGACAGGGGAACAACGATCGCGGTGACTTCCGCCAAGCCTGGTTTTTGGGGAGGATGGGCGGGCTCCCACACGATGCGGGAACCCGCCTGGAGAGAGGAGACGGATTTCAGGGGCAGCAGATCTCCACCCCAGGGCCGCTGCGCTTCAATGCGGTAGCTGCCCAGCGAGACGCTGCCCGCGCAACCGGCGGGCTGCGTCTGCGCGAAACCCGCCACGGCTAGGGCGGCCGCAATCCCGGCGGGAATCGCCCTGGCCGCTTTGGAGCTCACCGTTAGCGGGCCTCGGCGACCGCCACGATATGGATGCGGCGGTTCTTCTGCCAGCAGGCCTCGTCATGATCCGTGCAAACCGGGCGCTCCTTGCCGTAGCTCACTACATTGAGCTGGGCGGAAGGGATGCCGACTTGCACGAGGTAATCCTTGGCGGCGGAGGCGCGCTTGTTGCCGAGAGCGATGTTGTACTCGGCGGAGCCGCGCTCGTCGCAATAGCCCTCAATGGTCAGCTTGTAGTCAGGATAATCCTTGAGGATGTCGCGCAGCTCCGTGGAATCGGCCTGGAGCGCGGTCATGGCATCCGTGCGAAGAGTGGACTTGTTGTAATCGAAATAGGCGTCCTCGATGCGGGCGAGCAACTCGTCAATGCGGGCTCGCGTGGCGGCGTTAGGCATGCGCGGACGGACGGCGGCTTCCGCCGGGCGCTGCTCGGGCGCGCGGCGCACGGGCGCGGGCGCGGGCGCGGGGCGGGCGGCTGCTTGCGGAGCGGCTTGAGGCGGCGGAGGCGGGGCGGCCGCGGTCTTCTTCTTGGAGCAGGCGGTAGCCAGCAGAAGGGCCGCAGCCGCGAGCATTAATCCTACGGGAACTTTCTTCATGTGCGTTTTCTCCCTACTATCGATTAAACGCAGGGATGGCTCTCAAGAAAATCCTGTCCGAACAGGATCTTTCGAAGGGAGCGCGAAAGGACTCCCGCCGCGGGTAAGACGTCATACGGTTGACACACGTCCGCGGGCGCCAGGCGCGGGCTTTCCGGGATCACAGGATGGATTGGCGGCGAGCTACTGAGCGGGGCCGCTTTCGGCCTGAGCGGGATTGCCCTGGGCCACCAGGTGCACGCGGCGGTTGCGCTGCCAGCAGGATTCGGTGTGTTCGTTGCAGACGGGCCGCTCATTGCCGTAGCTAACGGTTTCGAGCTGGGCGGCGGGAATGCCGGCGTCCACCAGGAAGTTCTTGGCGGCGGCGGCGCGCTGGGCGCCCAGGCCGATGTTGTATTCCTCGCTGCCGCGCTCGTCGCAGTGTCCTTCAATGGTGACCTTAAACGAGGGGTAGCCTTTCAAAATGTCGCCCAGTTCGGCGGCGTCGCCCTGCAGAGCCTTTACGGCGTCGGGGCGGAGGTTGGACTGGTTGTAATCGAAATAGGCGTCCTCAATGCGGGCCAGGAGCTGGTCTATGCGGGCGCGCGTGGCCTCATTGGGGTAGGCCGGGGTTGTTTCGGCCGGGGCGGGGGCGGGAGCGGGCGCGGGGGCCGGGGCTGGGGCTCGCGCCGGAGCGGGAGCGGCCGCAACCGGGGCTGGAGTTTCCGGCGCCGCGGTCTCAGCGGGAGGCGGCGGCACGGTGGCCACCTGCCGCTTGGCGCAACCGGCGGCGAAGAGGGATGCGGCGGCGATGACGACGAGGGCCCGCGTATCGTATCTCATATTCGTTCCTTCCTACTCTACTCTTACAACGGAAGGAAAGGCCGCTTGGTTGCGGTTAAGTCCTGTTCGCACAGGATATGGGAGCGGCAGGGTATTGAAATACACTCATAAATGGAGAGGCGTCTTAAATTGCTTCCGGTTGCGGGCAATTCGGTGGCGGCTGCGGATGAGAAGCGGCGGAGACCCTCGTGGCTGATTCTGTCGCTGGGATTCGGCGGGCTGCTGATCTGCATTGTGGCCGCGGGGGCCGGCACGCTGGTGGCGCTGCAGCGGGTGCGCGGCAGCGAGACGGTGCTGCGGCGGGCATTCCTGGACCGCATTGCGGCGCTGGACCAGATCCGCGCGCAGATTTACCTTTCCGGCACGTACATCCGCGACCTGCTGCTTTCTCCGGATTCCGACGCGGCGGCGGCGCAGACGGCGCATCTCTCCACGCTGGAGCGGGAGAACCGCACGGCGCTGACGGCCTACGCGCGGGGGCTGGAGATGGAGGAGCGCGCTCCGTTCCAGACCATGCGCGGGGAAATTGAAGCGTACTGGCGCGTACTGGACGCCACGGCCGGATGGTCGCCCGAGGAGAGGCTGCGGCGGCGGTCTTCCTTCTTCTACAACGAACTGGTGCCGCGGCGGACGGCGATGCTGCAAATCGCGGACCGCATCGCGTCCATCAATGAGCAGGGGCTCTCGCGCTCGGAGGCGCGCCTGGCGGCCTCGGCGGACCATTTGCGCGACTCGCTTCTGCTTACCTTCGGCGGAACGCTGGCGGGCGGTCTTGTGCTGGCGCTGCTGACCATCGCCTTCACGCTGCGCCTGGAGAAGGAGCTGGATCTGCGGCGCGCAGACTTGCAGGAGCTCTCCACGCTGCTGCTGCGCGCGCAGGAAAACGAGCGGCGGGCGCTGGCGCGGGAGCTGCACGACGAAGTGGGCCAATCGCTTTCGGCCATCCTGATGGAAGCGGGAGGCGCGGATACCGAAGACCCGGGGGCGATGCGCGACCACCTGAATTCCATCAACCGCCTGGCGGAGGGGACCATCACCCAGGTTCGCGACCTGGCGCTGCTGCTGCGGCCCTCGATGCTAGACGATTTGGGGCTTGCTCCGGCGCTCAACTGGTACGCGCGCGAGACCAGCAAGCGCACGGGGCTGAACGTGACGGTGAGCGCGGACGAGAGCATTGACGGCCTGCCCGACGAACACCGCACGTGCATCTACCGTCTGGTGCAGGAGGCCGTGAACAACGCCGTGCGGCATGCCAACGCGCGCACCGTGGAAGTAGCCGTGCGCAAGGAGCGCGAGAAGGTGAACGTGACGGTGCAGGACGACGGCGCCGGCTTCGATACGCGCTTCTTCCGCGGTCTGGGGCTGCTGGGCATGGAGGAGCGGGTGCGGCGGCTGGGCGGCAGCCTCAAGATTGTCTCCAAGGCCGGCCGCGGCACCGTGGTG
>DATKOS010000046.1:0-4351 GCA_035524535.1 Bryobacteraceae bacterium
CATTCACTACACCATGGGCGGCCTGTGGGTGGACTACAACCTGATGTCCAGCATTCCGGGGCTTTATGTGATCGGCGAGGCGAACTTCTCCGATCACGGAGCGAACCGGCTTGGGGCGAGCGCGTTGATGCAGGGCCTTGCGGACGGCTACTTCGTGCTGCCCAACACCATCAATGACTACGTCGCCTCCGCGAAGCTGGAAAAGGCGGACGCTTCCCACCCGGACGTGCGCGAGGCCGAGAACGGCGCGAACGCGCTTACCAAGAAACTGCTCTCCATCCAGGGCACGCGTTCGGTGGATTCCTACCACCGCGAGTTGGGCCACCTGATGTGGGATTACTGCGGCATGTCCCGGACGGCCGGCGGACTGAAATTCGCGCTTTCGAAAATCCCTGACCTGCGGGAGCGGTTCTGGAAAGACGTGCGGGTGCTGGGCGACGGGGAAGAGCTCAACCAGTCCCTGGAACGGGCGGGCCGGGTGGCGGACTTCCTGGAACTGGCCGAGCTCATGTGCCTGGACGCGCTGGAGCGGAACGAATCCTGCGGCGGCCACTTCCGCGAGGAATACCAGACCGCCGATGGCGAGGCCGCCCGCGACGACGAGCATTACGCCCACGCGGCCGCCTGGGAATATCTCGGCGAGGACCATCCGCCGGCGCGGCATATCGAGCCGCTGACTTTCGAATACGTGCACCCCGCGCAACGGAGCTACAAGTAATGAGAATCGTCCTGCATGTCTGGCGGCAGCGGAACGCCAACGAGAAAGGGCGCATGGCGCGCTACGAAGCGCCTAACGTGAACGAGCATATGTCGTTCCTCGAGATGCTCGACGTTCTGAACGAGGACCTGGTGGCCAACGGCGAAGAGCCCATCGCTTTCGACCACGATTGCCGCGAGGGCATTTGCGGCTCCTGCGGCGCCATGGTCAATGGCCGCGCCCACGGGCCCATGGCCGGCACCACCTTGTGCCAGCTCCACATGCGTAAGTTCAAGGACGGCGACGAAATCTACCTGGAGCCGTGGCGCGCCCGCGCCTTCCCGCTGGTGAAGGATCTCGTGGTGGACCGCGGCGCGTTCGACCGCATCATCGCCGCTGGCGGATTCATCTCCGTCTCCACGGGAAGCGCCCCGGACGGCAACGCCGTCCTGGTTCCCAAGGAATCCTCGGACCGCGCCATGGACGCCGCGGCCTGCATCGGATGTGGCGCGTGCGTGGCCATGTGCCCGAACGCCTCGGCTTCGCTATTCATGGGGGCGAAGATTGCGCATCTCGGCCTGCTCCCCCAGGGCCAGCCCGAGCGCGATTCGCGCGTGGTGGCCATGGTGGCGCAAGCCGCCGCCGAAGGCTTCGGCGCTTGCACCAACATCGGCGAATGCGAAGCCGTGTGCCCCAAGGAAATCAAGCTGGAAGTCATCGCCAGGATGAACCGCGATTTCCTGAAGGCCAAGTGGACTGGCCGCGCCGCCACCGAAGACCAGGACTAACCGAACCGTGGGGCATCCCTCCCGGTGTCTGCCATCCCGGGCTGATTCATGAACTGGCGCCCGTAACGACCCGCGGGGAATTACCCTCCCCTCGAAAACTCGTTCTCTTCCTTACACTCCACGCCAAATTGCCACATCCGTGCCGTCATCCCGGCTTATCATGTTTTGGGAGGATTCCTATGATTCGCAGTTTCGTAACGGTGATGGCGGGAGCGGTCTTGCTGTGCTCCTGCGGCAACAAGGAAAGTACGCCTTCGCAGACCACCAGCACGCAGGCGCCGGCAGCGTCGCAGGGCGGCTCACCTCACGCCGTGGTTCTTTTGAAGGACGGCAGCAGCGTGCCCGGCGAAATCGCAGCCAGCACGGCGACGAATGTGGTCGTCAACGGCGACGACGGCATTGAGCGCACCATTCCGCTCGACAAGGTTCAGTCCATTCAGTACGGCGGCTCCGCGCCGGCCGCGGCTTCGCAACAAGCCGCCGCTCCGGCGCCAGGCTCCGGCTCCGCCGCGCCGGCCGCAAGCTCGGCTTCAGCGCCGCCGCCTCCTCCGCCGCAGACTTTTGAGCTGCCGGCCGGCGCCGAGGTTTCCGTGCGCACCAATGAGCTGATCGATTCCGGCGCGGCCTCTGAAGGCCAGACTTTCGGCGCCCAGGTAACCCGCAACGTGAAGGATGCCTCGGGCAACGTGGTGCTGCCGCACGGCTCTGCCGCGCAGCTCGTCATCAAGTCGGCGTCCAAGGGAGGCCACTTCCGCGGCGCGTCGGATCTGGTGCTGGATCTCCAGAGCGTCGTGGTGGGTGGGAACTCTTATACCGTCCATGCCGGCGACATCCAGGAGCAGGGCAAGCAGGGTGTCGGCGCCAACAAGCGGACCGGCGAATTCGCGGGCGGCGGCGCGGCTCTCGGCGCCATCATCGGAGCCATCGCGGGCGGCGGCAAGGGAGCTGCCATCGGCGCCGCCTCCGGCGGGGGCGGCGGAGTCGCGGCCGAACTGCTCACCAAGGGCGGCTCCATCAAGATTCCCGCCGAGACCGTGCTCACCTTCAAGCTGGCCCGCCCGCTTGATGTCACCGCGGGCCAATAGCGCGCCGAGCCGTCCGCTTCTGGCCGTCCACGGTTGTCCTGCGACGGGGCAGGCCCCAGCTTGCCCCGTAGCTTCTATTCTCTTACCTGAAATCCCGAATGAAACTCGGCGCCCAGAAGGATTTTCGAGATACCGCGGAACCCCCACTCCGCGCCGCAAACGTCAGAGAGCGGTAGCCGCCACCCGCCGCAAACGCCCAAAGCCGCCTCACTCTACTCAAACGGCTGCCGAATTTTGGGATAAGGCCCAACTAACTAAGGCAACCCAGAGAAATCTTCGACAGCGCGCATAGCTTCAGCCGCGCCGGACAAAAGCCCTCGACGACCCTCCGCCCCGTTCCCCTCAGGCTCTTACTCCAGCCGGGCGGGCGCGAACTTCGGCGTCAGCAGGTGCAGCAGCCCCAGCGCCAACAGGTACATGCTGCCGCAAATGAAGAACACCAGCACAAAGCCGTTCTTCCATTGCTCCATGTGCCCAACCGCGATGTCGAAGAGGACGCCGCCGGCCGCGCCCATCAGGCCGCCCATTCCTACCACGGACGCCACGGCTGCCTTGGGGAACAAGTCCGAAACCACCGTGAACAGGTTGGCCGACCATCCCTGGTGCGCGGCCATGGCCACGGACACCAGCGCCACCACAATCCACAAGCTGTGCAGGTAGGGCACGATGGCCATGGGAGTGATCGCCAGCGCGCACAGCAGCAGCGCCGTCTTACGGGCCGAGCCCACGCTCTTTCCGCGCTTGATAAGGGCCCCGGAAAGGTATCCGCCATAAATGCTCCCCGCCGTGGCCACGCCAAACGCGAGAGTCACCGGCAGGCGGTTGCTTTCAATGGTCAGGTGGAAGGTCCTCTGCCAATATCCCGGCAGCCAGAAGGTGTAGAACCACCACACCGGATCCGTGAGGAACTTCGCCACCGCGAAAGCCCACATCTCCCGGCGCGGCGCCAGCCGCAGCCACGGCACGCGGTCCAGCCTCTCCGCCGGGTCGCTCTCAATGTGAGCCAACTCCGCCTTGGAGACATGTTTGCTCTGCTCCGGCTTGGCGTAGAGCCACAACCAGGCCGCCAGCCAAACAAACCCCAGCGACCCCGCCACGGCGAACGATCCGCGCCAGGTGAAGGTCGCCACCAGGAAGGGAACCACCACCGGGACCAGCATGTTCCCCAGGTTCGCTCCCGAGTTGAACAGTCCCGTGGCCAACGCCCGCTCCTTGCGCGGAAACCACTCCGCCACCGTCTTGATGCAGGCCGGGAAGTTGGCCGCTTCCCCGAGTCCCAGGCAGAACATGGCGATCCCGAACGTTACCGCGGAATGCGCCAGACCGGGCGACATGGCGGCTACGCTCCACATCACGATGGCGATGGCGAACCCCCTGCGGATGCCCAGGCGGTCCGTGAACCAGCCGGCGGCGCAAATACCCACGCCATAGGCGAACTTGAACGCGGCTGAGATGTTGCCGTACGTCACCGAATCCCAGCCCATCTCGGATTGCAGCGTCTCCTTCAGGTAGCCGAAGATGCCGCGATCGATGTAGGCGATCACGGTGGCGAAGAACAGCAGCGAGCAAATGACCCACCGGTAGCGGGACGCCGCGGGAGCGTTGGCGGAGGCTGTCATATTCGAAAGGTTGACGGCCAGCCGGCCACTATACCGGCAGCCCCGCGAATTGCTCGAAGTTTCCGCGGAAGAGCCGCCGCACGTCCCGCCGTATCTCCGCGCGCGTCACCGGACGGCCGTCCTCACCCATCAATCTGTAGGCGTTGGCCAGAATCGGCGCCA
>DATKOS010000047.1:0-2382 GCA_035524535.1 Bryobacteraceae bacterium
GTTGGGGGCGGCTTTGTAGCGGTCCTGGTGGAAGTGATAACTCTCCTGGCAGCGGAGGTGAGTCCAGAGAGAGACCTCGATGCGCTGGAAGCGGCGAGTCATCCAGTCACAACGGATGAGTTTGTCGACCATGTAGCGCTCTTCGTCGAGAGCGGGGTCCCAGCGTTCGAGGTAGGAATCGGCGAGGGCGCGGAGCTGCTCGGGGTTTTCGTTGGGGAGACACTCCTGCTCGGCGTAGATGCCGTGGGATATGGCGTTGAAACGAGTGATGGCCTTGCCGCGAAGGGTGCGGGGGCCTGTAGACTTGAGAGCGTTGCGGCGATTGGCCGCTAGCTGCTTATCGGAGACCATAAGGGTCTGCTCCTGAAAATGAAATTGGGGTAGCGCGATGCGGTGGATTGCATTGCGATACCCCGAATACACGGTAGCAGGCGGATGGGCGGGCGGCGGGTGGGGCGGAGTGGTAAGTGATTGATTGCAGAAGGGATGGCGATTTTTGTAGTGCTGTCACTGGGGTTGGCGGGGGGAGGGGAGTTGAGGCGATTTGGGTCGGGCTGTCGAGCGGGGCGGGAGTGTTCGATATGCGGGCCTGTTTGGAAAAATCGCCAGCCGCGCCTCGCTCAACCGTCTGCTCGACCCTGAATACGAAGCAGTGACCTTTTCGGGCCAGCACGCGGCCCTTGTCCTTGTCGCAAATCAGCGGGTTGATGTAGGCGAGGCTGTACTTCACCACTTCGCCATCCGGCGTGTGCCACACTTCTTCTTCCAGCTTCGCGCCTCTTGGTGGTTTCCGCCGTGGCGCTCAGGCCCGCGCGGCGACACTTGCGCACCGGCCGGGCCGCGGGGGCGGGCTCACTGGGTGTAGATGGTTACGTCCACGTTCATGCCGGGGCGCAAGACCAGACCAGCTCGATCCGGAATCAGGATCTTGACTGGAATGCGCTCCACGACCTTCACGAAATTGCCGGTGGCGTTCTCCGGCGGCAGGAGGCTCATGCGCGCGCCGGTGGCGCCGGCGATGGAATCCACCTTGCCCTCCACGCTCTTGCCGTACATATCCACGTGGATTTCGGCTCTTTGGCCGGGGCGGACGCCGGCGAGCTGGGTCTCCTTGAAATTGGCCGTGACCCAGGTGCCGCTGAGCGGAATGATGGCCATCAATCCCTGGCCGGGGGCGACGACCTGCCCCACCTCCACGCTCTTGTGCGTGACGACGCCATCCGAGGGCGCCGCGATGGTGGCGTAGCTGAGCTGCAGCTCGGCGTTGGCGAGGTTGGCGCGCGCCTGCTCCACCGCCGCCTGCGCCGTGCTGACATCCGCCAGCCGGATATCCACCTGCTTACGGTTGGCGCGCGACGCCTGGACTTGCGATTGCGCCAGCGCCACGCGCGTCTGGGCGGCGTCCAGGGCGGCCTTCTTGATGGCCGCGTCCTGCCGGGCGCTGGCGAGCTTCTCCTGGGAGGCCTGCAGGTCGCTCTGCGCCACTTTGGCCGCGGCCACGTAGGCGTCGTACTGCAGTTGCGAGATCTCCGCCTTGTCGGCGAGCGGCTTCATGCGGGAGAGGTCGGCCTGGGCGCGGTCGTTGCTGGCCTGCTTGGAGAGCACCTGGGCTTGCGCGTAAGCCAGGTCCGAACCGGAGGACTGCTCAAAGGCCAGGCGCGCGCGGTCCAGTTCCGCCGTGGCGTCGGCAAGCTGCGCATCCGCGCCCGAGACGCCGGATTCGGTGGTTTCGCTGGTCCAGGGCGCGGCCACTTGGGCGGCCTTCAACTGGCTCTGGGCCTGGGCCAATTGCGCCTTGGCCGTATCCACTTTTACCTGGTAATCGCGCGGGTCGATGCGCACGAGCACCTGGCCGGCGGTGACGGACTGGTTGTCCAGAACCAGCACATCCGTAATGGTGCCCGAGATCTTGGGCGCCACCGGGTCGACGTGCCCATCCACCTGCGCGTCGTCCGAAGATACCTGGCCGCGATAGTGGGCGTAGACGGCGTAGACGCCGCCGGCCGCCGCCAGAAGAATCACCAGCAGCAGGACCTTGGCCTTGGTCCGGGAACGTGGCGGGGGAGTGCTCTCCGCCGCTTCTCTTTCTTCGACATTCACATCGTTCGGCATCTGTATCCAACCTATTCCATCGCAATCGGGCCGCGCGCGGGCCCGGTCTTCTTTACCAGGAACATCAACGGGATTACGAGCAGAAACAACACCGCCATCACCCAAAACGCGTCGCTAAACGCCAGCATGCCGCTCTGCCGCAACATGCTCCCATATAAAAGCCCGTGCGCCACGCCGACGGCGTCCGGGGCGGAAGCGCCATGCGCCCTGGCCAACTGGGCCGCGCCCTCGAGCGACTGCCGGTAGGTCCAATCGTAGGGCGTCATGTGC
>DATKOS010000048.1:0-5736 GCA_035524535.1 Bryobacteraceae bacterium
TCAAACCCTCCGCGGCCCCGACATCCCGGACTCCGAGTACCAGGACAACTTCGTCCCCGCCCGGCCCGAAGAGATCGAACCCCCCGAAGCCGAAAATGGCTTCGTTCCGTCCGCCGCCCCCGAAGAGGACTCTCCCGCCGCTGAGACAGAAGCACCCGTCTCCCAAGAAGACTCCTCCGGCTCCCCCGCCGCCGAAACGGAACCCACCGAACCCCAACCACTTACCAATCAAAATGGGTTCGTTCCGTCAACCCTCCCAGACGAACAAGCCGCATGATCGAAACAGCCAACTAATCTAGCCCAGCGTCGAAGGAATCACAGTCAGACCGGCGCCCGAACCCGCGCCGCCGCCGCTCTAACCAGCCGCGCCTGGTCCTCGACTGCCGAAACCGCCGGCCCCCGCCGGCTCAATGTCACCGGCAAAGGGAGCTCTCTGCCCGCGCCCCCGAGTGTCCGCGCCGATTTCTCCCTGTTACTTGGCAAGCACCGGAACGGTGGTGATGGCGCCGTCCGGGGCAGCGCGGATTCCCAGGACGCTGATTTGCGCTCCTGCCGGTATGCTGAACTGCGCCGCGCCGAACTTGCCGGTCACCGCGGGGTAGCTGCTAGCGAGCATGAACGACGTGTGCGCATATGCGGGCAAGCTGATGGCCGCCGAGGCGCCGAGGCTCGCGCCGGTGTTGTCCGTGAGCACTACGGGAATATTCACGGGCTGTGCGCTTAGATTCGCCACGGCGACGCCGGTGGCATAGCCGCCGGTATAGTCAAACGGCAGCACGAAGCCGATGGACGGACTGCGCGTTTCCACCGGCACCACCGCTTCCTGGCTTCCGTTCGGCGTCACCCAGGCAAATACGGCGGAGCCGCCCACGGTCCCATTGGCGGCGAGCTGCGCCCACCCTTCCACGGTGGCCTGGCTGGCCGTTCCGGCGGTCTGGATCACGATCTGCGCGCCGGGTGCGATCACCTGGTCCAGCGTCGCCGCTTGCACCGGGGCCGCGGAGGCCGCGCCCTGAATGGTAACCGGCAGCGAGAGAGCGTTGCCGTTATCGTCAAAGAAGTTGACGGCGGCCTCCGCCGCCGCCGCGCCCGTGTTGAGCAGCGTGATCTTGGTGTTCCACTGCCCGCCCGAGGCGATCTGCGCCATGGAACCGGCCGCCGCCAGGCCCGCCGCCGCCGCGCTCGCCTGTTCCACCAGGAACGGAGCGCCGGCCACGGTGAGCGTGGCCGAACGCGCCGCGCCCGCATTGGCGGCCACGCCGTAGCTCACCGCACCGCTGCCCGATCCGCTCGCGCCGCCGCGGATGGTGAGCCAACTCGCGCCGCTCGACGCGGTCCACGGGCACCCGGCCGCGGAGCTCACCGTAACGCTGCCCGATCCGCCGGCCGTGGGAAACGTCTGCCCGCCGAAGTTCAGCGAGTAGGCGCACACCACCGCCGAATCCGCGGCGCTCGCCGCGGCCGAGCCGCCGCCTGAAACCACCGCCGTGTTCACCAGGGGCGAGGCGGCGTTGGCCGCCACGTTGGCGGTGACGGTGATGGGCGGATAGCTGGCGGAGGCCGCCAGGGCATCGCTCCTCGAACAGGTGTTGGCCGCGCAGGTCCAGCCGGTCCCCGCCATGGAAACCAGGCTCAGGCCCGCCGGGAGCGCGTCCGCTACAATCACCAGCCCGCTGGTGGCCCCCTGCGCGGCGCTGGACACGGTAATCGTGTACGCGGCTCCGGCCTGTCCCTGCGAGAGGCTCCCCGCGTGCGTCTTCGTGACGCTGAGCAGGGACGATTGCGCGATCGCGGTGAGATCCACCGCTCCGGCCGGCGCGCCGCCGCCGGAGGCCTGCACCAGATTGACGGCCTGAGCGGGCGCGGCGGCCGCCACGCTCACTGTGACCGCGATGGGAGGATAGCTCGACCCTCCCGCCAGCGTATCGCCGCGGGTGCAGGCGCCTGCCGCGCAGGTCCAGCCTGGCCCGCTCATGCTCGTTAAGGACAGCGCCGCCGGCAGTGTTTCAGTCACCGTCACCTTGCCGCTGGTCGCGCCGGCGGTGCCGGCGTTGGCGACGGTCAGGGTATACGAGCCCTGCGAACCCGCCGTGAAACCGCCGCTATGAGCGCTCTCGACGGTCAGCACCGCCGGTCCGCCGGGAGGGGTGAGCAGGCGCACGGCGTTGTTCCCTGAGTCCGTCACCGCCAGCGCGCCGGAAGCGTCCACGGCGATGCCGCTCGGGTAGCGGAAGGACGCCGAGGGCGCGGGTCCTCCGTCGCCGGAATAGCCGGAAAGCCCGTTGCCCGCCACGGTGGCGATGCTGCCGCCGCTCACCATGCGGACGCGCTGGTTGGCGTAGTCCGTGATGTAGAGGTCGCCCGCCGCATCCACGGCCACGCCGGTGGGCGATGCCAGCCGGGCGGAGGTTGCCGTTCCGCCGTCCCCGGAGAAGCCATAGGCGCCGCTGCCCGCCACGGTGCTGATCACGCCGTTGGACACCATGCGGACGCGCGCGTTGTAGCGGTCCGCGATATAGAGGTTGCCGGCGGCGTCCAGCGCCAGACCGGCCGGGTAGTAGAGCTTGGCGCTGGCTGCCGGGCCGCCGTCGCCGCCATAGCCGTAGCCGCCGCTGCCGGCCACGGTGCTGATGTTCCCGGCCGCGTTCACCTGGCGGACCACGTTGTTGTTGATGTCCGAAACGTAGACATTTCCGGCGGCGTCCGCCGCCAGCGCGTAGGGAATGCCGACCTCCGCGCTAGCCGCCTTGCCGCCGTCGCCGGTGGCGCCGCAGCAGTTGCCGCTGCCGGCGAAGGTCGTGATGTTCCCGGAGGAATCCACTTTCCGCACGCGGTAGTTGCCGCTGTCGGCAATGTAGAGGTTGCCGCCGGCGTCCAGGGCCACGCCGATGGGCGTGGAGAGTTGCGCGGCGGCCGCGGGCCCGCCGTCGCCCGAATACCCGGGAGCGCCGGTTCCGGCCACGGTGGTAATGGTTCCCGCGGCGGAAACCTTGCGCACGCGGTTGTCGTTGGTATCGGCGATGTAAGTGTTGCCGGCGCTGTCCCGCGCCACGCCGCCCGGAGCGTTGAAGGCACCGAAAACGCCGGGGCCGCCATCTCCCAACCCTCCGCCGGCGAGCGTCTGGATGGTTCCGCCCGCGTTCACCGCGCGAATCCGCGAGGAGCCGGAATCGGCGATGTAGAGGTCGCCATAGGCGTCCGCGCCAACGCCGTAGGGCAGAAGCAGTTCGGCGGCGGAGGCCGGTCCTCCGTCCCCGGCGAAGCCGGCCGCGGAGCCGCCCGCCACGGTGGTGATGATCCCCGTGGCGCTCACCTTGCGGACTCGGCTGTTGCCGGAATCCGCGATGAAGAGGTTCCCGGAGGCGTCCACGGCCAGCCCGTAAGGCTCGTAGACGCTGGCCCCGGCGGCCGCCGCGCCGTCGCCGGAGAAGCCATAGGTCCCATTGCCCGCGTAGGTGGAGATGTTGCCGCTGGCATCCACCTTGCGCACGCGCAGATTGAAGGTATCGGCAATGTACAGGTTGCCGGACCCATCCACCGCCACGCCGTAGGGGTTGTTCAATTGGGCGTTGGCCGCCGGACCGCCGTCGCCCGCATAGCCCTGCGTGCCGCTGCCGGCGATGGTGGAGATGATGCCTGCCGCATTCACCTTGCGGACGCGCTGGTTCATCGTGTCGGCAATGTAGAGGTTGCCGGCCGCGTCCACAGCCACGCTGGAAGGCTGGTTGAGGTTCGCATTGAGGGCCGATGCGCCATCGCCGCCGTAGCAGCACGTGCCGCTGCCGGCCACCGTGCCGATGGTCCCGCTGGCGTCCACCTTGCGGATGCGCTGGTTGCCGGAGTCGGCGATGAAGACATCGCCGGCCGCATCCACGGCCACGCCGGTGGGGCCGTTCAAGGCCGCGCCGATGGCCGCGCCGCCATCGCCGGAATAGCCCGCCGCCCCCGTGCCGGCGAAGCGCGTGACCTCGCCGGCGGCATCCGCCTTAAACACGGCGTTCAGATTGGGGCTCGGGAAATACACGTTGCCTCTGCCGTCCGGCGCCACGGCGTATCCCAACGGGACGGAAATGGATGTTCCCGCCGCGGGAGTGGCCGGCGGCAACCCGCCCGCCAGCGTGGAGATCAGCGGATAAATGGCTTGGGTGACGGGCACAATCTGGCCGGCGATGGTAATCACCGCGGCGCGCTGCGAACCCGCGGCCGCGGCGGCCGTGTAGCCCACCGTGCCGCTGCCCGTGCCCGACGCGCCCGAGGTGATGGTGAGCCAGGAGACGTTGCTCGACGCAGACCAGGCGCATCCGGCCGCGGCCGTGACGGCGATCGAGCCAGTCCCGCCGCCCGGACCGATGGTCACGGCCGCCGGCGCGATGGACGACACGCAGCCCGTAGTGAAGCTCCACGCGGCGGACTCGGTGGCGCCCAGGCTGTTGCGCGCGCCAGTGGCCCAGTAGTAGGTGGTGGAAGGGCTCAGCGGCCCGGCGGTGTAGGTGACGCCGGTCGTGCTGGTGAGGAGCGGCGGCGGCGAAGCCGCGCCGAAATAGATGTCGTAGGAGGTGGCCGCGCCGGTTGGGTTCCAGGAGAGCTGCGGCTGCAAGAGCACGCCGGTGGAACCGTTGGCCGGGGACACCAGGACGGGCGCGGGCGGGGCCGCGGAAGGAGTGGCCGAGGCCACGAAGGCGTTCAGCAGGTTGTAGGCGTTGACGGTCCCGATGCCGGTGGCGAAATCCCAGCCCGAACCCGCGGCGTAAGCGGGCTCAAAGACGGTGTCCGAAACCGAGAGGGCGCCGAGGCCTCCCGCGCCGGAATCGCAGTTGATGGAGCCGCCGCAGGGCGTGTCCATATCGCCTTGCGTGACGTCATTGAAGCTGCAGCCGGCGCCGGAGCCGTTGGCGGAGTTGCAGGCGTTGAGCCCGGCGGCGGTGCTGTACTGGCCGGCGCCAATCTGGTAGTAGACCGGGTTGGGATTGCCGGCGCTCTCCCCGAGCGCCTGATCGATGAGCGCCTGGATGCCCGCCATGATCGGGGCGCCGAAGGAGGTGCCGCCCGCGCCGGACCAGCCGGAGGGCAAGCCCGAACATATTCCGCCATCGGTGAGGCAGAAGACGTAATAGTGATTCCAGAATCCGTTGGAGGCGAAGAGCGAAACGTCCGGGATGTCGCGGACGCCGTCGCTCGGATTGCCCGCAATCGCCTGCCAGGAGGGCTTTGGCCAGCCTGCGCAGGTTCCGCTGACCACGTAGCTGAGCGTAGGCGCGCCGCTGGCGCAGGCGCTGGGGCCGCCGCTGCCGCCCACCGTATTGAGCCAGTCGTAGCGGCTGTTGCAGAGGCTTTGCGGCCCGTAAATGGAGCTGTAGCCCCAATAGGTGGCCAGGATGGAGTTGGCGCAGGAATCGTTCCAGGGGATTTCCGGGACGTAGGACTTGGCGGAATTATAGTAGGTCCCGTTGGTGTTGCTCCAGTACTGGCTGGAGGTGTGGAAGGGCACGTCACTGAAATCGGTCCCGCCCACGGCGACGTTGTACGGCGTGGTGGCGAAGCCGCTGACGCTGATGCCGTAGAGTGCCACGGGATCGCCGTAGTCCGTGACGGCCGCCGCGGAATCGCCCGAGGAAACGAAGATGGAGACGCCCGCGGCCGCGGCGGTTTGATACAGCGTGCCGATGTAGCTGTTCATCGCGGCGCCATCCTGGGTTTCCGAATCGCCGTAGCTGATGCTCACCACGCCGGGGAGAG
>DATKOS010000049.1:0-4162 GCA_035524535.1 Bryobacteraceae bacterium
CGCAACGCCGCCCTTCCAGGAGGCGCGCACGTAAGCAGCCTCCAGCGCGCCGCACTCCGCCAGGTACCCAAGAAGAAAGGTCTCCACGTCTTCGGGCTGCAACGCGCCTTCGTCCGCCATGGTCTCAAGGCCGAAGGAATGCGCCGCGCCGCCAATGGCCAGCGCGGAATCCGCGAATTGCAACAGGCGCAGAAGCGCCGTATCCCCAATGGCGATCTCAGCGCTCATGGTCCACAGCGTGCGGCTTCTCCTCTCGATTTTGCGCGGCAGGATTCCAAGTGCGCACGACGGAGTGCATTACCCAGCGCGGCGGGCATGGCCCGGAATTCGCGGGGCGCCGTGAAGCGCCGCCGTTTTCCATAGTCTACACGCCCGGCTGCGCCTGGAGCAATTCCGGCCTTCGATAGCGTATCGTGTAAGGTGCGGAGCCGGAACCGGAGCCGCGCACCGCGGGAACGCGAACCCTGCCGGAGGGGCTACGCATGCAAAGACGATTCCACCGAAGAGATCTACTGAGGCATGCCAGCGCCGGGGCCGTGCTCCTGGGTGGCGGGCACGCCGGGGCGGCGGTCCCTCTTCGCCTGGGCGGGGAGGATATGGAGATCCGGATCTTCAGCGTCAGCGCCAGCACGGTGCGCCTCACCGTTCAGCCGGTTCGCGCGGGCAAGCTGACAGAGATCCCTGATGACGGGGCTCTGGCGCGGCAGTCCTGGGGCGCGCCGGCGGCCACGTTTCGCGGGCAGGCGGCGGAGCGGACGGTTCACGCCGGCGGCCTGCGCGTGCGCTTCACGCCGGATCTCCTGGCGCTTGAGGTTCAAACCGCGGAGGGCGCCGCCGTGCAGCGCATCGCCATCGATCCGGACGGCGGCGGCCTCACCTTTCTTCTCGGCGATGCGCCGCTGCTGGGGTTGGGAGAGGGCGGCCCGCAGTTCAGCAGGCGCAGCGACAACGACGCCATGCGCAGCGGACAAGGCGGCTACCGCCTGGCCACCAACGGAGCGCGCGTGCCCATTCCGTGGATCGTCGGGTCATCCGGATGGGCCATCTTTGTGCACCATCCATCCGGGTCCTTCGACCTCACCGGGGCGGAGGGGCATTTCCGCGCCACGGCTGATGCTTCGGCCGGCGCCGCCACGTCACCGGCGGCAAGCGCTCCGGCCGCTGCCCTGCCCCTCGATGTCTTCGTGGTCGCATCCCGCGAGCCAGCCGTCATCATGGCGGAATACGCGCGCCTCACCGGACTCCCCGAATTGCCGCCCTTGTGGTCTTTCGGCTACCAGCAGTCGCATCGCACGCTGGCCAGCCGCGAGGAGATCCTTAGCGAGGCCCAGACGTTCCGCGAGAAGAAACTCCCCTGCGACACTCTGATTTATCTGGGCACCGGTTTCTGTCCCTCCGGCTGGAATACGAACAACGGCAACTTCGATTTCAATCGGAAGGTGTTTCCCGATCCCAAGGCGATTTTCGATCAGTTTCATGAAGATCACTTCAAGGTGGCCTTGCACGTCGCCTATCCCACCGGCATCCGCCAAATGTTGGGCAGCGTGAAGGACCCGTGCGATACGGCGCGGCGCGCCGAGACTCAGGCCAGCTGTTACTGGAAGATGCACGAGCCGGTGTTCGCGCTGGGCGTGGACGGCTGGTGGCCGGACGAAGGCGATGCGCTCGACGGGCCCTCGCGCCTGGTGCGCAACCGCATGTACTGGGATGGCTGCCAGCTCGACCGGCCGAATGAGCGCCCCTTCGCGCTGCATCGCAACGGTTATCCGGGCATGCAGCGGTATGCGGCGTTCCTGTGGTCGGGTGACGTCTATTCCACCTGGGAGACCTTGCGCACGCAGATTCCGATTGGCCTGAATGCGGGGCTCTCCGGCATTCCTTACTGGGGCACGGATATCGGCGGATTCGTTCCCACGGCCGAGCTTAGCGCTGAGTTGTACGTGCGGTGGTTCCAGTTCGGCGCCTTCTGCCCGCTGTTCCGCTGCCACGGCCAGACGTGGAAGCTGCGCCTGCCGTGGGGGTGGAATATGGGAAACCCGGGGCCGGTGGAAGTGTCGAGACGGGACGCCACGCCGGACGAGAGTCAATTGCACGATGCCCGGGTGGAACCGATCTGCCGGAAGTATCTGGAGCTGCGCTACCGCTTGCTGCCGTACCTGTACAGCGCGGTCCGCGAAGGCGCGGCCACGGGCATGCCGGTGATGCGCGCCTTATGGCTGCATTATCCCGGCGATCCGGCGGCCGTGGCGCGCGGCGACCAGTACCTGTGGGGCAAGGACATGCTGGTGGCGCCCGTGGTGGAAAAGGGCGCCGTGAAGCGGCGGCTCTACCTGCCGGCGGGCGTCTGGTACGACTTCTGGAACGGCCAGCGCCTGGAGGGCGGCCGCGAAATCACGCGCGCCGTGGACCTGGAAACCATCCCGCTCTACGTGCGCGCCGGAGCCATCCTGCCCATGGGTCCGGTAAAGCAGTACGTGGAGGAAGAATCCGCCGCTCCGCTCTCCATCTCCATCTACCCAGGCGCGGATGGCCGCTTCCGGCTGTACGAAGACGATGGCCGCAGCTTTCGTTATCGCAACGGCGAGTGGATGGGGATCCAGATGGAATGGCGCGACGCCGCGCGCACGCTGACGCTCAGCCTGGCCAACGGCTCACGCATGATCGGCGCCGCGAGGCGCGAGATTGCGTTGAAAGCCGGCCAAACCGAGCGCAGCGTGACCTTCGACGGGCGCCGCCTGCAGGTGCGCTTCTGAAGCCGCGCGCGGGCTGGCCGCTGGCGTGACGCGGGACGCTTACCAGAGCGTGGCGAACAGCGAGCGGCCGGTTAGCGCGGCGCAAATCACCAGCAGGAGATTCGCAAACGCGTGCGCGGCCACGGCATCGCTGGTGCGTCCGCGGCGCAAGAAGGCGGCGGCGTAGAGCGACCCCGCCAGCGCCGCGGCAAGCCAGTGGACGGCGTGGTAGAAGCTGAAGGCGAGAGTGGAAACCAGGAGGGGAATGAGTCCCACGGCCTTCGGCGGAACGGAAAGAAAGGCCGCGGAGACAAGACGCCGCGGAAGGAATCCGCGGAATGCCAGTTCTTCGGCGGCGGGAATCAAAGTGACGGCGGCGAGCGCACCGCACAGCAGGGACGCGGTTCCCTCCGCCGGCGCCAGGAGGCGCGGACCCGGAATGAGGCGGTCGCATGCCAGCCACACGGCGCCGGCGGCCGCGCCGAAAAGCGGGGCCGAGAGACTCATGCTCCAATCCATGCGCCTGTACTCCCGGCGGAAGAGCCAGAAGGCCGCGGCGCCCGCCAGCAATTGGATGGGGTACACCAGTTCCAGGCGCGTGGTGGAAGCGCGCGCCACCATGGCGGCAACCAGAATGGCGAGCAGCGGCGCCAGGTAAGCGGCATTGGGGTCGGCCGGTTCCACCGGCGCCGCGGCATGGGAGGATGCCGGCGCGGCCAGCCAGCGGATCTTGCGCGCGGACATGGCGAAGGCGAACGCCACGGCGTTGAATGCGATCCAGCCGGCCTGCGAGTGGAACCCCCCCGCCGCCAGATCGCGCGCCCCGGCGTTGCCGATGAGGATGAGAGCCGCGATTCGCACCCCGTTCAACGTCCAAATGAGAATCATGCCCGCGGGCGCCAGCAGCAGCGCTCGCGGGAAGCGGCAGGAACGGCGGAACACCCAAAGCCACAGGGCGCTAAAGCCGAGCATGAGCGCCACGCCTTCCACTCCGGAGCACGTGGCGCCGATCTCGATGTTGAACGCCTCAGTGCCGATGATGTGCCGCGCGGGATCGGCGATTACTCCCGTCAAGAAGGGCTGGAGCAGCAGCGCCACCAGACGGAACGTGAGCGCGGCGCTGGGGCGCCAGAGCATGGCGCCGTAGGCGTCGAAGCCGGCGGCCAGCAGCCCCAGCCCCAGCGCGCCGGCCCAGGTTGCGCCGGTATGGCGCGCCAGCGCCGCCCAAAACCGCGGGGGCAGGAACGCGAACGCGCCTAGCGCCAGCGCCGCCGCGCCGCAGGCCAGCCACGCGGCCGATAGCGCATCGCTGCGCAGCCCCAGCGAGAGCGGTCCGAAGACCAGCGCTCCCGTCCAGGCGAACAATACGATGGCGCACAGGTGCAAAGCGAACAGCAGACCCGATAAACGGGGCGCGGGGAGACTGCTGG
>DATKOS010000050.1:0-10183 GCA_035524535.1 Bryobacteraceae bacterium
CTGAGTTCAACTACGCCACCGACCGCGGCCGCGAGATCTACGCCCTAGCCCTGCGCAAGGACGTCAAGAACCCGTTTCCACCGGAGAGCGACGAGGTGGCCGTCTCCAAGGAAGGCGATGCCTCCAAGAAGGACGAGGCCAAGAAGGAAGATCCGTCCCAGGATATGACCATCGATTTCGATGGCTTATCCGCGCGCGTCACCCGCGTGCCGCTGGAAGCCGCCAATTACGGCGGACTGGAGGCCAAGAGCGGATACCTGATCTACTCGGTGGATCCCACGCAGTATTACGGCCGCGACGGAGACATCAAGCCCTCCGTGCGCGTTTACTCGCTAAAGGATCGCAAGGAAACCACGCTGCTGGAAGACGCGGGCGGCTGGGCGCTCTCCCACGACGGGTCCAAGCTCTTGGTGCGCCAAGGACCGTCCTGGTTTGTCATGGACGCCACGCCCGCCGGCGCCGCCGCCAAGAAGACCGTTTCCACTTCCGGCCTGATGGTGGATCGCGTGCCGCGCGAGGAGTGGGCCGAAATCTTCAACGAGGTCTGGCGGCGCTACCGCGACTTCTTCTACGTGCCCAACATGCATGGCTACGATTGGCAGGCCCTGCGCGAGCAATACAAGCCCTGGCTGCAGTACGTGGCCACGCGGACGGACCTGAATTACGTGATCGGAGAGATGATCTCGGAGCTCACCATCCAGCACGCCTACATTGAAGGCGGCGACATACCCCTGCCGCCCCGGCCGAAGGTGGCTCTGCCGGGGGCGCGCTTCGCCGTGGACGCCGCCTCCAACCGGTACCGTATTAGCGAGATCTTTCAGGGGCAGAACGAGGAAGAAACCTATCGCTCACCCCTGACCGAAGTCGGCGTGGATGCCAAACCGGGCGATTACGTGCTTGCTATCAACGGGCAGCCGCTCACCGGAGCCGACGACATTTACAAGTTGCTCCGCAACCAGGCCGACAATCCCGTCCGCCTCCTGCTCAACGATAAGCCGGACACGAACGGCGCGCGCACGGTCTCCTACCGCCCCATCACCGACGAATCCAAGCTCCTCTACTTCCGCTGGGTGGACCGCAACCGCAAGATGGTGGATAAGCTCTCGGATGGCCGCATCGGCTACCTGCACGTGCCGGACATGGGCCAGGATGGCATCAGCGAGTTCATCAAGTGGTATTACCCGCAGCTCAAGAAGGAAGCGCTGATTGTGGACGACCGCGGCAACGGCGGCGGCAACGTGTCCCGCATGCTCATTGAGCGTCTGAGCCGCAAGCCCCTGGCCGAGCAATTCCAGCGCGGCGTGGACGATCCCTTCCTATACCCGGACGGCGGGTTCCTGGGCCCCAAGGTGGTCCTGCTCGACGAGAATTCCGCCTCGGATGGCGACATTTTCCCGGCCATGTTCAAGGAAGCGGGCCTGGGCCTGCTCATTGGCAAACGCTCCTGGGGCGGCGTGGTGGGCATCACCAACCATGGGCCGCTTCTCGACGGCGGTACCGTCAACGTGCCCGAGTTCGGCTTCGCCAATTTGCAGGGCCAGTGGATCATCGAAGGCCATGGCGTCGATCCGGACATCGTCGTGGAGAACGATCCGCAATCCGTCATCGAGGGCCACGACCCGCAGTTGGAGCGCGGCGTGGCGGAACTGATGAAGCAGCTCAAAGCCAAGCCCACGGTATGGCCCACCCGGCCCGCCGCGCCCGTCAAGCTGAAATAGCGCGAAGCCGGAGGAGAGGCCTCAGAACAAGATGGCCTGCTGGGAATCCGAGGTGAAGGTGTAAGTCCCGAAATGTACCGAGTTCTGGCCCGGGACGAACATGCCGAGCATGGAGTTGAAGGTATAGCTGGCCGTGATCTTGATATCGCAGCCGCGGTCGCCGTAACCCGTCGGCGGATACGAGGTGGTGTTGGTGAGGCACTGGTCCAGAGTGCACGTCAGCGGATAGGAGCCGCCCGCCGCCGTGACGTGATCGCTGCCGATCGGGGTGAACGTCACGGAAATGGCTTTCGGGGGGATTCCCACCGCCGCGTTTTCCAGGATCTGGGCCGCGTTCTCAATTTCGATGGAACACGTATTGCCCCCCGTGGAGCAGTCGCTTCCGTGGGTGCTCATATACGACGTGGTCATCTTCACCGCGTACTGAAGCGTGTGGTAGCGCCACTCGATGATCGCCATTTGGAAGACGCTGATCCAGATGAAGATCAGGGGGGCTCCGATCATCGCAAACTCAACCAGAGCGGTGCCGCGCCGCCGATTTCGCCGCCGCGCCGTCATGCGCTAAATCCTCATTTTGACTACGCGGTAGAAGGTGTATTGCCCGTTGATCAGTCCAGGGATGGGAATCAACTGCTGCGTCTGGTATTCCACCGTGACCTGAGCCGCGCCGGCGCCGTCCGGGCCGTTCACCTGGGTTGCGGTGACAATGATCGGCAGGGCGCTGCAAGACGGCAGAGTTGAGGGCACGTTCACCGCTGTCTGCAGCTCCATCCAGGCATACCGGCAGGCGGTGTTTTGGTCGGTCGGAGTATTCTTCCAGGCGTTGTACATGGCGGCGACGCGCGCTGCGTTCTCAGTGGAAATCAGGCCGTGCGCGAAGAAGCCCCAATCGAAGGCCCCGATGAACAGGAAGATGTACCAGGGGGCAAGCAGGGCGAACTCCACCGCGCTCTGGCCCCCACGTCGTCCGCGGCGTAAGCGTGGCATGCTTCTTGGATAACAGCCGGGGCGGGAGGCGGACAAGTTGCCTTACGTTAATATGCGGGGCCTTACCACCGTTAGGCTGGAAATTCCCGAGCAGGTCCCTAAACTAGGAATAGCGCATTCATTCATTCATTCATTCATGGCTTACCCATCCAGACGGCGGCGAAACCCCAGAAGCGGACAGGCAGCGCTGTTCATGACGCTGTCCCTCACGGCGATGATTGGCCTCATGGGTCTGGTCGTGGACGTCGGGTGGGCCTACTGGCGCAAGCTGGCCTGCAAGACCGCGGCGCAATCGGCCGCCCTGGCCGCCGTGAAGGCGGCGAGCTCCCCTTACTCCTCCCAATCGTCCATCGCTTGCTCTTCCCTGACCACCGGACCGCTGTACGTTGGCTGCCAATACGCCTCGGCCAACGGGGTTACTGATGGCGGCAACGGCGGAAAACAGAGCGTCAAGATGGCGGCGGGCACGTCCTCCACGCCCGTCTCCGGACTCACCAACGTCTCCTATTGGGTTACCGCGACCGCGTCGGAAACCATGCCGCAGTGGTTCAGCGGCGTACTGGGGCATACGGCTTTGGCGCCTTCGGTGAGAGCCACGGCGACTATTATGCCTCCCAGCGGCGGCTGCGTTTATTCGTTGGCCTCCTCCGGCACCGGCATCTACGAATCGGGTGGCGGGGCGCTGAGCAGCGGCTGCGGCGTTTACGTGAATTCCAGCGCAAACACCGCAACCACACCGGCGGTCAATTTGCAACCGAGCTCCAAAATCACAACCTCGGGCGGGTCCAAGACCTACATTGTGGGCGGCTACGTCTGCGGGTCGGGGTTGAACGGCAGTTGCGTCAACGGGTCCAGCTTCAGCCCCATGCCGTCGCGCGGCGCGCTGCCCGTCAGCGACCCCTTCGCCTCGGACATGCCGAGCGCGCCCACCACGGGGAGTTGTACGCCATTCTCGATTCCCAGTTACGAGGTAAATGGGTTGCCCTACGTCCTCTCGCCAGGCACCTATTGCAGCCAGGTAGTGGTGGCCGGCTCGGAGACGCTGCAACTCACCAGCGGCACCTACGTTCTGGAAGCCGGCATTTCCGCGCAAGCCAGCGGCATCATTACCGCCACCGGTCCCGTCACGCTGTACTTTCCGGCGGGGTCCGCACAAGGTTCCATCACCGCTTCCGGCAACGCCAGGATCACCTTGTCCGCGCCCAGCAGCGGAACCTACAACGGTCTTCTGGTCTGGCAGCCGTCCGGCAATACGGCCACGGCGAGCATCGCCGGAAGCGGCGCCATGACCCTCAACGGGGCGGTATACATGCCCGGCGCCCAGTTCAGCTACAGCGGCACCGGCAAGCTGTCCGGAGCGAACCTCACGCTGGTGGCCAACACGCTGAACTTGACCGGCAGCGCCACCATCTCCAATCCCGCCTCCACGCCATTTTTCCAGGGCGGCGGCCCGAGCGGCAATTTCCTAGTCGAATAGCGTACCTAAGCGCGGGCAGCCGCGCCCGGAATCCTGCCAAAATGGAATCCATGGCATCCGCGCGCCACCCTCAGCCCCGCGGCACTCCCCGGGCGTTCCTCTCCGGCTTCTGGCTGTGGCTGGTGGTGGGGTTGGCGGCCCTCTTTCTGGGGTGCGTGGCGTTCTCCCTGGCCACGCGGAGCGCCATGTCGAACCTCCCGTTCCTGCAGCGCTCCCGAAAGGGCGCGGCAGGCGTGGTGGATACCCGCTCCTGGCAAACGGCCCAGGCGCTGGCGGCCGTGGCCGTTACCGCCGAGGAGAAGGGAGCCGCCCGGGAGGCCGAGCGCTACGCCGATCAGGGGGTGGAGCAGGCGTTCGCCGCGGCGCTTCGCCAATCCGCCTTGAAGAAGCGCACGCTGACCGGAGACGCCTTGGCGCTTTCCCGCAAGGTGTCGCAATTGCAGGAGGCCGTCGCGGCGGACCAAGCCCGGGTGGACGCCCTATCCAAGAGCGCGGCCTCATCCGGCTCCAGCGATTTGGACATCGCCAAGGCGCAGCTCGGCTTGGACAACGATGAACTGGCGGACGCCCGGCAGGACCTGGCGCGCTCCGGCGGCGACGATCAGCAGCGCATCGAGCGCGAACTGGCCTCCTATCAGGCCGCCGTGAGGCAAGAGGAATCCCAGCAGGATGGAGGCGGCCAAACCGCCGTGGCTTCCGCCCGCCAGCACGGCACGCTGGCGAGCCGCTTATCCTCCTGGCTCGACCAGCGCACGCGCGCCGGCCTCCTGCAACAGGCCATTCAGGAGGCTAACTCGGATGCCGCCGCGCTTTCGGCCGAGCATGACAAGCTGGAGGCGCAGTCCGGCGCCGAGCCGGTTGCCGGCGCTGCGTCTACCGCCGCGGACACACTGGCCTACTTGAAGGACAAGAGCGTGCGGTCGCAGCTCATGGCCACCTATGACGCCCGCATCGAGGCCGACAAGCAACTCGCCTCGGTCTATCAAAAGTGGGACGGCCAATTGCAGCTTCAGCACGCCATTGTGCTGCACTTGCTGGCGCAGTCCTGCGCCATGGTGGTGTTTCTGCTTATCGCCGTGATCCTGCTAGACAGGCTAGCCCTGCGCTTCGTGGAACGGCCGTCGCTGGACCGCCGGCGCGCCCACACCCTGCGCGTGGTCTTCCGCCTGGGAATTGAGCTCACCGGAGCGTTGCTGCTGCTCCTGCTGGTTTTTGGCGCGCCCAGCCAGACCCCCACCATCTTGGGCATCACCACGGCAGGCCTGACCGTGGTGCTGCAAGACTTCATCCTCGCGTTCTTCGGCTGGTTCGTGCTGATGGGCAAGGGCGGCCTGCGCGTGGGAGATCGCGTGGAAATCGACGGCGTGGCAGGCGAAGTCGCCGAAATTGGTCTGTTCCGCACCGCGCTGCTGGAAACCGGAAACTGGACCGACCGCGGCCACCCCACCGGCCGCCGCATCACGTTTCTCAATAGCTACGCCATCCGCGGCCACTGCTTCAATTTCTCGACGGCGAACCAGTGGATGTGGGACGAAATCCAATTTGGCGTTCCCTCCCAGGCCGATGCCTTCAGCCTGATGAAGGAAGTCCACAAAGCCGCCACGGAGGGGACCGAGAAAGACGCGCGCCTTGCCGAGGAGGAGTGGAAGCACGCCTCCGGGCGCAGCGGCTTCAGCCACCTGAGCGCCGCTCCGGCCGTGGAAATGCGCCCGGACGGGGCTGGCATCGCCCTGGTGATTCGTTACGTGGCGCGCGCCTCAGACCGCCTAGAAGCCCGCAACCGCATGTACGAGCGCGTGATAGGCCTAATGCACAAGCCGTCCGCGGCCTGACCGGAGCGCCGAGGACGCGCCCTACTTCCGCCGCAGCACTTCGTTCAGCGAGCCCTGGCGGTAGCCTTCCAGGTCCAGCGCCACATACTTGAAGCCCAGCCCTTTGAAGATCTCCGTGAGGCGCGCCGCCATGGCGAGCGTCATGGCCCTCTCCATCTCCTCGCGGGCAATCTCGATCCTCGCCACTTCGCCGTGGAATCGCACGCGGAACTGCCGGAAGCCCAGGGCTTTCAGCTCTTCCTCTCCGGTTTCCACCACCTTCACCGTCTCAATGGTCACCGGCGTGCCGTAGGGAATTCGCGAACTCAGGCAGGCGGAAGCCGGACGGTCCCATGTTGGGAGGCCGGCCTGCCGCGAAAGCTCCCGGATCTCCGCCTTGGTCATGCCCGCGTCGGCGAGCGGCGCGCTCACTTCGTGCTTCCGGGCGGCGTTTTGCCCGGGGCGGTAGTCGTTCAGGTCGTCCGCGTTCACGCCGTAGACGATGTGCCGGTAGCCGCGCTCGCGTCCAACTTCCTCCAGGCGCGTGAACAACTCGTTCTTGCAGTGAAAGCAGCGGTCGGGGCTGTTGCGCGCGTAATCGGGATTCTCGAACTCACGCGTGTCCACGTACTCATGCGCAATGCCGAAGCGCTCCACGAATGCCTCGGCGTCCGCCTTGTGGGATCGCGGAAGCGAGGCCGAATCGGCGGTCAGCGCCACCGCGTTCGCGCCAAGCGCATGCTTGGCCGCCCAGGCCAGGTAAGCAGAATCGGTACCGCCGGAGAAGGCCACGATGACACGTTCCATCCCGCGGAGGATGGAGAACAGACGCTCCTCCTTCTCGCGAAGGGCCACGGGGTCGGAGATCCCCACCAGTGCAGCCATACGCACATTCTAACTCGCGGCGCTGTTTTGGGTTGCCGCCGCCATCTCCCCGGGGATTTTCGGCGCTCGCGCCCCGGCCGCGGTCCCTTTCAGGCCCGAAGAATGCGGCGCTCGGGGCTATAGTGGGAAGAATGACGCGCTCCGCTCTGGCTGCTTTCGCCGTTGCCTTCGGATTGGCGTTAGCGGCTTCGGGGGCTGCGCCGGGGCCGGCGGAGCAGGCTCGCTTCCTGGAAGCTACGCGCGCCGCCGCGCTCGATTATTCGGATCTTCTCCCGGATTTCGTGTGCACCGAGACCATGCGCCGCTCCGTGGCGGAGGGGGCGGACTCGCGCAATCTCGATACCCTGACGTTTCAGGTTACCTACGCCGGCAAGAAGGAAAGCTACAAGCTGGTGGAGGGCAACAGGGTTTCCGGCCGCGATTTCTATTCGGTGGGCGGCGCCACTTCCGCCGGCGAGTTCGGCAGCCTGTTGCGCTGGATTTTCGAGCCTGCCTCCAGCGCCACGTTCCATTGGGAAAAGGCCTCCACCAACCATAAGTCTCCGGTCTGGGTCTATTCCTACCGCGTGCCGCGTTCCGGTTCGCGCTACGTGCTCGCTTTTGACGGCGGCAATGGCGAGAAATCGATCTTGGTGGGCTTTCACGGCCAGATTGAAATCGCCAGGGAGAACCACCGCGCGCTGCGGCTTACCAGCGTAGCCGACGATATACCTCCCGGTTTCGCCATACAAAGCTCTTCAACCTCGATCGACTACGCCTTCGCCGACGTTGGCGGCAAGCCGTTCCTGCTCCCTTCGCAGGCGGAAACCGACATGCTGTATCAGCCGCGCCTCTCGGATTCCAAGGAGACGCTGCGCAACACGCGCGCCAAGCTCATGCGCAACTTCCTCGAGTTCCGGGGCTACCGCAAGTTCGCGGTGGACTCCGACATCGATTTCGGCGGCGATGGCAAACCCTGACATCCGCGCGGCGTTGGCCGCGCTTTCCCTGCGCTTCCGCGGACGCCGCATGCTGCGTTTCGCGCGCGAATACGGCATTTCCGCAAACGATCTGGTCCTCGATATCGGGGGCACTCCGGAATGCTGGCAACTGCTCGATTCGCCGCCGCGCGTGGTGATGCTCAATCTCCCGCAGTCCATCCAGCCGCGGGCGGGAGAGGAAATCCGCGTGGCGGGCGACGGATGCCTGCTGCCCTTTCGCGACGGCGCGTTCGATATTGTATTCAGCAATTCGGTGATTGAGCACCTGGGCTCCCCCGCCCGCCAGGAGGCTCTCGCCCGGGAGGCGGCGCGCGTGGGCCGGGGCTACTGGATTCAAACGCCCAACCGCTGGTTCCCAGTAGAGCAGCACTTGATGACCCCCTTCCTCCACTGGCTGCCGAAGGCCTGGCAGCGCGCGCTTGCCCCGCGGTTCAATTTTTGGAATTGGCTCTCGCGCGTTACGCCGGACCGGCGCGAGTTCTATATCCGGCACTTCCTGGCGGATATCCTGCTGCTGGGGCCGGGCGATTTGAGGCGCCTGTTTCCGGACGCGCGACTGATTCGCGAGCGCTTCTGGGGAGTGACCAAGTCACTGATCGCCATGCGCCGGCGCTAGAAGATCATCCCGGTTTGTATACCTTTGTTATCTAGCGGTTTGGCGGCCGGCGCAGCTATGCTGGGGAACATGGATGCCCTTCTGTGGATCCTCGTGCCGGGCTGCGCGGGCGTGGCTTCGGCGATTCTGGCGTGGTTCGTCATGCAGTCGCGCATGGAGGTGAAGCTTGCCGAGGAGCGCGAGAGGCTCGCCAGCCAGCGCGAGAATCTGGCCGAGACGCGCGGCGAACTGAAGGCCGAGAAAGCCGGGCTGGAATCCACCCTCCAGACCGTGATGCGCGCGGCCGAGGAGACGGCCAGGCGCCAGGCCCTGGAAGGCTTTCTGAGCGAGCTCCGCGTGGAACAGCGCCACTACTCGAAAGAAGACCGGACCTTGACGCGCAACCGCAAGAGCCTGGTGCTCCAGGAGCGCATGTACTTCCGCGGCATCCCGCTTTCCGATTGGATCGAGCACGAAATCCTCATGGAAGCCGGCGCGGATGTGGACCGTCTGGTGCAGGATATGACGGTGTTCGACAAAAGCGTGGTCAACATCGCCGATATCCCGCGGACGCGTCCGGCCCTGGAGATCGGCGCCGAAGCCTTGGCCAAGGCGCGCTGAACCGGGCAGACCGTCCGGCGGCAAACGTTTGCCGGCGCGGCAATATCTTGCCGCTCGCGGCGGAATCCGGCGTTGATTTTAGAGCCCTTACCGTTGGTCCCGCGCGTGCACCCGCTCTCCCGCGATGCTCGATGGAATCTCAGCTCAGCTCGAACGGTACATGGACCTGCTGAGCGCGCGGCAGAAACTGGTAACCGCCAACATCGCCAATGCGGACACACCGGGCTACCTGACCCAGGACATCGATTTCGACGCCGAGATGCGCAGCCTGATCGGCGGGCCGCCGAAAGCCATCGACGCGCCGGGGCTGGCCGTCAAGAACGACGGTAACAATGTCAGCCTGGACCGCGAATCGCGTCTCCTGGCGGAAAACGCGCTACGCTTCCAAGTCGCTTCCGGGCTGTTGCACAGTGAAATTCAGAACGTGCGCCTGGCCATCGATGGAGGCCAAACGCAGTGAGCCTGTTTGACGCCATTTCGATTGGCGCTTCGGGCATGGCGGCCCAGCGCGCGCGCGCCGAACTTCTGGTGCAAAACCTAGCCAATGCGGAAACCACGCGCACTCCCGAGGGAGGCCCTTACCGCCGCAAGGACGCGGTGTTCGAGGCTTCGTCCGTGGACTCGCCCTTTTCGTCCGCGTTTCAACTGGCCCAGAGCGCCCAAGGCGTGACCGTTTCGGAGGTTGTGACGGACACGCGCGATCCCGAAAAGCGCTATATGCCCGGGCATCCCGACGCCGACGCCCAGGGTTACGTGGCGTTCCCGCGCGTGGACCCGGCCGCCGACATGGTGGACCTGATGGGCGCCTCGCGCAGCTACGAGGCAAACGTGGCCGCCATCGGCGCCGTGAAGGATATGATCTCGCACTCGATCGAGCTCCTGCGCTGAGGCCTCGATGCCCGGACCGATCACCCCCATTGCCGCGCCGCCCTCTCTGGAATCGATTCGGCCAGCCGGGTCGTCCAACTCCGGCGGAGCCTTTCAGGATGTCTTCTCCGCCGCCGTCAAAAGCGTGGAAGGCTTCAACAACGACGCCACCGCCGCCGTCAGCCGCTTCCTCTCCGGCGAGGGCGAAGACGTTCACAGCGCCGCCCTAGCCGTGGAGCGTG
>DATKOS010000051.1:0-5930 GCA_035524535.1 Bryobacteraceae bacterium
GATTCACGGCTCCAAAGGCCGCTGTCCTACCATTAGACGACCGGGGAATGAGGATTGAGGCTGCTCTCGATTAGTGTAGCGTCGTTGGCGGGGCGGGTGCAAATCTGGTATCGGGATGGTGCTCTCGGGATCTCCAGGCGGCTCTCTGCCGGCGCCGGTTGCGTTGGGTGGGGTCTTGGGCGGGCGGTAGGGCGGCAAGGAAAGCTGCGCGGCTTTGAGGCGACCTCCCCCGAGATTTACCTTACGGCCGCGCAGCAACCTTGGTTTGGAACGATCTTCCCTTTTGTATCGCGGCCGGCCCTGGATGCGCTACCTCGATTTTCCGGTTTGAGGGTGTTTTCAACAAATTCTTTTCGCCGCGAAGTGTTGCACTTAACGGTTCTGTATTGTGGAAAAGTTGGGAATAAAACAGCGCGAGGGCAGAGTGTTTTCGGGCGGCGGCCGGCGCCGGCGCTGCACGATCCAGAGGCCGCCGCCCCTTCCGCTATTTATCGCGGCGCGACGCGAATTCCCGGCGTCGGCCCGCCAATTCGCAGCGGCAGTCCGATATCGACGCTCCGTCATCGGCGACCCAGACGATAGACTGGCAACGACCGCCCGCTATCCGGCCCCGCGCTATCGACGGCCTGCTATGGGCGCCCCGCTCATGCGCCCGCCGGGGCGGCCTCCGGCTATACTGCAAGAGAAACGCCATGCGACTGCCGGAGAGAATGGGGAAGTATCTGCTTGAGGAACTTCTCGACGGCGGGGAGGCGGACGTGTACCGCGCCCTCGATACCGAAACCGGCCGCATGGTGGTGGTCACGATTCTGAGCGAGGCCGCTTGCGAGGACGCGGCGGCGCGGGCGAAGTTCCTGGAAGAAGCCGGTGGCTTGGAGCAGGGCGAAAGCGAAGACGGCCAGCCGTTCTTTGTGAAGGGCCTGGCGCCAGCGGAGACGCAGGGGATGCGCATCGTGGCGCGGAAAGCGGCGCCCGCGCCGGGCTCCTCCGGGGCCTTGAAGTGGATTGTGACGGGAGTTCTGGCGGCCGCGGCGGCGACCGGCGTCTACTACTTCTGGCCCAGGGAGAAACCTGCCTCCGCCACGGCAGAGACTCCGGCGCCGAAGGCCGTGGCTTCGGCTTCGGGCGATATGGTTCTGGTGGCGGCGGGCAACTTTCTCTCCGGCGCCACCAAGGAATCCATCTGGCTGCCGGCGTTCTATATGGATAAGACCGAAGTCACCAACGCCGCTTACGCTGCTTTCTGCAAGGCCACGGACCGCTCGCTGCCGCCGAATTTCCGGGCGGACGAGCCGGAATATCCCGTGGTGAACGTTTCCATGGACGATGCCAGGGCTTTCGCCGCATGGGCCGGCAAACGCATTCCCAACGGACGCGAGTGGGAGAAGGCCGCGCGCGGCGAGCACGGGCAGGCCTTTCCGTGGGGCGACTCGCCGGACCGCTCCAGGGCCAACATTGGGCTGGGGATGCTCCTGGCGGCCACCGCGTTCGCCAACGGCGCGAGCCCTTATGGGGCGCGGCAGATGATTGGCAATGCGTGGGAGTGGACCGACGAGACGCGCAGTCCGACGCCGGAGGAGAGCGACGAGTATGCGCGCCGCATGCATCCGCCGCCGGCCTCGGATGAGATCTGGTACGCGGTGCGGGGCGGCGGCTTCGACAGCCAGCAGCTCAGTCCGGATCTGATCTGGGACTCGAAGAGCGCGCCGGAGCGGTGGCGGAGCGACGACATCGGGTTCCGCTGCGCGAAGTGATCCGGGCCGCCGGCAACGTGCGACAATAGCCACTCGGGGAGGAGTACCCCTTGCCGGACCTCATCATCAAGCCGACGAACAAGTACATCAAAGCCGGGAGCATCCTACTGGCCGTTGCGATTGCGGCCATTGACCTTGTGGTTGGAACCCAGACGAGCAACCTGCCGCACTGGGTGCTGGCGCTGCCGCTGCTGTTGTTTCTGTGGCCGCTGGCGCGGCTGGCCCGGAGGCGCTTCAGCACTGCGACCGTCACCGCCGACCGGCTGCGGTTCGAGACCGGCGTGGCCGGGCGCTCCACGCGCAACATTCAGCTTTCGAAGATTCAGGATGTGCGCGTGGATCAGAGCGTCACGCAGCGCATGTTTGGAGTAGGGAACCTGTCCATTGAGACCGCGGGCGAGGCCAGCCGCCTCACGCTTCTGAACGTGGACAAGCCGCAGGAGCTGGCTGACGAGATCATGAACCGCGTTCCAAAGAGCGGAGCGGTTTGAAGAGAGCAGTCAACCCTTAGCCGGCAGTGGCGCGCCGGAGGCGGCGCTTGAATCTGGTGAACAGAGCGCGCGCTCCGGAAGATTGCAGCCAGCAAAACGTTACCAGGAACACCGCGCCTTCCTCCATGACAGAGCCCGTGCGCCAGTTCGTGGGCGAAACGGTGCAGTAGATGGCTCTGCCCAGGATGTACCCCAGAGTGGAGAGAAGCGCCCTCTGGGCAAGGCGGCGGTCGATGGCCATAACCTATGGAACCGCCTCGCCCTTCTTGCGGATCTTGATATCCAGGCGCTTGATCTTCTGGTTGAGCGTGGAGAGCGGCACGTGCAGGCTCTCGGAGGCTTCCGTCTGGCTCCAGTTGCTCTGTTCCAGGCGCTCGATGATGACCTTGCGCTCGTAGTCGTTCACGATTTCGAAGAGCGAGGCGTCGGGCGGCAGGGGGCTATCCTCAGCGCGCGGGGCGCGCACGCCGTTGGCTTGCAGCAGGGTATCGGGGAGCACTTCGATGGGCGCGAGCGAATCGGCGGCCAGCACCACGGCGCGTTCCACCACGTTCTCCAGTTCGCGCACGTTGCCGGGCCAGGAGTGCTCCATGAGGATCTGCATGGCCTCCGGAGCGAAGCGCAGCAAGGAGTGGCCGGAGGCGTCCAGAAACTTCCCATTCTCGCGGCAATAGCGGTCAAGAAAATGCTCCACCAGGAGCGGGATGTCTTCCTTGCGCTCGCGCAGCGGCGGCACGGAAATCTTGATCACGTCCAGGCGGTAGTAGAGATCCTCGCGGAATTTGCCTTCCTTCACGAGCTGGAAGAGGTCGGCGTTGGTGGCCGCCAGGATACGGACGTCCACCTTGATGGGTTCGGTGGCGCCGAGCGGGGTGAATTCCTTCTCCTGGATGACGCGGAGCAGCTTGATTTGCGTTTCCGCGCCGAGCGTGCCTATTTCATCGAAGAAGATGGTGCCGCGGTCGGCCACTTCGAAATAGCCCTTCTTGGATTGCACGGCGCTGGTGAAGGCCCCGCGCACGTGGCCGAACAAGGTGGATTCCAGCAGGTCCGGGGGCAGGGAACCGCTGTTCACGGCGACGAAGAGCTGCCCGGCGCGCGGGGAGTTGGCGTGAATCGCCTTGGCCACGAGTTCCTTGCCCACGCCGGTTTCGCCGGCGATCAGGATGGTGGAGCGGGCGGAGGCCACCTGACTCACGAGGTCCAACATGCGGACCATGCGCTCGCTCTTTCCGATGATATTCGGGAAGCTGTAGCGCTCCACCAGGGCGCGCTTCAGGTGTACGTTTTCGGATTCGAGACGCCGCCGGGCGATCATGCGGTCGATCTCGATGATGAGCTTCTCGTTGTCCCAGGGCTTGGAGAAGTAGTCGTTGGCGCCGCGCTTGAGGGCCTCCACGGCCGCTTCAATGGAGCCGTAGGCGGTGATCATGAAGACCGGGGTGTCGCTCTCGCGGTTGCGAATCTCGTCCAGCACCTCCATGCCGGAGAGGTCCGGCATCATGAGGTCCAGCAGCACAAGGTCATAGGCGCGCTCGCCGAACTTGCGGAGCCCTTCCACGCCGCCGCCGGCAAGGTCCACGCCGTAGCCGGCGTCGGTAAGCAGGAGGTCGAGGCCTTCGCGGATGTCGAGCTCATCGTCGATCACCAGCACGCTGCCCTTGCTTTGGGCGTTTGGGGAGGGGTTATCGATGGATTCAGGCGGCATTCACGGGCGTCCTCGCCGTGGCGGCCATGGCGAAGGGAAGCTCAATCTGGAAGCGGGCGCCGCCTTCGCGGCCATTGGAAACTTCGATGGAGCCGCCATGCTCTTGAATGATACCGTATGTCACCGAAAGGCCGAGGCCGGTGCCCTTGCGCGCGCCCTTGGTGGTGAAGAACGGATCGTAGATGCGATGGATGTGCTCCGGGGCGATGCCGTGTCCCGTGTCGGCCACCTCGATTTTCGCTCCATTCGGGCCGCGCGAGGTACGCACTTCCAGCCTTCCGCCGTTGGGCATGGCGTCGCGCGCGTTGAGGAAGAGGTTGAGGAACACCTGTTGGAGCTTGCCGGAGTTGCCGTGAATGGGGGGCAGGCTGCTCTCCAGGCGGCTCTCTATGGTGACTCCCGCCTTCAGGAACTGGTGCTCCAGAAGCGAGAGGGTTTCCTGAATCACGCGGTTCAGATTCACTTCGCCGAGGCTGGTGGTGGAGGTGCGCGAGAAGTTGAGAAGGGAATTCACAATCTCGCTGGCGCGGAAGGTCTGCTTGGCGATCTTCTCGAGCATCTGGGATTTCTGCGTATCGCCGGCCACCTGCTTGGCCATGAGCTGCGCGTAGGTGGAGATCACCGCCAGGGGCGTATTCACCTCGTGCGCCACGCCGGCCGCCAGAAGACCGATGCTGGAGAGCTTGTCGGCCTGCACCAGGCGGCGCTCCAGCTCGGCGCGGTCGGTTACGTCGTCGAAGATCACCAGGCGGCCGATTTGCTCCAGGTCGCGTGAAACCAGGGGCGCAATGGCGATGTTGACCGTGGCCTCGCGGGGTTTCTGCCCGGCGCCGTCGCCATTTCCGTTGCCATTTCCGTTGCCATTGCCGTTGCTATTTCCGTTGGCTTGGGCGGGGGCGGCGGGTTTCAGTACGAACTTGTAGATGTGGTGGATTCCGGTCTCGCCGCGGACGCTATCGAATTGTGCGGCCAAGTCCGCGGGGAAGAGGTCCGCCAGGCGGCTGCCCACGGCGCGCTCCCGGGAGACGCCGCTAAGCTGCTCCATCTGGGTATTCCAGCTCTCGACGCGGTCTTCGAGGTCGGCCGCCAGAATGCCGACGTTGATGGATTCGACGATGTTCTCGCTGAATTCCTTAAGCCTCTCGTACTCCTCCACCTTGCGCTGCAGGGAGCGGTAGAGCGACGCGTTCTCTATGGCGGTGGCGAGCCCGCCGGCGAGGGTGATGAGCAGCTCGACATCGACGCTGGAAAGGTAATCGCCGTCCAACATGCGGCTGATGCCGAGGTAGGCGATGGTGCGGTCGCGGGCCGTGCAGGGGAAGTAGTAGTTGAGGTCCAGGTCCGCGATGGAGTGGCGCACGGAAGCCGGCCAGGAGCGCGAGACGGCGTCCAGCAGGTGGCGCGTGCGCTCGAAGAAGAGATAGGGCTGGGAGGCGCGCTCGGTCAGGAAGCTCAGGTCCAGGCTCTCCGGCGCGACGGCGTCCAGGCGCGGATTCGGTCCCATGGAGGTGCGCAGGACGAAGCGGCGGCCATCCTCGCGCTCCTCGGCCAGGAAGAACGCCACATGCTTCACGGAGAGGGTCTTCAGGAGGCGCTCTCCAACCGACATCAACATGCCGTCCAGGTCGGTTTCCGAGCTGAGGGAGCGGGTGAACTCCACCAGGGTGCGGCGGTAGTCGTAGCGGTCGCGGTAGAAGTAGCGGTCCAGGCGCTCCTGAATCCAGTTGCGGATGGGCTGAAAGAGGAAGGCGGCCATCACCACGACGGCGGTGAGGCTCAGGTTGTTCAAACCCTTGAAGTGCTTCTGCACCAGGTTGCCCAGGGAAATGACGATGCCCCAAAATCCGGCCATCACGCAAAGGGTCGCCAGGGTGTAGGCGTATCCGCGGCGGAAGAGGATGTCCACGTCCATCAGCCGGTAGCGCAGGATGGCGTAAGCCAGCGTCAGGGGAATGAGCGCGGAGGACAGCACCGACA
>DATKOS010000052.1:0-19971 GCA_035524535.1 Bryobacteraceae bacterium
CGAAAGGTCAACGTCGTTTCGTGCGTCGTGATCTCGGGCGTATTGGCCGGCAGCGGGGGCGGCACGGCGGCGGGCGGCGGCGCAACGGCCCCGGGCAGAGCGGGAGCGGCGCCGGGAGCGGGTGAGGCCGGCTGCGCCGCCTTCAACTCCGCCAAAAGCGCCGCTAGTTCCGCCGAACGCGCCTGGGCGCCGGGAATTTCCGGCGGCGGGCTGCTGGGCGGGCCGATGCTGTAGCCTTCTTTATAGCGGAGGGTGACGCCGGGCCGCAGGGAGCGCACGGTGAGCTTGTGGAAGCCCATTTGAGAGGAATCCTGCGGCGCATAGAAGCCGAGCGTGTAGCTGGTATCCATGTCCTCGATGGCCGCCTGCATTCCGTCGTCGAGGTCGTTGCGGCCTTTGAACGTTACGCCGCCGGTGCGTTCGGCGAAGTTGTCCATGGTGGGCCAGGTGTCATTATCGGCGTCGACCATGCTGTCGATTGTCAGGCCGCGGGCGTCAACCGGGTAGAGCGAGATGCCCGCGTTGTTCAGCCTGTGCATGGCGCGGTCCACCACGCTGCCATAGTGGTCCACGCCGCCCATATCCGAATCGAGCGGGAAGGCGGAGGTAATCCAGATGAGGGCTTTGCGGCCCTGCGAGCCGGCCATGCGCGCCGCGATGGATTCGAAGACCGCCAGCGTGTCCCGCGTGCGGTGGTCCACCCAAAAATCCTTGACGGCGTGCGCCAGGGGACCGGAGCCTCCGCAGATCTTCATGTTGTCGTCGCCGGGCGGGAGTTTGTCGTCCAGGCCGTCCATCTGCGGCTGGAAGCACGGATAGGGCTGGCCGGTGAGCGTATCGAGGCTCCGCAGGATATCGGCGCGGTCTGCGCCGATTTCGTTCACCACCTTGAGGCCGTTCCTGTCGAAAGAGTAGAGGCCGACGCGTTCTTCCGGGCCCAGCCGCTGCATCATCTTGCGGGCTTGCGCGCGGGCGCGAGCGGAGTTGCGGAAGCCGGTGTTGGCCCAATCGAGCAGGATGACCGCCGATCCGCCCTGGCGCGCGGGCGGCGAAGCATTCGTCTGGGCGGCGGGCGCGCGAGGCGTCGCGGGCTGGGGCACGCGCGCTCCGGCCTCGCCATAGAGCACCTCGATTTGCTGCTGCTTCCCATTATCGAAGAGCGCGAAATCTTCCTTCTTCAGGTCCGTGACGGGCCGGCCTTTGGAATCTTGCGCGGAAACGCTTACCTGGACGAGGGTGGTGGTCGTCCTAATGGTGACTCCCGCGGGCGGCGGCGTTTGAGCCGGGGCGAATGAAGATGCCGTGGCGAGCAGGCAGGCGAATGTGAGTCGCGTCATGCTTGTCTGTTATTACCGCCGCGCCGCGGCCGGGATACGCGGCGGCTGGAAAAAGCGGGCCGCCGCGCGCCCGTATCCTTTCGCTATGCTGACGGTAATTAAATGATAGTGCTGGACGTGACGCCGCGCGCAGCGTTCGATAGGTACCACCAGGCTGTCTACCGGTTCGCGTATCGGCTGACGGCGCGCGAGGATCTCGCCGAGGACATCACCCAGGAGTGCTTCTTGGCCTTTGTCCGCAATCCGCAACGCTACGACCGTTCGCGCGGCTCGGTAAAGACCTATCTCTTCGCCATCGCGCGGCATCTGGCTCTCAAGCACTATCGGGACGAGCGGGAGCATGAACCGCTCGAGGAAGAGGAGATCGGCGGCGTGGATGCGGCGGACCGTTGGGAGATCTCTTCCGCCGTGGCGCGCGCCGTGGCGGATTTGCCTCAGCTTCAGCGGGAAACCGTCATTCTGTTTGAGTACGAGGGGTTCACGCTGGAAGAGATCGCCGGCGTCACCAGCGCGGAAGTGGGGACCATCAAGTCGCGGCTGCACCGCGCGCGGGAAAATCTGCGCCGCAGCCTGGCGGCCTACCGGGAGGTGGGAGATGAACAAGGAACCGTTTGAAGGCGACCAACTGACCGACGCCGAACTCGACCGCTTGCTTCGCAAGTGGGACGCCCCACCGGTCCCCGCGCGCCTGCGCGCCGCCATCTTCCCGGATAGCGCCGGCCCCTGGTGGCGCCGCGCGTGGCGCGGGTCGCTACGCGTGCCCATCCCCGTGGCCGCCGCCTTGGCCTTCGCCGCGGCGCTCGGCGTTTGGCAAGGCTCCGCCCATCGCCCCGCGCCGCGCGAACTGGTCCGCACGGAACGCGTCGAAGTACCCGTCTGGAAGGACCGCGTGGTGGTGAAGACCGTCTACCTCCGCCGCGCCGCCCCGGAGGCGGAGTTGCTCAAGCCCGTCTCGGAGCTGAAGCCCAGAATTGTGCAAACGCCCGATGAATAGCTTCGCCCAAACCGCGCTTGGCCTCGCCCGCCGCGTTTCGCCGCGGCGCCTGCCGCCGTGGTGCGCTCTCTTGTTCGCGCTGCACGCCGCCCAGGCGCAGCCTGCCGCCTCGAAGGAAATTCTGGCCGGCAGCGGCACCCTGGAGTCCGGGCTTTCCATCCAATACAACACCACCGTCACCGGACCCGGCGTTCTGGCCGATTCCATTGGAGGCGGCTTTCGCATCGACGGCGACCGCGTGCTCCGCCTCCTGGTGGATAAAGCCGGCCGCCAGTACCTTGGCTATCAACTCGGCATCGCGCCGGCGGCCGGGGCCTACCGCGTTTCCGTGGAGCCTCTGGCGGGCATTGAAGACCTGCTGCGCCGCTTCGCCCCGGACGCCGTATTACGCCCCGCGCCCGAGCCCAAGTGCCCGGCCCCGCAAACGGTTCGCGAGGGCGAAGGCCTCGCCTTCGACCTGATGACCACGCCGGACGGCCGCCAGCGCGTCACCGACACCATCCATCTCCTGCGCCGTACCGCGGCCGAAGTCACCATGCTGGACGCGCCGGTTACCTTCAAGTCCTCCTCCAATCTCGTCTCTGTTCCGGTGGTGGTGCGCGACGCCCAGGGACGCGCCGCGGCCAATTTCACCAAGGATGATTTCCAGCTTTCCGATAGCGGCAGGACGCAGATCATCAGCCGCTTTGAAGTGGAGCGCCCCGGCCAGGATTCCGCCGCCGGCAACCTCCCCGGCCGCTTCGTGGCCTACCTTTTCGACGATTTGCATTTCGGATATCCGGACGACCCGAATTACAAGAGCGGCATTGCGGACATGGAACGCGCCCGGGACGCCGCGTGGCGCCGCATAGACGCCTCCCTGGGCCGCGACGAGCGCGTGGCGCTCTACACCACCTCCGGCCAGATCGCCATCGATTTCACCGCCGATCGCCAGCGCCTGCGCCAGGGCCTCTACTCGCTCCGCGCTCTCGGCGCCACCCGCGGAGATCCCCACATGATGAGCTTCTGGGCGGCGAACCAGATGGTGAATAGCAATTCCATCGTCTTCGTGCCGCGCGGCGAGCCGGGTGATAGCCCGATCGGCGGTACATACAACCAGGTGATGCGCGATCGTGCGCTGGCCCAGGCGGCGCTGGACTACTGGAACCGCGACACCCGGTCCGCGCTCGATGCGCTCGACGTCGCCGTGGGCAGGCTCTCCGTCATGCCCGGCCGCCGCGCCATCGTGATCGTCTCGCCCGGGTTCCTGCTGCTCAGCGACGGCGTGGAATGGGAAACCAGCATCATAGACCGCGCCATTCGCGCCGGCGTGGTCCTGAACGCCGTAGATGTGAAAGGCGTGTACTCCGGCAACAAGGCGATCGGCTCGGACGAGCGCGCGGTCATGGCGGAGCTGACCTCTGGAACCGGCGGCCGGCTGCTTGAGAATTCCAACGATTTCAACCAGGCTTTCGATTCGGCCGCCGGTACGCCGGAGACCATCTATGTCCTCGCATTCGTCCCGCTGAACCTCAAGATGGACGGCCGCTACCATGCCTTGCGGGTCACGTTGCGAAACGGCCGCGGCTTCTCGCTGGAGGCGCGCCGCGGCTACTATGCCCCGCGCTACGCGGACACTCCCGAGGAGCAGGCCAAGAAGCAGATTGCGGAGGCATTTTTTTCAAACGAGGAAACCCGCGAACTCTCCGTGGCCGTGGAGACGCAGTTCTTCAAGAGCGCCGGGGCACAGGCCACCGTGGACGTGCTCACTCGCCTGGACCTCAGGCAGCTTCGCTTCCAGAAGGAGGGCGGCCGCAACAAGGACAACGTGACCGTGGTCTCCGGCCTCTTCGACCGCGATGGGAACTACGTGACCGGAGCCCAGAAGGTGATCGAGTTGCGGCTCAAGGATGAGACCCTCGCCAACCGCGCCGACTCCGGCATCGCCGTGCGGGCCAGCTTCGACGTCAAGCCCGGCGCCTACACCGTGCGCACCGTGGCGCGGGACTCCGGCGCCAATACCCTGACTGCCGTAAGCGCCGCAATCGACATACCTTAGCTCCGCCCGCTGCCCTCGTGTCCCTTTTCCAGGTGGGTGTATCATGATCCATAGGAGACTAGGAATTCCTTAGTCATGGCCGCCATAGGCGAAACCCTGCGCCGCGAAAGGCTCCGGCGCAACCTGGATTTGCATCAGGTCGCGGACGAATTGAAACTCTCGACGCGCTTCCTCGAAGCCATCGAGAACGAGCAATTCGACCGCCTTCCCGCGCCCGTCTTCACGCGAAGCTGGGTGCGGCAGTACGCTCGCCTGCTCGGGTTGGATGAGGAGGAGCTCGCGGCCCAGGTGGCCCGTGAGTGCGAGCCCTCTCCGGAGAGCTTTCCGCTGGACGTGAAAAGCCAATCCGCCAATGCCGGCATTCCTCTTCCGGCCGCTGCCGCTTGGGACAGCATCAGCGACGGGGCCAAGCGCAAGTGGCCGGACTGGTTTCCCGGTCTGGTTCTGGCCGTGGTTGTGACCGTGGCATGCTCCGGCGTTTACGTCTGGTGGGATCGCGCCGCCCATGCGCCGCCGCACGCCGGCCCCAAGGCGCCTGATCCGCAATCCGTGCTCGCCGCGCCGCCCGCCGTGCAGCCGGCAGCCGCCAGTGAGCCCCCCGCGCAGCCGCCATCGGATTCGCAGCCTCCCGCCACGGATCTCGCCGCGGCTTCTCCCGCCACCCCTGCGCAGACGGCCCCGCAGCCCGCGCCGGCCGCGCAGGATCTCTCCCCGGCCGCCCAGCCAACCGCGGCGGCGGAGACCGCCGGCCCGGTGCACATCCTGTTGACCGCGCGCGAGTCGGTATGGGTGCGGGCCCGGTCCAACGGCGCGCTGCTCTTTAGCATCACCATGCAGCCCAGTCAGACCCGCACCATAGACTCGCAAACGCCCGTGGAATTGCGCTTGGGGAATGCCGGCGGGGTGGATGTCCAGCTCAACGGCAAGTCCATCGGCCCGGTGGGACCGGAAGGCCAGATCCGGACCGTTCAGCTCACGCCGGGCGGCTTCACCATCGTGGCGCCCTCCAAGCCGGCTTCCTCTGCTCCCGCCGATGCTCTCTGACGCCGCGGCTTCTGGCGCTTCCGCTCCAGCGCCAGCAGTTCCCGGCGCCGCCGCAGCTTGATGCGCTTGTCCACCTTGCCCCAGAACTTGCGGAAGTAGCTCGCGGCGGAAATCACCGCGAAGAACACCACCACCCACATCATGACCATGGCCGCCACATGCAGGGCGGGGTAGCGGATGCTCACCATCACGCAGGCGATGGCCGCCACTTGCGCAATCATCTTCGTCTTGCCCAGGTCGCTGGCCCGGATAATGTAGCCCTCGGACGCCGCAATGCTGCGCAGCCCGCTCACCGCGAACTCGCGCGCGATAATCAGGATCGCCATCCAGCCCGGCAACGCCCGCACCTGCACCAGCGAAACCAGCGCTGCGGAAATCAGCAGCTTGTCCGCGATGGGGTCCAGCAGCGTGCCAATGGTGGTCACCTGCTTCCAGCGCCGCGCCAGGTATCCGTCCAGCGTATCCGTGGCGGCGGCCGCCAGAAAAATGGCCAGCGCCAGCCATTCGTGCGGCACGGAGATGCCCATCATCCGCATGCCTACGTCGTTCTGCTGCACCAGAGCGGCCACCAGCAGCGGAACGAAGAAGATCCGCAGAATCGTAAGCGCGTTCGGAAGGTTCATCTCACCAAAGCCAAATCGCGGCGCCACGCGAGCCCGGCTGCTGTCCGGCGCGCGTGCGGCCCCATCTCACCTACTATACTGAGATTTTCAGCCATGAACCTATCGCGACGCCGTTTCTTTTTTCTAGGCAGCCTGGCGCTTCCTCCGCTGGCCGCGGCCAAGAGCGCTCCGGACCGTCCCAACCTTCTTTTGATCCTGGCGGACGGGTTGCCGGCAATGGCCTTGAAGTGCTACGGCGGGGCCGATTTCCATACTCCTAATATCGACCAGCTTTCGGAGTCAGGCGTCTTTTTGCGCGAGCACTTTTCCGCCTCGCCTTCGGCCGGCCCCGGGCGAGCGTCGCTGCTCACCGGGCGGACGCCCATGCAACTCGGCGGCGGCGAATCCATTCCGTCGGACGAGTTCTCTCTCGCCCGGATCCTCGGCGCCGCGGGCTACGCCTGCCTGGCCGCGGACATGGGCTCCTCGGATTCCGTGACGGCCCAGACCCTCAAGTTCATTGACGACCAAACCTCCGGCCATCCCTTCTTCCTCACCGCCGGATTCACGGACCTCACGCCACCCTATGACGGCGTGGCGCAGAAATACCGCGACCTCTACGCCAAGACGGTCTTCGAGCCCTTCTATCCCATCGCCCCGCCCTCGCCCGCCGCGCGCGCCGGCAAGGAAATGCTGGCGGACCCCATCGCCAGCCTGCGCAAGGCCGCGGCCGCCGTCAGCGCCCTGGATGACCGCGTGGGCGCCATCGTGGCGCACCTCCGCCAGCGGCAGTTGCTGGACAACACGGTGGTGGTCTTCACGGCCACCTGCGGCGCCCTCTTCGGCAAACACGGTCTTTGGGGCGCAGGCGATTCCTCCTCGCCGGTGAATATGTTCGAGGAGTCCGTGCGCACCCCATTGATCTTCCGCTGGCCGCTCAAGCTCCCGCCCCAAACCAGCCGCCCGGAATCCATCGGCTCCTGCGATTTCCTCCCCACCATCTGTGATCTCACCGGCGCCGCCCTGCCCGCGAAGAACCTGCCCGGACGCAGCTACCTGCCTCTCCTCCTCGGCAAGCCGCTCCCCGCCAAGAAGCCCTGGCCCAAGGCGGTCTTCAGCCGACTGGGGGATACGGACATGTGCCGCGATTCGCTCTTCAAGCTGATCCTACGCGACGACGGCAAGGAACCCGGCGAATTCTACGACCTCCAATCCGACCCCAAGGAGGCAACCAACGGCTATGAGGACGGCCAGTTCGCCTCCATTCGTCCGCAGCTTCAGGCGGAAATCGCCAAGTGGAAGAAGCAGTATTCGGCCTAACGAGCGGGGAAGCGGCTCGGCTCTCCACGCCTTTTGCCCATCTGCCAAGCCGCTAATAATCAATATTTTTGCTGCGAATCTTGCGGTAAAGCCTGAATTTTAGACGGAGGGGATCCAGCGGAAATACGAAGCGGATCCGCACGGCTAAGGCTGGCGGCCCTCGGGGGGCGCGCTTCTTTTCCGTGAGGATCCGCGCGGATCCAAAACTCTATGCGCCGCCACGCGGCGGCAAGGGCTCTACTCACCGCCACGCGGCAGCAAGCTTACTTCTTCTCGAAGCCCTTGGGCGCCGTGCACTTACCGAGGTCCTTGTGGCCGTTCGTTGCGTAGCACTTGCCCGTATCGTTCAGGTCCTTCTTGCCGGCAGTCACGTGGCAGTAGGTGCACGCGTTCATCCCGGCGCCCACCGTCGGCGCTTCCTTCTTCGCGTACGCGGGCAGTCCGAACGAACTCGTGGTGCATACCAGGAAGCCGGCAGCCAGGACAGCCGCGGGGATCATTACCTTAAGCGTCTTCATTTTCGATTTCTCCTTGTTCGAGCCCCGGGGCGATTCGCCGCAGGAGGCCGCATCATGCCTGAACGCATTATAGGTCAATTAAGAGCTTCATAACCCTAAATTTCATTAATTCTCGCTGAATTCCGCGACAGCCTGTGGATTTCAGGGTTGCACCTCCGATTAGAGGTTGGCGTTCGGCTCCAGGCTGCGCCATAGGTACCAACTGGCCACGGAGCAGTAGGGCCTCCAGCGCTTGGCCATGTCCTCCATCTCGGCCGGCTGCGGCAGTTCGGCCAGCCCGTATGCCTTGCGGATGGCGTTGCGGATGCCCAGGTCCCCGGTGGGAAGCACGTCGTGGCGGCGCAGGGCGAAGATCAGGAACATGTGCACCGTCCACGGGCCTATGCCTTTCACCTGGGTAAGCTGCTCGATCACCTCGCTATCGCTAAGCTCGTGCAGGCCCTCGAAAGTCACCGAACCGTCACGCGTGTGCCGCGCCAGGTCGCGGATGTAGGCGGTCTTCTGCCCGGAGAGTCCCAGCGTCCGCATGCGTGAGGGCCGCAGCTTCAGCACGGACGGCGGCGTGATTTTGCCGCCCACGGCCTTCGCCAGCCGGTCGAAGATCACGCTCGCTACCCGGCCGCTAAGCTGTTGGTATATGATCGATTTCACCAGGGTTTCGAAGTCTGGGTCGCGGAATTGGATCCGGTATTCGCCCACCTGGCCGATGATCCCGGCAAGCACCGGGTCAGACCTCTTGAGGTGCTCAATGGCTTCCTTCATGTCGTGGAAACGCTTACCCAAATGGCGACGTCACCCCTATTGTACCGGCATGCGAATCCTGGCGGCCTTCACCCTGGCGGGCGCGCTCTTCGCCCAAGCACCCCAATCCTCCCAAGCCGTACCCCCGGCCGATGAGGTCCCCCTTATCACTGCGGACGTGGACGTGGTCAGCATTCTGGCGGCGGTGCGCGACAAGCATAACGGCCTGGTCTCGGATCTGGGGAAGGGCGATTTCACCATCATGGAGGACGGCAAGCCGCAGACCATCAAGTACTTCACGCGCGAAACCGATTTGCCCCTCACCATCGGCTTGCTCATCGATGTGAGCCGCAGCCAGGAGAACGTGCTCGATATCGAGCGGCGCGCCGCGGCGGCGTTCTTTACCCAGGTCCTCCAGAAGAAGGACGAAGCCTTCCTAATCAGCTTTGGCGAGGAATCCGAACTCCTCCAGGACTTCACGAACTCGCCGCGCCTGCTGACCAACGCCATGAACGGCCTTAAGGTCAGCTCGGGAGTCGGCGGCCTTGGCCCCGGGCCCGTGCCCACACTGGGCGGCGCCGCCGGAACGGTTCTCTATGACGCCATCTACCTCGCCTCCAATGAGAAGTTGAAGGGCGAAGTGGGCCGCAAAGTCATCGTGGTGATCACCGACGGTGTGGATGAAGGCAGCAAGCTGAAGATTGAGGACGCATTGGAGGCCGCGCAAAAGGCCGACACTGTGATCTATAGCATCGACTATTCCGACGCCTCTGCTTACGGCGGTTTCAGCTTCGGGTCGCTGGGCGGAGGCTACGGCGCCCTGAAGCGTATGTCCGAAGAGACCGGCGGGCACGTCTTCGAAGTGGACCGCAAGCACACGCTGGATGATGTTTTCAAGGAACTCCAAGAGGAGATGCGCAGCCAGTATTCCATTGGCTACACCCCCATCAACGACGTCAAGGACGGCTCCTACCGCAAGCTGGACATTCGCGTCAAGGACAAGACCATGAAGGTCCAGGCCCGCAAAGGCTATTACGCCATCAAGCACGAAGCGAAATAGCGGGCATCCCCGCCGCCGGCGCTAAGCGCGCCTCTCGACGCGCGTCTTCTCTAGCAGGGTAAACTAGTAGCAGCGGCTACTCCGCTTCGAACTCTTCATGATTGTCGATACTATCCTCGCGAAACTCTTCGGTACCAAGACTCAGCGCGAGATCAAGAACATGCAGCCCATGGTGGCTGCCATCAACGACCTCGATCCGGCCATGAGGGCGCTCTCTGATATCGATCTCGCGGCCAAGACCATCGAGTTCAAGGAGAAGTTCGCGCAGGGCGCCACCCTTGACGATCTGCTCGTCGATGCCTTCGCCGTGGTCCGCGAAGCCGGCCGCCGCTTCCTCAACATGCGGCACTTCGACGTCCAGTTGATTGGCGGCAAAGTGCTCCACTCCGGCAAAATCGCCGAGATGAAAACCGGCGAGGGAAAAACGCTGGTGGCTACGCTGCCGTGCTACCTGAACGCCCTCGAAGGCAAGGGCGTCCACGTGGTCACCGTCAACGATTACCTGGCCAAGCGCGACTCGGAGTGGATGGGCCGCATCTACCGCGCGCTCGGGCTCACCGTCGGCGTGATTGTCCATGACCTGGACGACCGGGAGCGCCACGAAGCCTACGCCGCCGACATCACCTACGGCACCAACAACGAGTTCGGCTTCGACTACTTGCGGGACAACATGAAGTTCCGCATCGAAGACTGCGTCCAGCGGCCCTTCCACTTCGGCATCGTGGACGAAGTCGATTCCATCCTTATTGACGAAGCGCGCACCCCGCTGATCATTTCGGGCCCCAGCGAGGAATCGACCGACAAGTATTATAAGATCAACCGCATCATTCCGAAGTTGCAGCGCGGCGAAGAAATCGAAGGCAAGGAGCCGGGCGAAAAGTACACCACGGGCGATTACACCATCGACGAGAAACACCGCTCCGCCGGCCTCACCGAAGAGGGCACGTTCAAAGTAGAAAAGCTGCTGAACATGCCGGGGCTGTTCGAGGCCGCCAACCTGGAAAGCTGGACCATCCGTCATCACGTGGAGCAGGCGCTGCGCGCGCACGTGCTCTATCAGAGGGACAAGGATTACGTGGTGAAGGACGGCGAGGATGAAACCGGCAGGCCGATTCAGGAAGTGGTGATCGTGGACGAGTTCACGGGCCGCCTGATGCCGGGGCGGCGCTGGTCCGACGGTTTGCACCAGGCCGTGGAAGCGAAGGAGAACGTGAAGATCCAGCGCGAAAACCAAACGCTGGCTACCATCACCTTCCAGAACTATTTCCGCATGTACAAGAAGCTGGCCGGCATGACCGGTACGGCGGAAACCGAAGCGGCCGAGTTTCAGAAGATTTACAACCTGGACGTGACGGTGATTCCCACGAACCGCCCCCTCAAGCGCCAGGAGTTTCAGGACGTCGTCTACCGCACCGAAGAGGAGAAGTTCCGCAACGCCGCGGCGGAAATCAAGCGCATCCATGAGACCGGGCAGCCCGTGCTGGTGGGCACCATTTCGGTGGAGAAATCCGAAAAGCTCTCCGGCATTCTCAAGCGGATGGGCGTCAAGCACGAAATCCTGAACGCCAAGAATCACGAGCGCGAAGCGCTCATTGTGGCGCAAGCCGGGCGCAAGTCCATGGTCGTCGTGTCCACCAACATGGCCGGCCGCGGTACGGACATTCTGCTGGGCGGCAATCCGGAGTTCATGGCCAAGGAAGCCTGCCTGAAGGAGAAGACGGCCGAACACCTCGCTCCGGAAGACGTCAAGTACGTAGGCGATGAGCAGTTCAACTACTTCTCCCACTACGACCAGTTCTATCGCGTGCGGCGTGACGTATGGGATGCCACCTACTCCCGCTTCAAGGTGGTGACGGACCAGGAGCACGACGAGGTCACCGCGCTGGGCGGCCTGGCCATCGTGGCCACGGAGCGGCACGAATCCCGGCGCATCGACAACCAGCTTCGCGGCCGTTCCGGACGCCAGGGCGACCCCGGCAGCGCGCGCTTCTTCCTCTCCTTGCAGGACGATCTGCTGCGCATTTTCGGCGGCGAGCGCATGCAAAGCCTCATGCTCCGCCTGGGCATGGAAGAGGATGTGCCCATCGAATCGCGGCTCATCACCAAGCGCATCGCCAAGGCGCAAGAAGCCGTCGAAGTGCAGAACTTCGAATCGCGCAAACACCTGCTCGAATACGACGACGTCAATAACAAGCAGCGCCAGGCGGTCTACGGCATGCGCCGCCAATTGCTCGAAGGCATCGACCAGAAGGAGCGCATTCTGGAGATGGTGGAAGGCATCATCGAGCAATACATGGAGTCGCGCTGCCCGGACGACAAGCACCCCGATACGTGGGACCTGGCATCGCTGCGCAACGACATTTTGACCCAGTTCGGGTACAAGATCGACATCAACGAGATCTCCACCATGAGCCGGCCGGAGGTGGCCGAACATCTGCTCGAACGCCTCAAGCAGCGCTATCAGGAGAAGGAAGACCTGGTGGGCGCGGACACCATGCGCTACACCGAGCGCATCGTGATGCTGCAGGTGATCGACAACCAGTGGAAAGACCATCTCCTCTCCATGGACGAGCTCAAGCAGGGCATCAACCTGCGCGCCCACGGACAGAAGGACCCACTGGTGGAGTACAAGAAGGAGTCCTACGATCTCTTCGTGGACATGATGGACCGCATCGAGGATGAAACCGTGCGGTTCCTCTATTTCCTCCAGGTGCGCACGGACAGCGGCCCGGTGATGCCGTTCCCGCAAGAGGAGGAAGGCGAGGAGCAGTCCGAGGCGCAGGAGACCGCGGCGCGGGCGGACGCCGCCGAGCAGCGCCGCCTGGCGGCGCAGACCTCCATGCAGGACTTCACCCGCAACGTGCAGCGCAAGAAGGATAAGGAAATGGCCGAACTGCAATTCGCCGGAGGGGAGGGCAACGGCAGCGAGGCCAAGCCGGTGGTGGCGGGGAAGAAAGTCGGCCGGAACGAGAAATGCCCCTGCGGCAGCGGCAAGAAGTATAAGCACTGCCACGGGGCGTAGGGCCGGGCGGCGGACGGTTGGCGTGGCTATAGTGGTCACAAGGGTGACCACATGAGGATCAGCACCGTCCGGGAATTCCGCACAATACCACTGGGCTTCTTCGATCGAAGTCGCCAATCCTGGTGACCCGGCGGGGACGGCGGGCGTGTTTTTCCCTTGGCCGGAATCTACTCTGCCCATCGAGTTTAAGAAGGAGCTCTTCCCGGTGCCGAGGTTCGCGGCCGCGCGGGAAGTCCAAGCGCGGGGCATGACCGAGGACGAAGTTTCGCGCGATTTCAAGTCCTGGCGGAAAGAACGGCGTGCGAGTGGCGGCCGACGCTAACGTTTTGCTCTCCGCCGTCTTGGGCGGCTGCGCCGGGGCTTGTACTCCCGTGCCGCGGCGGAAGCAGTTTCCCCTCTGGCTTCCTCCGCCCGTTCTGGCGTCTAATGTTCATATGAGGCTTTTTCTTGCCGCCCTGGCCCTGCCGTTGCTCGCCGGCGCCGCGATTTTGCCGGATTCCATCGGGACCTACCAGAAGACCGGGACCTCCAGCCCCAAGCTCTCCAGCCAGCCGGTTTGGGACGAATACGGGCTCAAGAACGCGGAAACCGTGGACTACGCCGGCGGCGGGACCACGTTCGCCGTTACAGCCTACCAACTGGCCGATTCCACGGCCGCTCTGGGGGCGTTCGACTGGCAGCGGGCCGCGGATGCGACCGCCTCCAAAGCCGCGCCCCTGGCCGCCGAGACGCCCAAAACCCTCCTGGTGGCCCAAGGCAACTATTTGCTGCTCTTCGATGGCTACAAGCCCTCGGCTGACGAATTGGAGGGGGTTCTGGGCGGCCTCCTGAACGTGGACGACACCGCGCTGCCTACCCTGCCCGGCTTTATGCCGTCCGATGGCCTTGTGCCCAATAGCGAACGCTACATTACCGGGCCCGCCGCGCTGCAGGCTTTCGACCCGGGTATCCCGCCTTCGGTTGCGGCGTTCCATCTTTCGGCCGAAGCCCAATTCGGCCAGTTCCGCAGTCCAAAAGGTGCTATCGGGCTCGCCATTTTCCGCTATCCGACGAATCAAATCGCGCAGCAGCGTATGCCGGATTTCGAGAAATTGCCCGGCGCCGTGGCCAAACGCAGCGGCCCTCTGGTAGCCGTCATCCTCTCTCCCGCCGATCCCGACGCTGCCGAGCGCCTCCTCAGCCAAGTGCGCTACCAGGCCGACGTGACAGCGAGCGAGTACGTTCCGACACGCAAGGACAACATCGGCGACCTGGTCATAAACGCCTTTATCCTCATCGGGATGCTTGCGGCGGGCGCCATCTTCGCCGGCTTCTGCATGGGCGGATTCCGGACCTTCCGGCGTTGGGGAAGGAAGGGCGAAGAGCCCGATCCCATGATCCTTTTGCACCTCGACAGGCTCTGATTCGCCTACATAAGCCAATGTTTTTGTTTGCATTAGAGCCAAATTGCGCTGTGGAAATCGAGCCTTTTCCGCTGCCGCGAAATTCACCCCGCCACGCCCCCTTCTCGCAAGTCGTCCTGAGAGAGTGGGTTACGCCCGGAAATTTTGGCCGGGAATTTTCCTTGACTTAGGAGCCGTAGGGAAATAAGATCCAACTACAAAAGTTTTTGGCGGTTGCGATTCCGTCGAAACTGATTCTCCCATCGAACATCACCCCTGGTGGAACAGGGGACAAAAGCTCACCTCCCCCTAAAGAGGTGGGCTTTTTTGTTGCACCCCCGTTATAACCACTACACTAATAGTATTTGGCCCGAACCCGGGCGCGCCTGCTACCGTGAGAAAAGAACCCGATGACTGATCAGAAACTACAGGTGATTCCCCTCGGCGGATTGGGCGAATTCGGCATGAACATGACCGCCATCCGCTACGCGGACGAGATCTTAGTGGTGGATTGCGGCATGATGTTCCCCGGCGCGGAACTCCTCGGCGTGGACCTCGTCATGCCGGACCTAGCCTTCCTCCAGGAGCACCGCGAGATGGTGCGCGCCATCGTTCTCACGCACGGCCATGAGGACCACATCGGTGCGCTGCCCTATTTCCTCTCCGAATTCGACGTTCCCGTTTACGGAACCGCTTTCACCCTGGCCCTGGTGGAGCGCCGCCTCGAGGAGCATGAGCTGGACCATGAGCCGCGGCTGAAAACTATCAAGCCCAAACAGACCGTCGAAATCGGCCCTTTCAAAATCGAGTTCCTCCACGTCACGCACTCGATTGTCAGCGCCGTCGCCCTGGCCATCTCCACCCCCCTCGGCGTCATCGTCCATACCGGCGATTTCAAGGTGGATCCCACCCCCATCGACAACGAGATGTTCGACCTGCACACCTTCGCCGACTACGGCAAGCGCGGCGTACTGCTCCTCCTCTCCGATTCCACCAACTCCGACCGCCCCGGCTTCACCGAATCCGAGCGCGCCGTCCGCCCGCGCATGGAGGAAATCTTCAGCCGCTCCGAGCGCAAGATCGTCCTCGCCTGCTTCAGTTCCTCCATCCACCGCATCCAGCTTGCCCTGGACCTTTCGCGCGAATACGGCCGGCGCGTCGCCGTGGTGGGCCGTAGCATGGTCTCGGTCACCGAAATCGCGCATTCGCTGGGCCTGCTGGAGATTCCGGACAACATCCTGCTGCGGCCGCAGGACGTCGAGGGACTGCCCTCGGATAAGGTCACCGTGCTCATTTCCGGCACGCAGGGCGAGCCCATGTCCGCCCTCTCGCGCGTGGCGGTGGAAAACCACAAGCACATCTCCGTCGAAAGCGGCGATACCGTGGTGCTCAGCTCGCGCATCATCCCCGGCAATGAGAAAGCTATCTTCCGCATGATCGACCACATGGCCCGCCGCGGGGCGGACGTCATGTACGGGTCCATGAATCCGCCTCTGCACGTCTCCGGGCACGCCAGCGCGGAAGAAATGAAGCTCATCCTCAACCTTCTGCGCCCGCGCTTTTTCGCCCCCATCCACGGCGAGTACCGCCAGCTCTCGCGCCACGCGCACCTGGCCGAACACCTCCGCGGCGCCGGGCTTGAGGAGAGCTTCGTCATGGAATCCGGCGACGTTCTCGAAATCGACCGCCACGGCGCCCGCAAGGCCGGCAAGGTTCCCGTGGGCCGCATCTGCATCGATTCCGGTTCGGTGGACGAGGTCGTAGAGGAAATGGTCATCCGCGACCGCCGCCACCTCTCCGAAGACGGCATCGTTCTCGCCATCATCGCCATCAACCGCCAGACCGGACGCGTGGAAACCCCGCCGGAGATCGTCAGCCGCGGATTCGCGGTCTCGGAGGGCGATTTCGCCGAAACCGCACGCCAGATTGTCGGCAAAACGCTGGAAGGTTCCAACCGCGAGGAGATCACGGATTGGGGCGTGATGAAGGAGAAAATCCGCGCCGACCTCAAACGCTACATTAGCAAGGAAACCTCACGCCGGCCCCTCATCATGCCGGTCATCATGGAAGTCTAGTTAGGCCCTACTGCACGTATACCCGCGCCGGCGCCGCGATCTTCACGTGGGGCAGCTCCGTCTTAAGCGTCACCGGCTGGAAGCCCTGCCGGTTCGCCGCCTGGAAGGTGACCCGATACTGGTTCGCCAGCCTCAAGCTGAAGTCGCTCAGGTACGGCGCAATGGACACGGGGTTGCTCAAGGTGTCCTGGTACGCGAACCCGCCGGTTTCGCGGCTCACCTGAAGCAGACGCGATTGCGCCATGGTGATTTGCCAGTCCGTCGTCCCGTAGCTGCCCTCGCCGCGCAGATAAACCGTGTACACCGCGATGTGGCTCTTGAGCGCGGAATCCACCGCGCCGTCCACGTAGGGATCGTCGATGATGCGCGGGTCCGTATAATAGCGGTCCACGCCGTCGGTGAAGAGCAGCAACGCGCGCCGCGCGCCCGGGTTCGTCGCCGGCCAGTGGCGCGCCACGCTGTCGATCGCGAAGTACGGACTGCCGTTCACCCCGGCGATGGCTTCCGGCAGACGCAGCGCCCCGGCCGCCTTTGCGTGGTCCGTGGTGAAGGCCTCCGCCAGGTTAACCGCGCCGTTCCGGATGTAGCCCACGGCCACCTGCTCGCCGGCCGGCAATCCTTCCACCCACCTCTTTAACTCGGGCAATTGCACGCTCAGGGCGCCGGAGCGCGTCGAATCGTCCAGCACGATGAACAGCTGCACATCGGATTGATCGGCGGGCAAACGGTCCAGGCCCAGCACGGGGAGCCGCGCGCTGCGCGCCGAGAGCTTCAGGTCGTTCGGCGCCAGATTCGAAGGAGCGGCGAAGTTCTTCGCAGACGGTTCCACGGTAATGGTCATCTGAGCCGCACAAACCGGCGCGGCGGCCCACGAGGCGAATAAGGCAACGCTGGCAAGAAGTTTCATGGCAATCCCAGATCGGCCGCCAGGCCCGGCCACCTCCGCCGGAAACCATTCCCGCCCGCGGCCGCCTACCCTTTCACTCTGTTGGACGCGCCGCCCGCCCGCATGGTTTACCCTCTGAAAACAGTACGTTCCGCTAGACGAAAGAACTAGCCCGCCAAGCCCGAACCGTGAAGCAACAGTTCCAATCGGCATCCCCACGCCGAGCCGAGCCCCCAAGCCGAGGCGCGAACGTCAGAGAGCGGTAGCCCCGACGCCCCGCAAACCCCAAAAGCCGCCCCGCTTACTCAAACGACCCCCGATTTTGGGTTCGAACCGCCCCCCCGAACCTCCAATTCCCGCTCTACCGCGCCGCCCCCGCGTGCTCGCCCCGCGGCGCCGCGATTCCCCCAGTCGCCTTCCCGTGCAACTCTCGCGAATACGCGATGTCCGCCGACAGAATATGATTCGCCAGCCAGTTCTTAAGGAATTGCATGGTCTCAATCGTCACCGTCAGCTTGCCGGCGCGCAGCTTGTCGCGCAGTTCAAGCGCCTGCGCCGTGAGCTTGCGGTGCAGTTCCTGGTGCTCGGCCAGCGCCGAATACCCGTTCTGCCGCAACAGGGACTCTTCATACGCGAAATGCCTCGCGGTGTAATCCGCCAGCTCGTCCATCACCGGCGCCATGGCCGTTCGCGCCCGGCCTTCGGTCATGGCGGCGTGCAGCTCATTGATTAGGGCGATGAGCCCCTTATGCTGCGTGTCGATGCGCGGAATGCCGACGCTGTAGGCGTCTTTCCAGGGAAACAGCACGTTCGTAGAAGCCATGTCTCGCTTATCGGCGGAAAGCGCTCCGGATGTTAGAATGCGCGTAAAAGGGGTTAAGAGTGCTTTATCGTAAATCGCCGAAAACGGGCGAAGAACTGTCTATTCTAGGATTCGGCTGCATGCGCCTCCCGCAGGTGGACGGGCGCATTGACGAAGAGCGCGCCAAGCGCCAGCTTCGTTACGCCATCGACCATGGCGTGAATTACGTGGATACGGCTTGGCCCTACCACGGAGGCGAAAGCGAGCCCTTCGTGGGACGCGCGCTCGCCGGCGGCTACCGGGAGCGCGTGCGTCTGGCTACCAAGCTGCCCTCCTGGATGGTCCAGAGCCGCGCCGATATGGGCCGCTTCCTCGCCGCACAGCTTCAGCGCCTGGCCACTTCGCGCGTCGACTACTATCTGGTCCATTCCCTCAACGGCAGCACTTGGGACCGCATGGCGGCCCTGGGCGTGGGGGAGTTTTTGGAGGCGGCCAGGGCTTCCGGCGCCATCGGATGCGCGGGTTTCTCCTTCCACGGCCTGCGCGACGATTTCAAGAAGATCGTGGACGCCTACCCGTGGGAGTTCTGCCAGATTCAGTACAACTTCCTCGATGAGGAACGTCAGGCCGGAGGGGAAGGGCTGGCTTACGCCGCTGCCAAGGGCTTGGCCGTCATCGTAATGGAGCCGTTGCGAGGCGGTTTGCTGGCCTCCGCCCCGCCCGCGATCGAAGCGATCTGGCGCGAAGCCGCGAAGCCTCGCACTCCCGCGGAGTGGGCCCTGCGCTGGGCCTGGCAGCGCCCGGAAGTCACCGTGGTCCTCTCCGGCATGAACCACGAAGACCAGGTGGAGGAGAATCTCCGCGTGGCCGGCGACGCGCTGCCCGGCTCGCTCACGGCGGCGGAAATGGAATTGGTGGCCAGGGCAGGGCAGAGGTACCGCGAAATCATGAAGGTCGGCTGCACGGGCTGCGGCTACTGCCAGCCGTGCCCTTCGGGCGTGGATATTCCCGGCTGCTTCGACGTGTACAACGCCTACCACACCTTCGGCAGGACCCAGGAAGCCGCATTTCTCTACGCGCTGCGCGCCAGCGGCGTGCTCAGCGGCCAGGCCGCCTACGCCTCCCTATGCGCGCGCTGCCTGGATTGCCTGGAGAAATGCCCGCAGAGCCTGCAGATCCCGGACCTGCTGGAACAGGTAGCCGCGCAGTTCGAGGATGCCGGCCTGCGGGATCGCGAAGCCATGGTCCGGCGCCTCTTCGCCAATTGAACTGGCGGCGCACACGTCAATCCCGGCGTTTGTTTCGAGGAGAGAGTTTGCCGCCCGGGCGGCGAATCTCGGAAAGCCTGCCGATGCGGCAGGTGAGAAACGAATGTGCGGCGGCCGCCCGCAAGCGGCCGCGCCCCGCAAAAGTCAACCCTTGATAATCGGTACCGGCACCAGGTCGCGGCTGGCGATCACCCGGTCGATCATGCCGTAATTCACGGCTTGGTCCGGTTCCAGGATGTAATCGCGGTCCACGTCCTTGGCAATGCGGTCCACCGGCTGTCCCGTGGCTTCCGCCAGCATGGTGTTCAAAATCTCGCGCATGCGCAGAATCTCACGCGCGTAGATGTCGATATCCGCGGCTTGTCCCGCCAGGCCCTGCATGGAGGGTTGGTGGATCATAATGCGCGAATTGGGAAGGCTGAAACGTTTGCCCTTGGTCCCCTTGGCCAGCAGCACGGCGGCCATGGAAGCGGCCTGCCCCACGCAGATGGTCACAATGTCCGGCCGGATGAAGGCCATCGTGTCCAGAATCGCCAGCCCGGCCGTAATCGATCCGCCCGGGGAGTTGATGTAAATCGAGATGTCCTTTTCCGGATCTTCCGCTTCCAGGAACAAGAGCTGCGCAATAATCAGGTTCGCTACCTGGTCATCGATCGGCGTTCCCAGAAAGATGATGTTCTCTTTCAATAGCCTGGAATAAATGTCGTACGCGCGTTCCCCTCTGGAAGTCTGCTCGACCACCATGGGGACAAGCATGGATTGTCCCATTGTGCCTCCGGGATGATTTGTCCTTCGAGTTTAAAGACGGTTACCGTTTTGCGGCGGCCGCTCGCTTGGTCTTGCGCTGCTTGGTGATGGCCAGGGCTTTCTTCTTCTGGTCCA
>DATKOS010000053.1:0-2692 GCA_035524535.1 Bryobacteraceae bacterium
CAGCTTCCAGGGCGAGCGCGGGGCGCGGGTGCTTTCCACGCCGCAGATGATTCTCTACATGGAGCGCGCCTGCCGGGAGTGCGTGCTGCCCATGCTGGAGCCGGGCTATGACACGCTGGGCACGCACGTGGACGTGCGGCACGTGGCGGCCGCGCCCATGGGGAGCTGCGTCACATTTACGGCGGCGATCCTCGGGGTGGAGGAAAGGCGGGTGCGGTTCCGCGTGGAAGCGCGGGATGAAGCCGGGACCGTGGGTGAGGGAACGCACGAGCGCGCCATCATCAACGTGGCGCGGTTCACGGAAAAAATGCAGGCAAAGCAACGCGCCTAGGGCGGGAGACGAAGGGCTTGGGCTAAACCGCGGAGGACGCTGGGCGGTAGCCGCCCATCATGTCCTTATTGTTACCGCCCGGCTGGCCGGCGCTGGCGCGCGTGGCAGCCGCTTCCCGTTGGTAAACCGCCAGGATGACGCTCTCGTCGTAATCGATGGCGCGGGCGTATTGGCGGATATAGCTGGTGGTGTAAATGCCGCCGGGAAGCTTCCTAAACTCGCCTTGCTCAATCGCTTCGAGCGCTCGAATGCCGATCTTTGTGGACTCGGCGATCTGCCGCAGGGAGATGCCTCGGTTCCTGCGAATGGCAGCTAAGCCTAAAAAGCTCTGGTCATCCATCGTTGCCCTTAACCCTGCCCGGCCGACCTAAATTGCCGGGAGGAGCTATTGGATTAAGCCCACTATAACATTACTTCTGCCGTCTGATAAACTCTTTTTTCATGGACATTTGCCGACGGCAGTTCGGCCTCTGGGCACTCGCCGCGGCCGCCACGCGGGCCTTCGGCCAGCCTTCCCGGCCGAAGCTTTTCGTCCTGGTCATCCTGGAGCAATTGCGCAGCGACCAGGTGGAAGGGCTCGCCCCCCGGTTCGGAGACGGCGGATTCCGCCGCCTGCGGAAGGAGGGCGTCTGGTTCCCGGACTGCCGGCACCTGGCTAGCGGTTTTTCGGCAACCGGGCTGGCCACCCTGGCCACCGGCGCCTGGCCCGCGGAACACGGCATTGTGGCCGATTCCTGGTACGACCGCGGCGGCCACGCGCCCGTTCACGCCTCGGCGGACGCCCTGCTGGCAACCACGCTGGCTGCCCAAGTGGCCGCCTCGCCGCGCGCGCGGGCTTACGTCATCGGGCTTGACCGGTCGCACGCCGGATTGGTAGCCGGGGGCTTTGGCGCGCGCACGTTCTGGATGGACCAGAGCGGCCAATTCGCGGCGGACTCTCCGCCGGACTGGCTGGCGGATTTCAACCGCGCGGCGCCGCTTGAGAACCGCCACAACCAGCCGTGGATCGCCCTGGGCGCGCGCGACGGGGCGCCGCCGCTGCGCACGCTGACCTACGACCCTGCCAGGCCCGCGGATTTCGTGGCGCTCTACAAAGCCTCGCCGTTCGCGGAGGAGGCGCAGTTTTCCCTGCTCTCCGAGCTGATTGCGCGGGAGCAATTGGGGCAGCGGGACACGCTGGATTTCGTCTGCCTGATTTCCGGAGCCAGCGCGCTGTTGGGGTACGATACGGGCGCGCGTTCGCCGCTGATGGACCAGATGACGCTGCAGCTAGACCAGCATCTAGAGGCGCTGCTCACGGAGCTGGATATTCTGCCCGGGCAGGGCGCTTACAGCCTGGCGCTGACGGCGGCCCACGGGGCTCCGCCGGCGCCGGCGGCGATTCAGCGCGCCCGCATGGCGGTAAACGGCGAATCGCTGGCGCAGGCCGTGCAGCGGGCGCTGAAGACAGGCGGCAATGGCGGCGTGGAGAAGTTCCTCTACCCGTTTCTGTATTTGGATGGGGCCGGCGGGAAAGAAGCGGCGCGGCTGGCGGCGGCGCGTGCGGCCATGTCGCAACCCGCGGTGGCCGGGTATTACACGGCGGACGGCGCCTGCTCCACGCACGACGATTTCGAACGCCGATTCCGCAACAGCTTTCATGCGGCGCGCTCCGGCGACGTGATGCTCTCCTATCAGCCGGAATACGTGGAGGACTACGGCGGCGGCCGCGGCATCTCCTACGGCTCGCTGTACAATTACGACGCCTGCGTGCCGCTGTTTCTCTTGGGGCCGCAATTCCGCGCGGGCGTGCACGAATCGCCGGTGGAATCCGTGGATGTAGCGCCCACGCTGGCGCGGGCCATGGGGGTGGGGCAGCCTTCCTCCTCCACGGGGCGGGTGCTGGCGCGCGCGATGGGGGATGACGAGGAATAGATGAAATCGCAAGAACCGTCGCTTGAGACCTCGCTGTGCGGCATCAAGCTGCGCAACCCCGTGATGGCGGCTTCGGGGACGTTCGCCTACGGATTGGAGTTCGAGAAACTAACGGATTTCAACGAGATGGGCGGGCTGGTGGTGAAGGGGCTCTCGCGCGAGCCGATAGCCGGCAACCCGGCGCCGCGCGTGCACGAAGCAGCGGCGGGGATGATCAATTCCGTCGGGCTGCAGAACATTGGCGTGCGGGAGTTCGTGAAGGAGAAGCTGCCGGGGCTGGCGAAGCTCCGCACGGCGGTTTTCGCCAACGTGTTCGGCTATGAGGTGGAGGACTACGTGGAAGTGGTCCGCGTGCTCAACGACCATGAAGGCCTGGCCGGCTATGAGCTGAACGTCTCCTGCCCGAATACGAAGCACGGCGGCATCTACTTCTCCAGCGATCCGGCG
>DATKOS010000054.1:0-6461 GCA_035524535.1 Bryobacteraceae bacterium
ACGTACCCGCCGAACACCGCGGCAAAGACCATCGCAATGCCAATGAGGGCCAGCATGGAGAAGATCGTACTGAGAATTGAACCCAACTTATCGGCCAATGCAGTTGAACCTTTAGAGGTGACGCCACGCCTGAGAAAAGCTGGCCAATCTCGCCGAAGGGCCTTAGAATCTGAATGTTATGCTGAGCTCCGGAATCATCTCAATCTTGATAGACTTTCCGTCTTTTGCGCGATAGAATATATAGAGATTAGGGAAAACGACCCCCACCGATGCCGCGTCTGAGTTACCTTGAAACCCTGGAAGCCGAGAGCATCCACATCATCCGTGAAGTCGCTTGCGAGTTCCAGAATCCGGTGATGCTCTATTCCATCGGAAAAGACTCCTCGGTCATGCTGCGCCTGGCGCAGAAGGCCTTCCACCCGGCCCCCATTCCCTTCCCGGTCCTGCACGTGGATACGAGCTATAAGTTCCGGGAAATGATCGCGTTCCGCGATTGGTACACGGCCCAAATTGGAGTCAAGCTGATTGTCCACAAGAACCAGGAAGCGCTCGACGCCGGAGCCACGCCCTATAAGCTGGGCACCTCCCGCTGCTGCGGGTTCCTCAAGACGCAATCCCTGCTGGACGGGCTGCGCGAGGGTGGCTTCGACGCGGCCTTCGGCGGCGCGCGCCGCGATGAAGAGAAATCCCGCGCCAAGGAGCGCATCTACTCCTTCCGCGATACGCGCGGCCAGTGGGACCCCAAGAATCAACGTCCCGAGCTTTGGAATCTCTATAACGGCCGCGTGGAGCCGGGCGAGAGCATCCGCGTCTTCCCTCTCTCCAACTGGACTGAACTGGACGTTTGGGAATACATCCACGCGGAGAAGATTCCCGTGGTGCCGCTCTACTTCGCCAAGGAGCGTCCCATGCTCCAGCGCGGCGACCAACTCATCTCGCCGGAGCTCGACATCATCCCCCGGCTGCCGGGGGAAAAGCCTGTCATGGTGAAGTGCCGCATGCGTTCGCTAGGCTGTTCGCCATGCACCGGGGCCATCCGCTCGGAGGCGGATACCATTCCCAAAATCATCGAGGAGCTGATCAGCTTCCGCCGCTCCGAACGCGAGAACCGCGTCATCGATTTCGACCAGGAAGGCTCCATGGAAATCAAGAAGCGCGAGGGTTACTTCTAATGGCCACCCTGCCCGCGGCGCCGGCTTTCTCCATCGAGCAATTCCTCGAAGAGGAGCGCGGCAAGGATCTCCTTCGCTTCACCACGGCCGGCAGCGTGGACGACGGCAAGTCCACCCTCATCGGCCGCTTGCTCTACGATTCGCGCAACGTTTACGAAGACCAGGTACGCAGCGTAACCAAAGCCAGCGTCAACCGCTCGGCCGGCCCCATCGATTTTTCGCTCCTGACCGACGGTCTGCGCGCCGAGCGCGAACAGGGCATCACCATCGACGTGGCGTACCGCTACTTCGCCACCGCGCGCCGCAAGTTCATCATCGCGGATACGCCCGGGCACGAGCAGTACACGCGCAACATGGCCACGGGCGCCTCCACGGCGGATCTGGCCATCATCCTGATTGACGCGCGCAAGGGCGTGCTGCCGCAATCGCGCCGCCACACCTTCATCGCTTCGCTGCTGGGCATCCGCCGGCTGGCCGTCGCGGTGAACAAGATGGACCTGGTGGACTATTCCGAGTCCGTGTTCCAGGAGATTCGCGAGGCCTTCCTGGCCTGGCACCCGCACCCGGAGCAGTGTTACTTCCTCCCCATTAGCGCCCTGGAGGGCGATAACGTGGTGGAGCGCAGCGCGCGCATGCCCTGGTTCCAGGGGCCCAGCCTGCTCGAATATCTGGAGACCGTGGAGACGGGCGCGCAGGACGCCGCGGCCGGGCAGCCTTTCCGCTTCCCCGTGCAGCGCGTCATCCGCCCCAACCAGGACTTCCGCGGCTACGCGGGGCAAATCGCCTCCGGCGCGATACGGCCCGGCGATGAAGTTTGCGCGCTGCCCTCCGGGCGCCATTCGCGCGTTCGGAGCATCGCCACCTTCGATGGGGACCTGGAGGAGGCCTGCGCGCCCATGTCCGTCACCCTCACGCTCGAGGACGAGCTCGACCTGAGCCGCGGCGACATGCTGGCCGAAGCGCCCAAGCCTCCCGGCGCGGCCGCGCACTTCGAAACGCGGCTCGTGTGGCTCAACCAGAAGCCGCTCGACCTGAAACGCCGCTACCTGCTGAAGCACACCGCGCAACTGGTTTCCGCGCGCATCTCCGCGCCCCAGCGCATTGACGTGCAAACGCTCCAGTCCGCCCCGGCAGCGACGCTCGAAATGAACGACATCGCCACGGTGGAGATCGAAACCAGCAAGCCGCTGTTCTTCGATCCCTACGTGCGCAACCGCATCACCGGCAGCCTGGTGTTGATCGACGTGGAAACCAACGCCACCGTCGCCGCCGGTATGATCGTCCGCGCCGTGGCGGCGCACGCCTCCAAGCCCAGCGGCCCGGTGACCACCGCGGAACGCCGCGCGCGCTTCGGGCATCGCCCCGCCACGTTGTTCGTCGGTCCGCGGGAATCGCTGGCCGCCGTGCTGGAACGCCGGCTTTTCGACCGCGGCTGCATGGCCGTCTGGATGCGGGAAGCCACGCCCGAAGGACTGCGCGCCCTGGAAGCCGCCGGGGCGATCGCCATCGCCACCAGCCCCGAGCCGCTGGATCTGCCGGAGAGCGACGCGCGCGCGGCGGATATTCTCATCGAGCGCCTCTTCGAGGCCGACCAGAAATTCGAGAAAGGCGGAGGCATCTGATGGCTGACGAAAAGACCGCCGCCGCGCTGCGGGCGATTGACGAGGCCCTGGCCGCGCCGGGCGACGCCTGCGTCACTTCCAGCTTCCAGACCGAGTGCGTCGCGCTGGTGCACATGCTTGTCCAGCGCCGCCCGGAGATTCCGGTGCTGTTCCTCGATACCGGCTATCATTTCGCGGAAACCTATGCCTACCGCGACCAGATCGCGGAGCGGCTCGGCCTGAACCTCGTCAACTTGCTGCCCAAGCTCACCGTGCCCGAGCAGGAGGCGCAATTCGGCATCCTCAACCAGACCGAGCCTACCCGCTGCTGCCAGATGCGCAAAGTGGAGCCGCTCTTCGCAGGCTTGCAAGGGTACGATACCTGGTTCACCGGCCTGCGCCGCGACCAATCGCCCACGCGCGCCAACCTGAAAGTCTCCGACAGCTTCACGCTGCCAACCGGGAAGGCGCTCCGCAAAATCAGCCCGCTCACCGATTGGACCAACGCCGACGTCTGGAGCTACCTCAAGCACGCGGGCATTCCCGTGCTGCCGCTCTACGACCGAGGCTACACCAGCATCGGCTGCGAGCCGTGCACCCAGTTGCCCTTCGACCCCGATAATCCGCGCTCCGGGCGCTGGGGAGGCAACAAGCTCGAATGCGGCATTCACATTCAAGCCAAGTGAGCAGCGTCATGCGCCCGGGCCCCGCGTAGTAAAATCCGTCTTAGGATTCCTCACGGTGCGTTCCTACCTCTACGTCGTTTGCGCGGCGCTCACCGCGCTGCTCCCTCAGCTTTGTGTCCGTGCGCAGGCGCAAAAACCGTCCCCGGCCCGCCGCGCGGAGGCTACAGTCCCATTCGTTGGATGCAGGTCCGACGGGCAGACCGGACCAATGGCGGCTCCGAAAGGCGCCCCGGCGCCGGTATCCATCGGGCGCGCTGCGGCGGAGAAGCTGGCGTATTACAAGTCCAGCCAGGACGTGGCCGCGCTTGCGCCAAGAGGCTGGTACTGCTTCGGAACGTACGGATCGGCCGGCGATACGCTCTTTGTGAGCCCAACGCCGATTAACGCGTCCAGTATTCGCGCTCCGGATTGGAGCGGGATGGACGGCCCGGCCATCGAGGTGTCCTACCGCTTCGGCGGAACATCCGGACGGTTTTCCGTGGCGCAGACGCTGGCGCGCGTGTTCCCGGATGAGAAGGACTTCGTCAACTCCGTCATGAAGGAAGGGAAAGACCAGTTTGTCTTCGGGCCTTATCCCGCCGACACCCTCGCCTACAAGAGCAAGACCGTGGTGGAATACGCCACCCCGGCGCAATCCGACGGGCTGGGAACCACCTCTTGGCTCAAGAAGAATGCCAGCCCCATCTCGGGGGCCGCCATCGTATTTCCGGGCGCCGAGCCTGATGTTCTCTTTCTGGCCGTGCGTCTGCCGCCCAATCTGGCGGGATTAAGAAGCGCCATTCTCCAGCATTTTGAGCGCACCGCCCACCGCGAGTGAGCAGGCTCGGCGCGGCCGCAGCCTCAGCGTCCCCGTCCCGCGGTAGCTTGGAATTATGCATCGCGCGATGGGTTCGGCCGCCATCCTCTGCCTCGCCCTGGCTTTTTCATGCGCCCGCGCGCCGCGCGGCCCCATTGACCCCACGCTGGCCTCCTGCATTCCGCCCGACGCAATCGCGCTTGCCGGCGTGAATCTGGACCAGCTTCGCGCTTCGCCACTATACGCGAAGCTTCCTCCAGGGGCCTCCGCGTTCCTGCAGCCGCTGCGGGAAGCTTCCTACGTGCTGGCGGCTTACAACGGTAAGGATGTTCTCGCCGTGGCGCGCGGCGCCTTTCATGAAGCGCCGCCCGGCGCAACACTTCTGGCCGGGGACCTTGCCATCACCGGATCTCCCGCGGCCGTTCGCGCGGCCCAGGCGCAGCGCCAGACGGGCCGCCCCGGGGCGCCCTGGCTTATGGAACGCGCGGCGACGGCGGCAAACAACAGCCAGATCTGGGTGGCGGCCCAGGGCGGCGCTACTTTCCCGCTTACGGGAGACGCGGCGAATGTGAATCGCTTCCTGGCCCTTGCGGAATCGATTTCCCTGACCGTTCGGCTGGATGCGGCTGTTCACCTGGAGGCGGCGGCCGCATGCCGTACCCCGGATGACGCCCGGCAGCTTGAAGAGAACCTGCGCGCGTTCCTCACGTTCGCCGCGCGAGGCGCCGGCAAGGATCGCGGCCTGGCCACGTTGCTGAGCTCAATTCAGGTGGAACGTAATGGTCTCGCGGTGCGCGCCGCCGTTACCGCGAATCCGGACGAGGCCGGCAAGCTGATTCCCTGAGCCGCGGCGCTGGGCGCCCTGCCCTACTCCGCCGGCTCCTGCCCGTGTGAGGCCTCGTTGGCCAACCCGCGGAAAACGTCGTCCATCACCTCGCTGCGCCGGTCCGAATGGAACTCGCCGTTCAGGCGCCGCAACGCCACGCCAATCACATCCCGGTGATGCAGTTTCGCGCCCGGCCCCGCCGCCGAAAGCTCCAGCCAGAGATCGTGCGCCAGTTCCACATCCTCCGGCCACAGGCGCGGCGGATGCGGCCCCAGGTTGAAGAAGACCGTGTCCTTGGGATTGTCCAGAACGATTTCGAGCGAGATCGGAGGCCGCGGCTGCGGCAGCTTTTCCCAATAGCGTCCCACCGCGGCGCCCTGTTCCGAGGGCGTCAGCTTGGGCGAAAGCCCCATCACGATGCGCGACGATTGCAGCCGCGCGGCCGTCTGCACCGCCGCCTCATACGGGTCCGTCCCCGGCACCACAATCAGCTCCACGTGCTTGCCGGCCTTCTCCGCAATGGATACCACCCGCGTGAACACGGAGGTTTCCGCATCCGAGAAGATCTGGTTGGCGTCCAGCGGATGCTCGCCCGAAGCCGCCTGGGTGACGCCGCGAACCGAAAGCGCCACAATGTCGATCTTGCGCGTATCGGTCTTCTCCAAAATGCGCGCCAAGTGATCCAGCCGGTTCGGGTTCCGCACCGCCACCAGCACGTTGCCCGGCCGCACCTGCACGGCCTCCGTGGAAAGCTCGTCGCGCGCATCGAGCTGGAATTTCTCGAGTTCATGCCCGCCCGCGGCCTTGCGCCGCCGGTTGTAGATCTCCGATAGCTCAAAGGTGGTAAAGAACGCCAGCGTAAAGGCCGCGCCGGAAATAGTGGCCACCTTCTTGGTGAACACGTTGACCACGGCCAGCGAGAAAAGCGCCAGCGTAATGAGCGCCAACCCCAGCGGAATTTCCACCCCGCGAATGCGGAAGTTCAGCGGCACTTTCCACTCCCGGTTGTGGGGCTGCTTGTAGCGCAGCACCAGCACCGAGAGCGCCTTCATGGAGAAGCTCCACACCACGCCGAACGCGTACGCCTCGCCCAGCAGATATACGTCGCCGCGGCTCGCGATGATGGTGATCAACTGCAAAATCACGATCAGATTGATGAGCCGCGAAGTAGTCCCGAACTTGTGGTGCGGCTTGCGGAACCAATCCGGCAGCACGCCATCCTCGGCCACGCGGTTCAGCACGCCGTTGGAGCCGATGATGGCGGTGTTCACCGCGCCGGCCAGGATCAGGGTGCCCACCAGTACGACGAACGCATGGAACAGCAGCTTGAGCGGCGTCGGCCCGATCAGGTACATGGAGAGGCCGCCGATCAGGTTGTCC
>DATKOS010000055.1:0-4524 GCA_035524535.1 Bryobacteraceae bacterium
GAGCAGGCCTTCGACCTGTGGCGCTTCAACGCCCTGGAAAACCTCTGGCGCGACCTGCGGTTCGCTGTCCGCGACCTGGCGCGAAGCCGCGCCTTCGTCCTCACCGCGCTCGTTTCCCTGGGCCTGGGTATCGGCCTCAACACCGCCATATTCTCCCTGGCGATGGAGCTGCTCTTCAGCCAGCCCTCCGTCCGCGACGTCCAATCCCTGGCCTACATTCGCCAGGGCGGCAACAGCCACATGCAGCCGTCGGTGGTCGATGAGCTTCGCCGCAGCGGCATGTTTGAAGACGTGGCCGGAGAGACCGAAGACTCCTTCATCAACTACGACAACGGCTCCGAGACCCGCCAGATCTACGCCCTGGAAGCTACCAAGAACTTCTTCACGCTCCTCGGAGCGCCCACCGCTCTCGGGCGCGGCTGGACCGAGCAGGACCCCGACGACGTCGTTGTACTCAACGCGCCCTTTTGGCGCGCGAAGCTCGGAGCCCGCCCGGACATTCTCGGCAAGACCATTCGCCTGGACGGCCGCCTCTACACCGTGCTCGGCGTCCTGCCGGACGACTACCGCACCCTGATCGGCTACGGATATGCCCCGGACGTGCTGATCCCGCGCTACCGCCAGGACACCATGCTCGCCGCCTACGCGCGCCTCAAGCCGGGCATGAGCCTCGGCCAACTGAAGGCCGCGCTGCCGGCGCTTGGCGCGCGCCTGAACCGCGAGTTCCCGCCCGGGAATGAGCTGAACAACCACCTCCAGGCCACTCCGCCCAACACGCGCATGGGAAATGAAGATCTCACCGTGGACCTCTTCTTCGCCGTTCTCCTGCTGGCCGTCGGACTCGTCCTGCTGATCGCCTGCATCAATGTGGCCAATCTCTTCCTGGCCCGGGCTTCCGTCAGGCGGCAGGAAATCTCCATCCGGCTTGCCCTGGGCGCCAGCCGCGCCAGATTGCTGCAGCAACTCCTGGCGGAGAGCCTGCTACTCTCCCTGGCTGGCGCGGTTCTCGGATTCGGCATCGCCCTCGCCGCCGCCAGGGCCGCCGCCGCCATCCCCATGCCGTTCCCCGCTCCCATCCGGCTCCATATCTCGCCCGATTGGCGGGTGGCGGCTTACGCCGCCTTCCTCGCTCTCCTATCGGCGGTGGCCTGCGGCCTGGCCCCTGCGTGGCAGGCCGTTCGGGAATCGCTCTCCGCCGGAATGAAGCGCCAGCGCGGCATGCGCATGCGGCGGTCGCTCGTTGTGGTGCAGATCGCCGTTTCCTTCGTGGTCCTCGTCACGGCCGCGCTGTTCGTCCACAATCTCCTCCGCGGCAGCGCCCTCAGCCCCGGTTTCGACGTGCGCCGCACCATCCGCGCCGAAGTCTTCCTCCCGCCCGCCGCCTATCGCGAGAGCCAGTCCGTCAATGCTTACGCCAACCGCGCGGTGAATGCGCTCCGCTCGATTCCCGGCGTGGAGTTCGCCGCCGCCGCGCGCACGATTCCCTTTACCGATTCCTCCAAGTACGGATCCATGCTCCAGTTTTCCGACACCGGCGAACGCCGCCAGGCCTTCTTCGCCTGGAACGCCGTCACGCCGGACTATTTTCGCGCCATGTCGATACCCGTTCTAAGAGGCCGCGCCTTCACCTCCCGCGATCGCGGCTCTGCCATGGCCGTGGTCGTGAACGACGTCTTCGTGAAGCAATATCTCGGCGCGCGCGACCCCGTCGGCGCCACCTTCGTCTGGACCGCCGCCAAGATCCCCTACACCATCGTGGGAGTGGTCCGCGCCACCAAGACCATGACCATCGGAGAAGATCCCAGGCCGCAGCTCTATGAGCCGCTGGCGCAGATTCAGAACTCCCAGACCAGGCTCCAGTTCGTTGTCCGCGCCGCCACGCTTCCCGCAGCCCAGTTGACCGCCGTCCGCAAAGCCCTTCGCGCGGTGGAACCGGAGGCCGGCATTCAAGTGGAGACCATGTTCTCCGCCATCGACTTCGCCTTCCTGCCTTCCCAAATCGGCGCCGCGCTCATGGGCAGCGTGGGCGCGCTTGCCCTCATCCTCGCCATCGCGGGCCTCTATGGAATCCTCGCGTTTTCCGTCGCCCGGCGGACCCGGGAAATCGGAATCCGCATGGCGGTGGGCGCGGCGCCCCGGGACGTCACGCGCATGGTCCTCTCCGAACTCGCGCGCCTGCTGGCTCTCGGAACCGCCGCCGGCTTCCTCGTCTCCGCCTTCGTTACCCGCCCCTTGTCCTTGTTCTTCGTCCCGGGGATGACCGCGGCGGACCCGTCCAGCTACGCCGCCGTAATCGCCGTCCTGGCCGCCACGGGAGCTCTCGCCGCCCTCGGCCCGCTCCGCCGAGCCCTGCGCGTCGATCCGCTCCGCTCCCTGCGGTACGAATGACCCGCGCCGCCATCTGGCGACTCCGCTCAATTCTCCGACGGCCGCTCCACGCGGTCCACCACAATCACCTCCATCGCGCCTTTGGCCGCGGAAAGCTTCAGACCCAGTTTCGCCAGCGCATCGTAAATCGTCGGCCCCGTGTCAGGCGCCGCTTCAATCGGCCCCGTTCCCTGCCCGTTGAGCGTTGCCGGCGCGAGCCGTCTCTCCGGCATAAAGACCATTTCGAAGTTATACCGGCCCGTCAGTCCCGTCTTATCCACCACGGGACGGTCCACATACCCGGTGAGCATTCTCCCCGCCAGTTCCTCCATCGTGATGCCCGTGAACTCTAACTTCATGCCGGACGGAGACCCCGTGCCATGGCTCCCGCCGCAGTAATTCGGCAGGGCCTCGCCTGGCTTGCGAGGCGTCAGGGTCAGGCTCGTGAGGTCCAGCGGCGTGCAGTCACCTTCCTTCATCGGCTGCAAATTTGGCTGGGCGCCGGCGAGTTTCAGCTCATACACGGGAGTCTCGCGCGGCTCCTTGTGGACCTTCACCTGGAAGCGGTCCTCCAACAGGGAGCGCAGCATGGGGCCGATCACGTCGGCGGTAGTGCCCTTGGCTTCCGTCCGCGCCGCAATGCTGTAAGCATCCGAGTCCAGCCATGCCGGCCCGCCCACCACATCGATGCTCCGCGCCGCAAGAGTCATTCCGCTCACCATGCCGTACGCCATCCGAATCAGGGCGCGTGTGGAGATGCAATCGATTTGGAATCTCCCGGGCGTAATCGCGGAGTTTGTGCGCCCGCAATCCTTCTCCAACTTGATAGATGCCACGTCGAAAGCCGGCTGCTTCGCGGGGACCTCCCCCTGCGCGGCGGCGGGGAAGCTGATGGCAAACAAGGCAAGCGCCGGAACAAGGTCTCGAACCAATGACCAAGTCATCGGGAACGCTCCTTCCTGCTAAGGTCACATCGTACAACAAAGCGACCCGCAAATCCACGCCCGGCCTTCCCCCCTTTGGCGCATCTGTGCCTGCAAGAGCGCCTCGCCAGGCCGCCATCCGGTCACTCCCAAAGGACACATCTCCACTAGGCCCTACTGCGCTTCCGTCGGCATCTGTTCGAGATGGTCGATCACTACCACCGGAATCGCATATTTCCCTGTCACTAGCTTCAACCCGAGCTGCTTCTCCACCGCCTGAAACATGTCATAGTCTTCGGTGGGTTCAGCGGCCTTCCCGGGTTCCACCACGGAAAATGAATCCCGTCTTCTCTTCAAGGAGCACGCTTATTCCTTGGGCGGGCCGTAAATGAAGCGAAGGCCGCGGCTGATCGTCGCGGGTATCACGGACAAGTGCGTCTCGTCTTCGAAGTAGTGAACCTCGTACGTGAACCCTTTGTACCGGCGGCGGTCCAGAACTCGGATGAGGTCCTGGAGGTCGCTGACCATGCCTTGCCGGTTGTTGCCATTCTGCTCAAGCAATCCAACTGAGAAGAATGCTCGCGCCGCAAGCGGCTTGCCGCTCGCCGCGAAGGCCTTCTCGGCATCCAGCAGATCGGTCCGCGCTTGCCAAATCGACGGGCTCCCGATGATGAAGCGCCGAAAGAACCCGTCGTTGTGGAACATCGCATAGAGGCCAAAAAGCCCGCCATAGGAATGTCCGAACCACGCGCGGTCCTTACTGACGTTGTAGGTCGTCTCGATAGACGGCGCCAGATCGTTGCGAATGAATTCGAAAAACGCCGCGGCGCCGCCCATTGTCCCGGGCTTCGACGCGTCGGCGCCTACCGTGAGATCCACGGCGCGCGGAGTCCACGCAAATCCCTGCGTCCGCGTTTCGTAACCGATCCCGACTATTACCAACTTAGGAATTTCCGCAAACGTACGTGCGCTTTCGACCAACGTTCCGAACTCGGCGTTAGCGTCGGCCGCGTAGAGCACTGGATAGGGAGCATGCTTGGTCGAGTAACCATCGGGGAGAGCGACGGAAACCTGATAAGGGCGCCCTGTCTTGGATGACTTCATGACAGAAGTTGTTATATCGGGAGCGAACGGAGCCGGTGAAGGCAAGTGCTGCGCATTCGCCAGCGCCGCAAACAGACAAAGAAACAGGGCTCGCATCGGGATCCCACGAGTTTACCTCAATATGGCCCCG
>DATKOS010000056.1:0-19788 GCA_035524535.1 Bryobacteraceae bacterium
TGGGGAAGTGGATTTCGACGCCGCGGCCCGCGCGGCCGCCGGCGGCTCGCCCAACACCGCAAACGCCTTCGACGGTTCCTCCACTCCCGCCGCCACGGCCAGCTCCAGCCCCGTCTCCGGCATCGTCGATTTCAGCATCTCTGTCACCTACGACATCGCCACCGGAACCTGCGTCGATCAGCTCACCCTCGGCGCCGCTCCGGCCGATATCAATGGCCTTCGCACGTGGAAGAACACGGACGACAATCTCGCCGTTGACATCCTCGGCGCGGTCATGATTCTCGCGCCCATCGTCAGCGCCGCCACGCAGGCGCTCGATCCCAAGCTCACCGGCGAATGGGTGGAAGCCGCTGTGGATATCGCCGTGCCGGCCGCCGCGGCCGCCCTGGGCCTGCTCAAGACCACCAGTATCACCCTCTATGGCGGATCGCTGGTGATCCGCGACAACATCCCCAGCGGCAAGATCACCAACGCCGCGCTCACCTTCGATTACGGCGTGAATTTCTATATCCCGCTCGAAGCTTGCGGGATTCAGTTGACGCAGCCGCCCATCAAGCCCATGAGCGTGCGCTACCAGGCCGTCGGCGTTTCCATGCTCTTCGGCAAATCGCCGAAGGTGGAGATTGCCCTCGATACCAGCAAGGGCTACGCGCTCAACCTGAGCGACCCGGGACTCTTCAACCTGGCGGGCGGGCTTGGAGACATCCTCAAGATCGCCGGCGCGCGCATCGCGCGCTTCAACCCGCTGACGGTCGAGCTGGATATCGAGATGAAAGCCGATCTCGGCATCATCACCGTGGACAAGTTCATGGTGAAGATTCCGCTCGATGGTTCCAGCCTGCCCTCCATCACGCCTTCCGCCATCGGCGTGAACATCCCGGAAACGGTCACCGGCATCGGGTCCATCGACATCAGCGGCGGCGGTTTCGATGGCTCGCTGGATGTCACGCTCTGCCCGCTCGGCTTGCGCATGATGGCCCAAGTCGGCGTGCATCCGATCTCTCAGGGCGCCCGCAAAGTCACGGCGTTCTATTTCGGCTTCGAAATCGATTTCCCCGCGCCCATCATGCTCGGCGACACCGGCTTGTCCCTGTTCGGCATCTTCGGCCTCTTCGGCATGCATTACGATCGCCTGCTGCCGCAAACCGCGCCCGGCGACGCCGTGGGCCCCGACCTCCGCTGGCTGCTGAACTCCGGAGGCCAGCCGCAACTGCTCGAATCGGAGACCGATCCCAGCCAGAAGTACTGGGTCCCGAAGATCGATAACTGGGCCTTCGGCCTGGGCGCCATCCTCGGCACCTCGGATGGAATCCTCATCACCTTGCGCGGCATGCTGATCCTGGAGCTGCCCGGCCCGCGCATCATCATCACCGTCAACCTGAAGTTCGTGGTCCCGCTGCCGGCGCTACTGCCCGACAAGATGGATGCCACCGATCTCGATGTAGGCGTCATCGGCATCTTAGACCTCGATTTCGGGGCCGGCCAGATCACGCTGGGCGTGATGATCGACCTGGCGATTCAGGATCTCATCACCATCCAGATCCCCGTACAGCTCTACTTCAACTGGAACAACCCGTCGGATTGGCACTTCTGGATCGGCACCATCCAGACGCCCGCCAGCGCCCAGCTCCTCGGCATCGTGAAGGGCAGCGGCTACTTCATGCTCGGCGGGCAAGCCATCACGCCCTTCCCGCCCGGGACCACCGGAGTACTGCCGGGCGTCGCCGTGGCCATGGGCATTGCCGCCTCCATCGTGTGGGGCGGCTCCAAAATCTACTTGAAGGTCTCGGCATCGGCCGATTTCGGCGTCTCGTTCTCCCCCACCCTGTTCATCGTCGGCTCCGTCCACCTCGACGGCAGCCTCCACCTGGTGGTGGTCGACATCGGCGTAGATGGCGATTTCGAGCTCAAAGCCCCCAACCCGGTCTACCTGAAAGTCCACGTCTGCGGCAAGGTGGATGCCTTCTTCGTCCACATCAAGGCCTGCGTGGATTTCAACCTCGGAACGGACTCCGCGCCCCTCGCGCCGCCGCCGCTGGTCACCAACCTGTATCTCCAGAGCTTCGCACCCGTGATCGCGCAGGGTCAGGCGGACCGCCCCATCGACGCCAGCCTGGGCAACGCCTGGCAATCCGGCGCGCCGAACAATCAGCCCATGCCCGTCGTGCCCATCGATAGCGTCCCCGTCATCCAATTGCAGTACGGCGTGGATGTGGGCGGCATCTCCACCTTCACCGCCGCCATCCCGCCATGCCCCAGCTATCCTGCCGCCACCAGCGGCGTCAACCTGGGCGGTAACCGCTTCGCCAGCTACAAGGTGACGAATCTCTCCATCAGTCCGGCGCTCGCCGGCGGCTACCAGCCGCCCGTGGCCTGGCGCCCCAACAAGCCCAGCGCGGATACTTCGCAGACCAACATCGATCTCGCGCTCTTCACGCGGAATCCCAACGTCACCACGAGCGCGCTGGAGCGTTCCAACCAATTCACCGCCTCGCTCGAAGCCACCTGGGGCGAAACCTGCACGCCCATCGCGCCGCCCGCCTGCGTCCTGTGGGATTTCTGCGGCCAGTTGCTCGGCCCGTCCAGCGGCGGCTGGACGCTCTCCGGCACGCCTTCGCCCGATCCACCGAATACGTTCCGCAGCAATCCCGTGCCCACCGTGATGAAGGTAATTCAGCCGGGGTTCAGCTCCGCGGAGGCCACACTGCTCACCATGGGTCTGCCCCTGGCGGGCTTAGGTTTGCAGCCGGCCCAGGTTGTTGGCCCGGATCGCCTCGTGCTCAAGGGCGGTTGCATGCGCGGGGTGGAACTGCCGGAATTGATCCAGCAGGCTCTGGTCACCTCGGTCGCGGCCGCATATCCTCTGCCCCCGCCCCAGTTGGAGACGCCGTCGCCCATGGCCACGGCGCAAAAGAACGCCATCGCCCTGGTGGGCAGCAGCCGCTGGCTGCGCTTTGTCACCGGCGCCGCCAACCGCATCCGCATCTTCCTGGCCATCGATTCCGCTCTCTACACGAGCATAAAGACCGCGGCCAACCAGAATTGGGTCACCATCAACGAGCGCAATAGCGGCGGCGGCCTGGTGGCGTCTCATCCCCTGGCATCGCTCAACCCAACCGTGGTCGCGGGCGTGTCCAACCTGCCGTCCGATTGGTCCACCACCGTTCCCTGGAAGGCAGCCACCGCATCCATTTGCAGCTACCTCACCACCATTCGCGGCATGACGGCGCTGCTCATCGATTTCGTTCCCAACGGCGCCACAACCACCATCGGCATTGACGTCGCCGCGCCCGCCGCCTCCACGCCTCGCCAGACCGTCATCGTGGGCGCCATCGAAGCCTGCCTCACCAGCGAGACCATCCGCTACCAGACCGGCCTCGCCGTGCAGCAGAGCACCTCGCAGGCCCTCACCAGCTATCTGGATGGCGGCGCCCCGGTCCCGCTGCTCCAGCCCGCCACGACGTACACCGTCTCCCTCACTTACAGCGTCGCCATCACCGACGCCGTCAACGGGAACTCCACCGTCCCCGCCGCCACGCAAAGCTTCCAATTCACGACTAACGCGCAGCCGCCCGACGCGCTGGATCCGTGGGTGCTATGCACGTCACCGGCGCAGGGCGAGACCTTCATGTTCTACGAGGATCTCTTGCAGGTCGTCTTCAACGATGCGTCGGTGTTCTCCCTCTTTGAAGGCTACGGCTACGGCCTGAATATGCAACTCCGCGCCGCCGACGGCCTGCCCGAAGGCTCGCCCGGCGGAAGCTCGCTCACCGGCGCGTCGCCCGCCTTCGAACCCGTCAACGGCGTGGGCCCCGCGGCTTATGACACCATGCTCGGCATCGCCAGAAAGCTCTCCTGCCTGGGCACGCTGTCCGAATACCAGAACCAGCGCTACAACGCGCCCGTCTACTTGCGGCCCCTGATGGGCTACACCTTCGATCTGGTTACCGATCCGCCCACCCCGCCGTCCAGTCCCGGCATCGCCACCAAGCCGCTCTTCCGGCGCTCGTTCTCCACCGGGCGCTACGCCAGCATGCAGGCGCTCGCCGCGGATCTGGGCCGCGCTCCGGTCACGCACCGGATCCTGAAACAGCCGCTCAGCTTCCCCGCCGGCGAGCCCTTTTCGCCCTCCAACTCCACCGCCACCGTTGTGATGGACGCCGATATTCTTCAGGCCTTCCTCGGCGCCGGAGAGCAGGCGCTCGCCGCCCCGTCGGCAAACGCCATCGTCATGTACTGGCTGCTTTCCAATAACCACTACGTGCCGCACGCCGTCCTGATCGATTCCATCGAGCCCGTCTGGCGCTACCGCCAGGAGCCCAATTTCAGCAATCCGGTCCCCAGCGATCCCTCGTTCCAGACGGTCACCATCGGCTCCGTGCCATCCCTGGAAGTGGCGGAGGCGCCGCACTCGGGCAGCGCGGCCATCGGGACCTTCTACGTTTCGCCGGGCGGCGCCAGAACGGTGGCCGTCTTCAGCTCCGCCTTCTCGCCTCCCGCCGGCGGCGCAACGGTCGGGTTGCAGTTGCTCCGGCCGGCCAGCGCCACATATGGCAATGCGGATGAGACCGCTTCCGTTGTCCAGCTCACAGTGACGCCCTACGCGCCTTGGGAGAACGACCATGTCTAACTTCGTCTGGCCCTATCTCTTCGTCCTCCGCGCCACGGAGTTGAATTTGCCGCAGTCGAGCCAGTCCACGCTCCAGGACCTTCGCGCCAAGCTCTTCCCATCCAGCAACGGAACCACGGCCGTGGCCCTGCGCTGGGTCACCGCGCCGTCCCTCGGCTTTCCGCGCCAGCCCTTCCAGCTTTACCGGCGGCAGCGCAACACGGCTCTGGAGGCTGCCTCGGAAAAGACGGTACTCACCACGCCGCTCACCGTCGCGGCCGCTGCGCAGAGCATCCCCACGCTGCCCGGCGGCGATGTCGCTTACGTGGTGGCGGCCACCTGCACGCTCTCGTCCGGAGCCAGCGTCACCCTCCAGGCTTATGATGTCCTGGGCCAAGCCATCCCCGGCCAGTCCGTGACTCTCACCGCCTCCGGCAGGGCCGGGTTTCGCGGCCCCGGCATCGTCTCCCTGAGCGTAACCGGTTCGGGCACGGCCACCGTCGGTCCGGTTACCGCCATCGGCCAATCCGTTTACGCGAACCTCCCGGACTGGCAGCAGATCCAGACCGTGGGCCTGCCCCTCCTGAACAACGAAATCGGCTCCAGCTACAACACCCTGCCGCAGGGCAGCTGGGATTCGCCCGCCACTCCGCCCAATCTCAACGGCGTCACCTTCGCCACCAACCGCATGATCGTCGGCTCCCAATTACAGCTTCCGCCGCCCGCCACCGGCATCGCAGATTTCCCCCTGCCCTCGTGGCCTGCACCGAATCCTTCGGCCTACGTGTCCGCCCTCCGCGCCGCGGACGGCCTTGTGCCCATGGTTGAGAATTGCCTGGAGAATTGCGTCGATACCGACCCCTCCAAGCAGCAGGCCGATTATTCCGAGACCGTCGCCGTCTCCGGCCCCAGCCAGCCCGGCTTGCCCGCCGCCTCTCCCACCGGACCGAGCCAGGCCAGTATTCCCGTCGTCGGCGCCAGCATGCTCTCCGCCGCCGCGGATTCCTTTGCCGCCGTCTCGCTGGGCTATGGCACGTACGACATTCCGCCCGATCTCGCCAACCTCCCCTCCAGCGGCGTCGCCATTTCCCTCTCTCCGGCCAGCGCGTCCATCCGCGTCGGCGCCTCCGTGCAATTCACCGCCACCGTAACGGGCTCCTCGAATACCACCGTCGTCTGGAGCGTCAACGGGGTGGTGGACGGCTCGCCAGATACCGGCTTCATCACTGATGGGCTGTACCAAGCCCCCAAGGGAACCCAAACCGTCACCATCGCCGCCACCAGCGCCGCGGACCCCTCCAAGTCCGCCACCGCCAAGGTCACCGTCCTCGACCCCGCCATTGGCGCCGCTTCCACCGCCGCTACGGATGCCGCCGTCCCGGATCTTCATATCATCGTTCTGCCGCCCATTCTCCCCGCCTCCGACGCCTACGGCGGCTTCGATTACATGATCACCGCGCCCTTCGTGGCCGTAGCCGCGGGCATGAACGGGTGGATGGCCGCCCTCTCCAGCGGGCAGACGCCGGTCACCCAGCCCGTGGGTCTGAACGCCGCCCTGAGCCAAGTCTTCGCGCCCCTGCGCCGCGACGCCACCGCCGGCGCCGCCATCAAGCTCGTCTGGCAGCAGCCCGCCAACCCGCAAGGCTACGCCATTCTGGCCAGCCGCGCCCCGAACCAGTCCGTCGTCCTCAACTCCGCCCGCCCCGCCGGCGTCAATGGATACAACGCCTACATCGGCCTGCCGCCCGCCAATCCCGACCCCAACGCGCCGCCCGCCGCGCAGCAACAGGCCACCTTCACGGACTTGGATTGCTCCCTGCCGCTCGGCCCTCCCGGCTCTCCCGATACCACGGACCGCTATCTGGTCGCCGGTATCGACGTCTTCGGTCAGTGGTCGAACTGGGTGGAGGCTAGCGCCACGCTCACCCCGGCGCCCGTCACGCAGCCTGGCCTGCGCGACGCGCAGTTCATCCTCAACCCGTCCGCGGCCGCCGGCCAGAAGGTCCCGGCCACCCTCCAAATCGACTTCATGTGGAACTGGCAGGACCGCGCACCCGGACAGATTCGCTTCACCGGCAAGTTCGTTCCCGCCGTCGCCACCACGCTGGACCCGCCCTTCCTCGGCGGCTTCGCCACCACCAGCGGCGGCGCGCCCAATGCCAACCCAGCCATCCTGACTTTCAACTACGGCTCGTCGAATCCGGATACCGTGGACCCCACCACGGTGATCCCGGCCATCGATGCCGACCACGCAACCAACGGCCCCGTTGTCATTCTGGACAAGCAGGGAAGCCCCGCCACCGCCGCGCCCACCGAACAGATTCTCTACCGTGTCCAGATCACCGGCTTCATGCTCGATTTCTCCTCCGCCAACGAGCTCGATTTCGTCCTCTACGCCACCGCGACGGAGCAGATTCGCCCCGGCGAATGGAGCGAGGTGGCCGATTCCTCCTCCGGTTCCTCCGGCTCGCCGGCGCGGCCCGCTTACATCGGCAAGATTGTCCGCGCCCTCAACCCGCTGCCGCCCACCTTCACCTTTACGCCGCCGCACATCAATTGGACCGCGCTTCCCGATGCCACCGGCAAGGCGCGCGGTGTACTGGAATGGCAGGCCCAGACCAACGTCGCCGGCTTCTTCGTTTGGGAGGCCACGGAAAGCGCCCTGCTGCACATTCTGCCGCCCGGCAGCCCCAATCCCGTGGGAACGCCAGACCCGGCTTCCAGCGCGTCCTACGTCGAGCGCGCCCAAACCATCAAGGCCCTGGTGGAGGCCTATCAGGACGCCTCTCTCGCAGGCTTCGCCCGGCTCACCCAGCAGCCCATCGCCGGGAATCGCACGGAACTGGAGCTGCCAGGCTCCGCCCAGACGCTCTACCTGTTCCGCATTTCCGCCATCAGCCCCAACAACGTGGAATCGGCCCGCTCGCAAACCTTCGCCATCTACGGCATCCCGCGCCGCGACGTCCCACCCACGCCGCGCCTCATGCTGCGCCCTGTGGCGGGCTCGCCGGGAGGCATCCAGGTAATCGTCCTGCCCGGGCCGGGCGGCAAAACCACGCCGCCATCTTCCTCCAGCCCCGGTGAATCGCCCGGAGGCTACCGCGTGTTCCGCGTCCGTAACCAGCAGTTGTCGCTCGAACCCTCGGCCATGGGTCCGCCCAAGTACGATAGCTCGTCCCCTGCCTGGCAGGACTATTCCTCCACATCGCTCTCCGGCGCGCCGCTCAGCGGCAAGTCCCTGCTGGACGCTGCCGCCGTGCCCAGTTGGTATCCGTATTACTACCGCGCTACCGCCGTGGGCGCGGAGGATCTCGATAACGGCGTCTACGCCGGCGAGTCGGATTATTCCAGCGCGCAGACCGGCTACGCGATGCCCACCAATCCCCCGCTCCTCCAGGCGCCGGTCGTGTCGATTACCGGCGCCGCGGCCGTAATCACCCTGGTGACGGACCTTCCCGCTGCGGCGCCAAGCCCCGTGGGCCCGGCCCTTGTCGAGCTCCTGCGGATTCCGCGCGGCGGCAGCCCGAACACCCCGGGCGGGCTCGTGACGCTCCACGCTTCGGCGCCCGACCAGATTCCCGTGGTCTCCGCGCCTCCCGGCGCCGGCCCCTTCGGACGCTCGCAGCCCGATGGGAACGGCCATTGGACGCTCTACATCCAGACCCCGTACAGCCCAGCGGAGAAGGGTTCCTTCATCCTCCGCCTGACGGACCCGCTGGCTCGCCAGTCCACCACCACATTCTGAGGAGAACCGATGGACACGAATCAGGTAATTCAAGGGCTCGAGGACGGCTGGGGGCAGGCCTTCGGCATCGCCATGCCGCGGCTGGCGCCCGATTGGTCGCCCAGCGGGGCCAGCGGTCAGTCCTTCACCGTGGTCGATCAGACGCCCGGCGCTTCGGATTCTCCCATCATGACCGTCACGTGCTCCGGCGCCAACTGGGCCGCGCCTATCGACGCCGCCTTCGCCGTCGTCCCCCAAGGCGCCCCCATGCCCGTCACTCTCCTGCAGGCTTCCGGCGCGGCGGAGACCGCGCCCGGTTTGCTGCTCACCGTGCCGGACCAGGCTTGGCTGCGCCTCGGCCGCCTCTATTGCAAAGTGCTCGAAGCCGCGGACTCCAAGCACCCCGAAGAGGCCGAAGGCCTCTCCTGCCGTCCCGTTCCCCGCTACATCTTCTTTCCTAAGCAAACCATCACAGTTGACAACGGGCCGCTTCCCTCCGGCCTGGCGCGCGCTTGGGACGATCTCGGCTTCTCCGGCGACGCGCGCTTCTACGATGGCGACGGTCTGCAGATCGATCCCATCGCCGCCATGGCCGCCTTTGAAGCCATCCTTACCAAGTACCCCGGCCTGCAAGCCGTGCCGTGGGGAACCGCGCCCCTCACCACGCTGCCTCTCACGAACTACCTCTCCAACCTGGCTTCCACCACCGTCACGCGAGTGCGCTTGGTAAAGCCCGACGGCGGCGGCTATACCGCCAGCCCCATGCATCTCACCGGCTTGAAGGTGGTGGATGCCGCTTCGGCGCTGTATGAGTTGGACGGCAGCCCGCCCTCCATTGGCCTGGATGCGGTGGATTCCAATTCCTTCCCCCAGTACGAGCACGACCGCCTGCTCTTCGGCCCCGCCACCAGCGGCCGCCTCTCCAGCAGCTTCACGCCGCCGGCCGAGCCCAAGGAAAGCCCCGGCATTTCGCTCAAGCGCGATTTCTACAGCATCCGCGTGGTGGAGTTGCAGCCCTATCTCACCGGCTCCTGGCCCGCCTCGGACCCCGCCTCCGCCGTGCAGCGCTATCCCTCCGTCCGCATCAACGAGAACATCTCGTTCCTGCTGGATGGCAATGCCGTTCTGGGCGGCATCCACGCAGCGCTCGAATCCGGGTCGCCCGCCAAGCCGCCCGCTCATGGCTCGCCTGGCGAATCGGACCTCACGCTCGTGGCGGCGCAGGCCATCAACGGCAATTTCCCCATGCCTTCCTCCAGCGGCTCCGGCGCGCACTGGCCGCATTTTCCGCCGGGCGTCACCGTCAACGCCGCGGCGTCGCTCTCGCCGGACCTCAAAACCCAGCTCACTCTGAAGGCCAATTGGACCACCGCCACGGATCTCACCAAGGCCAACGTCGTTCTCCAAATCAGCGGCTTCCCCAGCAGCGCCGCCGGCGCCTGGGTTCGCGCGTATCCGCGCCAATTCCAACCCAACGCCACGCTGACCCGCGGTGATGGCCAGGGCGGCATGGTATCGAACGGCGCCGTCACCCTGGAATTGACCGACCCGCTCTCGCTCTGCTCCCTGCTCAGCAGCTCCGGCGGCATACAGCAGATTACCGATCCCGCCAACGTGCAGATTCCGGCCGCCAATGCCGCCACTCTCATGTTCGATATGGCCGTGGTCCTTCCCAACGGCGCCGCGCGCATCTACGGCGGCCTCACGGTGGGCATCGGCTCGGCCGTCGCGCCGCCCACGCCGCCCGCCTGGCAGACCGCTCCCAACCCGTGCGCTTTCGCCACCTGGCGCGGCATCAGCAACGCCGGCGTTCTGGGCCTGGGCAAGCCGCTCAAGCTTTCGCCCGCGCCCACCACGCTCGCGCAATTCGCCGCGCTGATGGAGAACATCCTCGGCGAGGGCCAGCCGCGCGACGCCCCGCGCCTGCCCACCATGGCGCGCCGCGAGCTGCTGGCCGCCGGCGCCGGCGGCGACGCTGGTTCCCCCTACCTTTCGCGTATCTGGAGCGGCCTCATCGGCGGCGGACGCATCGCGCCGGAGACGGTTTGCGCCTCCTCTCGCACCGGCGCGCCGGGCGGATTGGGAGGCCGGGAGACGTCCGTCGTGGCGGCCTATACCCACGGCGGCCTCCTGGCCTATGACATCGCGCGCCACGCGCTGCGCCGCTCACTGGAGATTGCCCCCCGCCTGGTGGCGCTGGCCTCCTCCGGCTGGAATATGCCCGCCGAGCCGGCCGCCGTCGCTCTGGGCGGAAAGGCCACTATCGAAAACGGAACCATGGCCGGCGCCGTGCTCCAAACCATCGCGCCCTTCTGCGAAAGCCCGGAGCTCTACGGCCTCTACGCCAGCCCCGCCGTGGGCCAGTGGATTAATAACTGGATCCAGAACAACAACAGCGGTTCGCAGGGCGATGTCTTCTCGCAGGTCAACTCCGCCCTTCAGAATCTCCTCAACAATCCACCCCCGCCCCAGCCCTCCCCGGAAGCCGCTCTCACTTCCGGCGGGACGTTGAATGAGGTGGAAGAGGCCGCGCAGCGCCTCGCCGCGGAACTGGAGCGCGAACTCACCAGCGTGCAGTACGGCCGCCGCGACGCTCAGTGGGCCTTGCAGAGCGCCATCCAGACCGCGCGCCATTTGATCTACATCGAAACGCCCGGCTTCTGTTCCACCGCCGTCCCCGTTGGCTCGCCGCACGCCGCGCTGCCCGCCTACGCCGCCGACCTCATCGCCCTCTTGCGCGAGCAGATGGAGAAGATGCCCGGCCTGCGCGTCATCGTGTGCGTCCCCAAGAAGCCGGACTTCGCCCCCGGCTATGAACCCATGGCCAGCTATGAAGTGCAGGACCGCCTGTCCATCCTGCAGGAGATGCCGTGGGCGGAGGGTTCGCCTTCTTCCTCCTCCCAATTCACCATCTTCCACCCCGTCGGCTTCCCCGGCCGTTTTGCCCGCGTGGAGACCAACGTCGTGGTCATAGATGACATTTGGGCCATGATCGGCGGAGCCACCTTCCGCCGCCGCGGCCTCACCTTCGATGGCAGCACCGACCTGGTCTTCACCGACACGCTTCTCGAAAACGGCCGGTCCGCCGCCATCCGCGACTTCCGCCGCGCTCTGCTGGCCAACCGCCTGGGCGTCCCCATCGATTCCACCCAGCCCACCTACGTGGCGCTCAGCGAATCACGGACCGCCTTCACCGCCGTCCAGCAGGCTCTCACCGCGGGCGGCAAAATCGTATCGCTCTGGGACGGCAAGACGCCCGGCCTCGTGCCCACGCCGCCGCAGACCGCGGACGAATCCAATCCCGACGGCCGCGAACTCGACTTCGCCACCGCCGTGGCCCTCAGCCTTCTGGGAGGCCCGGCCGGAATTTGAGCGCGCCGCGGCAACCGGCCGCCCGGCGCGGGCTTCTACTGCGCCTTTTCGAACTCGTACACGTCGATGCTGATCGGCGCGGAGTGCAGCGTCTTGGGCGCTTCGTTCAAGGGGGTTTCCGTTACCTGAACGTCCTTGCGCGCCAGACCGGTGGTGGCCGTCAGGTTCGGGCCGGTCAGGCGCCACATTCGCCCCTTGCCGCTCAGCCGTGCGCCTTGGACGTTCAGGTCCAGCTCCTGCGCCGCGTCCGTCGGATTCACCACCGCCACGGTCAGCACCCTTCCGTCCGCGCTCAAGGCCGCACTCACGTCCAGAGGCCAGGTGGGGCTGCCCGCGTTGGGCCGCGCCTGGGCGTTGCCCGGGCCGGAACGCGCGGGCGGCAGCGGCGGGGAGTTCCCGTCCACCGCAACGGGAATCGTGCCCATGTGATCCCGATAGAGCTTGAACAGCAGGCCGGTGGCGTTCAGCGTGGAGTCGTTCATATTGAAGTCCAGTTGGGACGTCGCCATCGTGTGGCCCGCCATCTGGATCATGTCCGTGTGCCGGAACATTTCATCGAACGCCAGCGCGTTTCCCAGTTCCTGTTTCATATTCGCGGGAAGCCGGGAATACGCCCACTCATCCAGCGCAATGGGCACCTTCTTCGCCTTCACCGCGGGCATGCGGCGGTAATATTCCTCGTAGACCTCCACCTTGGAGCGCACCGTGTTCGCCGTCCGGTGGACCGCGTCAATCACGGACTCCTCCACGGCCGGCGCCTTCTTCTGCGCGTTGTTCTGCTGGCCGCCTTCGTAGACGTAGTAGTGCTCGGACATCACGTCGATGTACGGCAGGCAACTGGTCAGCATCCCGCCGCTCCAGTCGTTATCCGTAAGAATCTCGTTCATCCGCGGCGTGTTCCCATCGCCCACCAGGACGATATTGGGGTCCACCTTGCGCATCGCTTCGCCGAACAAATTGTGCTTGTAAACGTACTGCTTCAGCACCATGTGGCCGAACTGAAAATCCCCCCACATCTCGTTGCCCACGCCCCACCATTTCACCTTGTACGGCGCCGGGTGGCCATTGGCCGCGCGCAGCTTGCCCATGGGCGTGTTCGCCGAGCCGGTGACGTACTCCACCAGGTCCGCCGCCGAGTGCGCATCGCCGAAGCCGGCGTTCACGCTCAGGAAAGAGTCCACGCCCAGCAGGTCCGCCATGTAGAGGAATTCGTCCGTGCCGACGTCGTTCGGCTGCAGCGCGTTCCAGACCGGGTCCCAACGCGGGGGCCGCTTGTCCGGGTCGCCGATGGCGTCGCGCCATTCATGCGCGGAAAGGAAGTTGCCGCCCGGCCAGCGGTACATGCCGGAACGCTGTGCCTTCAGCAGCGCGATGGTGTCCGCGCGGAAGCCGTGGATGTTGTCCGCCGGCATCATGGACACCGCGCCGATATGGAACGCGCCCCTGCCCGTGCCCGCGATCTCGATGCGTGCGTTGTCCGTCTCCGCGCCCGCGGTGAACTTCAGCGGATAGGTTGCCCACGAGGTCTTCAGCGCCTTAATGGGAACCGTTTCGCGGTCGGCCGGGCCGGAGCCCCACGCCAGGCTCACCGTGACGTTCGCCCCGGCATCGCCTTCCAGGACCACGCGGCCGGTATAGGCGCGGCTCTTGCGCAGCATAATGCCCGCCTGCGCGATGCCGCGCGGCGCGGCGCCATCCAGCTTGATCAGAGGGCTGTGCTCGCCCGCATACGCGTGGTCGCGGTCCATCGTCACGGCCTCGTCCGGCCCAATCGGCCGCCACAGGTTAGGCTGGCGTCCTCGCGAAGCCGGCGGCGCGGGCGTCTTCGAATCGATCGTGTAATAGAACTTCCGGTCGTCAATCATCTCCGCCCACACGCTGCGGTTCACCGTGTCGGCAATGTGCTCGATGAACTGGCCGTAGAGATACGGCGAGACGGGCGGCGAGGTTTTTGAAGCGTCCACCGTGGCAGTGATCCGCTTCTCGGGGGCGGAGTTTTGCGCGGCGGCGAACGCCAGCGCCAGCCCGGCCAGCAGGCAGCATTTCCGGAAAGCAAGCATCGTATTCCTCCGATCCGCGCCGCTCCGGAATGCGTCGCATTCCGGCGGCGGCCGTGCAATCGGCCCTCAACGGGCCGCCTGAAAGTATAGCTCCGCGCGCCCCGCCAACGCCGGACATCGGGGCAGGAGCGGGATGCTCGGTTACGAGTCCTTGGGCGCGGGCTCGTCGTTGCCAATGTCCCACATCGCTTCGAGCGACCGCTGGCTGTAGGCCTGAAACGCGATCAAGGTATTGGTCGCCTCGATGCCCGATACCTTCTGGATGCGCCCCGCCACCAGGTCCGCCAGATCTTCATGCTGGCGCACGCGTGCAATAGCCACCAGGTCATGGGACCCGGCCACGGAATACGCCTCCGTGATTCCGGGCATGTTGATGAGCGCTTGCGCCACCTCCGGCGTGCGCCCCTGCGCCGTGTTGATCAGAACGATCGCCGTAATCATCGCGAGTCCTTGAATTCAGCCGTATTCTAGCGTGCGGCGCGCCGGGCAGGATGTCCGCTCAGGTCCGCGCGGCACGCTGCCCAGACCGCCTGAGCGGAGGCTCAAGACCTGCCCGCGTCCTCCGGCCCGATGCTCTTTGAAACTCCCGCGGCAGCCGGCGCGGCCTTCCAGCCCTCAGCTCCAGTGCGCCTGCGTCTGCTTCTGCGCCTTGGCAGGGTCCAACTCCACTCCGAAGCCCGGGCGGTCCGGCAGCGGGAAGCGTTCGCGGTTCAGCTTGGGAGGATACTTCTCGAAGTAGTAGTAGGTCTCCATCTTCTGGATCAGGTACTCCGCCAGCGGGCAGGTGACCGGCGACTGGCTGGCCACCACGTGGATGGCCGCGTGCAAGCTGTGCCCGTGCGGGATCACGGTCACATCGTAGGCCGAGGCAATGGCGCAGATCCTCACCAGCTCGGTGATTCCGCCGGTCCATTCCGGGTCCGTCTGCAGGACATTGAGTGCCCCGGCCTTCAGGTAGTCATGCGCCTCCCATCGGCCGTAAATATGTTCGCCGGCGGCCACGGGCACGCTGGTGGCCCGGCGCAGTTGGACGAAGCTGTCAATATGGTCGGGGTCGAACGCTTCCTCGATCCAGCGCGGCCTGTACTTCTCGGCCTGCTTCGCCCAGGCGATGGCGTAGTTGAGATCCCAATGACGCGACGCGTCGAACATGAGGTCCGCGTCTTCGCCCACCGCCTCGCGCAAGTTCTTCACCACTTCCACGTTGCGGTTGAAGCCTTGCGGCCCGGCCTCCGGACCCGTGGCGTAAAACCACTTCTGGTAACGGAAGCCCTGCTGCTGAACGGCCTTCGCCTGCCTTTGCAGCGCGGCCGGTTCCAGCGAATAGCCGAGGCAGCTCGCGTAGGCCTCGATATCGGTGCGGGTGGGGCCGCCCAGCAGCCGGAAGACGGGCACTCCGAAGTAGCGGCCCTTCAGGTCCCACAGCACGTTGTCCACGGCGCTGATGGCCATCATGAAGACGCCCGTGCGCGCGTGGCGGTTCGAGCGATACATCGCTTCCCACAGCGTCTCCATCGCCAGCGGGTCCTTGCCGATGAGGACGCGGCGCAGGTCCTGATCCACAAGGGTGGCGGCTTCCTCGTCAATGGGGCCGTAGAAGCCTTCGAGGCCGGCGTCGGTCTTGATCTTCATGTAGAGCGCGGGCGCTGGCGTCCGGCCGCTCTGCGCGTCGCGCGGGCCCTCCACGCGCCAGATCTCCAGGTCCGTGATCTTGAGCTTCCCGTTCGGCCGCTCTTGAGCGAAGGCGGGCGCCAGCGCCGCCGCGGCAGCCCCCCATGATCCATATTCCAAGAACGCCCGTCTGCGCATGACAGCAATTCTATCCCAGCGCCCGGTTTCCGGCGCCGGGTCCCCTGCCCCGTCCACCCGTCCTCCATCCGGCGCTGATATCCTCGTGGAAAAGGAGCGCCCGTGAAACCCGACAAGAAGGCTGCGCCAAAGTCTCAGCGGAGCGCCTCGCCCGCGGGGAAGAAGTTCGCCGCATTCTCGGACGAGGAGCGCGCGGCCATGAAAGAGTACATCGAGGAGAAGAAGGCCGCCGCGGGCCGCGCCCCCCGCAAGGCCGCCGCCGAGGGCGAAGCCGATCTCCTCGCCAAGATCGCCGCCCTGCCGCAGCCGGACCGCGCCATGGCCGAGCGCCTCCATGAGATCGTCAAAGCGGCCGCGCCCAGCCTCGCGCCGCGCACCTGGTACGGAATGCCCGCCTACGCCAAGGACGGCGATGTAATCTGCTTCTTCCAAAGCGCCCAGAAGTTCAAAACCCGATACGCAACCCTCGGCTTCAGCGACAAAGCCCGCCTGGACGAAGGCCGCATGTGGCCCACCGCCTTCGCGCTGGCGGAGCTGACCCCCGCCGAAGAAGCCCGAATCGTCGCCCTCCTCAAGAAGGCGATTGGCTAAGCAATCCCCGAGCCTCGCCGTGTGGAACGCCGTCCACCTTCCGCGCCACGCCGCCGGCGCTTTCGGCTTGCCCTGCGTCCGCTGCTGAACCGGCCCGCGCCCCGCGGCGAAGCCGTGAGAATGTGCCAGACTGGTCTTGCCGCGTCCGCTCTTGCGGGCGCCCCGTCGCCATGCCGATCGCAACGCACACGCTGCAAGTTCCCACCCGGGGCAAGGGCCTCTATGAGATCACCGATGCCGTCGCCGGGTGGCTCACCGAAAGCCACGCCGTTCGCGGCCTGCTCACCATCTTCGTGCAGCATACCTCGGCCTCCCTCATCGTCCAGGAGAACGCCGACCCTGACGTGGTCCACGACCTCAAGGCGTTCTTTGAGCGCCTCGTCCCGGAGGACGGCCGTCTCTATCGCCACACCATCGAGGGCTCTGACGATATGCCCGCCCACATCCGCGCGGCCCTCACCCTTACGCAGCTTTGCGTGCCCGTGGAGCGCGGCCGCATGACCCTGGGAACCTGGCAGGGCATCTACCTTTTCGAGCATCGCTCGGCGGCGCATCGCCGCTCCGTGGTCCTTCAGTTCCTCGGCGAGTAGGCGCGCGCCGCGGCGCCGCGCCGGACGTATACTGTTGCTATCCGCGCCTCGATACTCACGGAGGGACTCTTCCATGCCTCATGAAATCGCTTTCGAAATGGCGGTGGCCAATGTGCGCTTCGGCGCCGGGGTCACGCGCGAAGTGGGCATGGAACTCGCCGGCCGCGGCGCCCGCAACGTGCTCGTATTCACCGGCCCCGTACTGCGCGGCCTGCCGCCGGTTCAGACGGTCCTCGAATCCCTGGAAGCCAGCCGCGTCCCCTACCGCGTCTACGATCGCGTGCGGACCGAGCCCACCGACATCTCCTTTCGGGACGCCATCGATTTCGCCGGCGCGGGCGGCTACGATGCCTTCGTGGCCGTGGGCGGCGGCTCCGTAATCGACACCGCCAAGGCCGCCAACCTCTACACCACCCACCCGCCGGCGGATTTCCTGGATTACGTGAACGCGCCCATTGGCCGCGGCCTGCCCGTGCCCGGCCCTCTCAAGCCCCTCATTGCCATTCCCACCACGGCGGGCACCGGGAGCGAAACCACCGGCGTGGCTATTTTCGATCTGACGCGGATGCACGCCAAGACCGGCATCGCCAGCCGCATGTTGAAACCCACGCTCGGGCTGCTGGACCCGGAGAACACGCGCACCATGCCGCCCATGGTGGCCGCCTCCACGGCGCTGGATGTACTCAGCCACGCCATCGAATCCTACACCGCGGTTCCCTACCAGACGCGCCCGCTGCCGGAGAGTCCCGCGCTCCGCCCGGCCTACCAGGGTTCGAACCCGATCAGCGACATCTGGTCCCTTCAGGCGCTGCGCATGGTGGCCCGCCACATTGAGCGCGCGGTGGCGGACGCGGGAGACGATGAAGCGCGCGCCCAACTGCTGCTGGCCTCCTGCTACGCCGGCATCGGCTTCGGGAACGCCGGCGTGCACTTGCCGCACGGCATGTCGTACCCCGTTTCGGGCCACGTGAAGAGCTACCGGGCCGAAGGGTATCCGCCGGACCGGGCGCTTGCGCCGCACGGAATCTCCGTGGTGCTGAACGCGCCCGCGGTCTTCCGCTTCACCGCGGGGGCCAATCCGGAGCGCCACCTGGCCGCCGCGGAGGCGCTGGGCGCCGACGTCTCCGGGGTGCGCCCGGCGGATGCCGGCCGCGCGCTTGCCGACCGCATCACCTGGTTCATGGAACGGCTGGGCCTGCCCAACGGGCTGCGCGCCATCGGGTATGGCGCCGCGGACATTCCCGCGCTGGTTCAAGGGACGCTGCCGCAGCACCGCGTCACCAAGCTCTCCCCGCGCCCGGCTTCAGAGGAGGATCTCGCCCGGCTCTTTGAAGACGCCATGACGGCGTGGTGAGACTCCAATCCGCTTCGGCCGGAACCGGACCGCGCGGATAACGCTAGTTCGCCCCGGCTCCGGGCGCAAGCGATCGGCGGCGTCAGCCGTCGGGAACGCCTACCCGCCGCCCCGTGGGACGCGCTGCCGCCGCCGAATCCGCGCGCTACAATTGGGCCACGCGCCGCCGCCCTGGCGCGCGGCGCGCACCGGTCCCCTTATGTTCAACGTCTTCATCGTCGATTCCGCCGAGGCCCAGCACGTCTCGGACGCCGCCATTGAGAGCGAGGCGCTGCGCGGCTGCGCGGATGTCCAATTGCTGGTTCTGAACAGCGAATCCGATTTCCTCCCCTACGCCGGCCGCGCGGACGGCATCATCTTGTGGCATCACCTGCATCTGGGCGCCGCGCTCATCGAGCGCCTTTCCCGCACCCGCATTGTGGTCCGCACCGGCGTGGGGTATGACAACGTGGATATCGCGGCCGCCGCCGCGCGCGGCATCCCCGTCTCCAACGTGCCCGACTACGGGACAGAGGAAGTGGCCGATCATGCCATCGCTCTTGCGCTCGCCTTGGTGCGCCAGTTGAAACCGCTCATGCAGGGCGCCAGCCGCGGCGTTTGGGAATGGCGCGCCGCCGCCGCGTGCCGCCGGGTGCGCGAATTGGTGTTCGGCGTGGTGGGGTGCGGGCGCATCGGCACGGCCGCCGCCGTGCGCGCGAAGGCGCTGGGATTCCAGACCTGCTTCTTCGATCCGTACCTCCCCTCCGGCTATGAGAAGGCCATCGGAGTGGCGCGCCGCGAAAGCCTCAACGAACTCCTGCAAGCCGCCGATATTGTCTCCATACACACGCCGCTCACCCCGGAGACGCATCGCATGATCTCCGCGCCGCAGTTCGATCTGATGAAGCCCTCCGCGTTTCTCATCAACACCGCGCGCGGGGCGGTGGTCTCGCACGATGCGCTGCTGGAGGCCCTCAGCGCAAAGCGGATCGCCGGGGCGGGGCTGGATGTGCTGGAGCGGGAACCGGAAGGAAGCCAGGACATCTCCCGCTTCCCGAATGCGATTGTCACGCCGCACAGCGCCTTCTACTCCCAGGAGTCCATGGTGGAGTTGCGCCGGAAGGCCGCGCTTACGGTGCGGGACGCGCTTCTGCACGGGGTGTTGCGCAACGTGGTGAACCAGCCGCTGAGCCCCGCGGCGCAGTAGCGCGCGGGCAGAGAGCTCCCTTTGCCGGTGACATTGAGCCGGCGGGGGCCGGCGGTTTCGGCAGTCGAGGACCAGGCGCGGCTGGTTAGAGCGGCGGCGGCGCGGGTTCGGGCGCCGGTCTGACTGCGATTCCTTCGATGCTGGGCTAGATTAGTTGGCTGTTTGGTTCATGCGGCTTGTTCGTCTGGGAGGGTTGACGGAACGAACCCATTTTGATTGGTAAGTGGTTGGGGTTCGGTGGGTTCCGTTTCGGCGGCGGGGGGGCCGGAGGAGTCCTCTTGGGAGACGGGTGCGTCTGTCTCGGCGGCTGGAGAGTCCTCTGCGGGGGCGGCGGACGGAACGAAGCCATTTCCGGCTTCGGGGGGTTCGATCTCTTCGGGCCGGGCGGGGACGAAGTTGTCCTGGTACTCGGAGTCCGGGATGTCGGGGCCGCGGAGGGTTTGAGTGAGTTTGACGAAGCGGAAGAAGTCGGCCATGTCGGCGCGCTCGGCTT
>DATKOS010000057.1:0-29065 GCA_035524535.1 Bryobacteraceae bacterium
TTCCGCCTGCCGCGCCGGCTCCTGCCCGGAACAGACCAGGGTCAGAGCCGCCAGCGATGCCACTGCCAGCGGTCTCATTGCGCGCCTCCTTGGTAGGACGACTGCCGGTATTGCTGGGAGGCCGCCGCCGCCAGCCGCAGATCCTGATAATGAACGTAGTCCTGAGCCGAGGCCAGCATCTTGCTCTCCGCCTTCTCGCGGTTCAGCAGGTCCGCCACCAGCTTTTCCGTGCGGTCCGATTCCCGCGCCTCGCTTTCATGCACCGCCTGGTCCACCGCCGCCTTGATCTGCGCCTGAACCTCCGCGGGCGTGATGCCCGCCGTGGTTACCCGCGCCGGCGCCCGGTAGAGCGCCGCGAACAGAATCGCCGCGGAGAGCATGGCAGCCGAAGCGAAGCCCAGCCGCGCCGCCGAGCCCCAGAACGCCGCCAGCGCCCGCCGCCACGGGGCCGGCTCGAAGACCTTGTCAGACACGAACGCGATGCGCTGTGGAATTTCCTCCTCGCGCAGGGCGAAGAGCGTCGCTTCCGTCAGCCGCAGCCGCTCCAACTCCTCCCGGCAGCCGCCGCACTCCCGCAAGTGCGCCTCCACCTGGCGGCGCCCCGCTTCGGGCAACTCCTTCAGAAAGTAATCGTTCAAATCGAATGGCGAGCAAGTCATGATACGCCTCTCGTTCCCAAGGGGGCGAGCTCCGCTTTGAGCAGTTCCAGCGCCGAATACAAACGCGACTTGACCGTGGAGACCGGGCAGGAGAGAATCTCCGCCATCTCCTCAAACTTGAAGCCCTGGTAGATCTTCAATACGACGGCCTCGCGCTGGTCATCCGATAGCCTCCCTAGCGCCCCGGCCACCGTGAGACTCAGCTCGGCTGGAAAAACCGAGCTTCCACCCACGGTGACCCCGGCGCCGGTGGTCTCCGGCGGGATTTCATCCACGCCGACCTCCGGCTTGCGCTTGCGGAAGAGCGTATAGGCCTCGTTATGCGCAATGCGGTACAGCCAGGGGCCGAACCGCTGCGCATCCTCCAGCTTTCGAAGGTTCTGATAGGCTTTCAAAAACACATCCTGGGCCAAGTCCAAAGCGTCTTCACGGTTGCCGACAATCCGCAGCAGGTAATTGTAGACGCGCTTCTCCCACCGCGAGACGAGAAGGTTGTACGATTCGACCCCGCCTCGCGCGGCTTGCCGGATCAGGTCGGCATCTTCTACCGCCCGAAAAATCAAAACTCTGGCTCCATGGAAGTAGACGTTGGCGGTGCTCAAAAAGACGATGCGGCCCGCCGATCCAATCATACTAGCCCTCTTCCCCGGGCGACATCCCCGCCCCGGCGGCCCTGCCGCAAGCAGCGCGTCGGCCGCCGCCCAACATGCGCCGCGCCGCCAACCTCCCGGCCGCCGCCGGAAACGCGCGCAAGGCGGCATGCTTGGCGCTTTTGCCCTTTTTCATCAGCCGGTTAGGCGCGTGCGGCGGCCGCCTCCTGACGCCGGTCTCCCAAGGAACCCCGCCGCCCCGCGTAGAATGGAATTTCATGCAAAAACGCATCCTCCCGGCCCGTGCCGTCTCCGGCGAAATCGGACTGCCCGGCGACAAGTCCATTTCCCACCGTTACGCCATGATCGCCGCCCTGGCGGACGGCCCCTCCCGCATCCGCAACTATTCCACCGGCGCGGACTGCCATTCCACTCTTGGCTGCGTCCGCGCCCTGGGCATCCAAGTGGAAGGGTCCGGAACCGAGTTCACCATCCACGGCCGCGGCCTCAACGGCCTGCGCGCTCCCGCCGCGGATCTGGACGCCGGAAACTCCGGTTCCACCATCCGCATGCTCTCCGGCATCCTGGCCGCCCAGCCTTTCCGCACCCGCATCTTCGGCGACGAGTCCCTCTCCCGCCGCCCCATGCGCCGCATCATGACGCCGCTCGAACAAATGGGCGCGCGCCTCTCCGCCCGCGACGGCCAATATCCGCCGATTGAGATCGAGGGCGGCCGTCTAAAGCCCATCGATTACGTCCTGCCCGTGGCCAGCGCGCAGGTGAAGACCTGCGTGCTCTTCGCCGGGATGTTCGCCGAAGGCGTCACCTCCGTCACCGAACCCGAGCGCTCCCGCGACCATACCGAAATCGCCCTGCGCGAGTTCGGAGCGGAGGTGGTGACGGCCGGCCGCAGGATCTCCATCGCCGGCCAGCCCAAGCTGGAAGCGCGCGACCTCGTTGTGCCCTCCGACCTTTCTTCCGCCGCCTTCTTCATCGCGGCCGCGCTCCTCGTGCCGGGCTCTAAACTCACGATTCGCGGCGTGGGCCTCAACCCGACCCGCTCCGCGCTGCTCGATTTCCTCACGGGCATGGGCGCGAATATCCGCATCCCCAAGCTCGAATCGGCCAACGGAGAGCTGGTCGGCGAAATCGTCGTCGAGCATTCCGCGCTGAAAGGCGGCGTGATCGAGGGCGGTCTCACCGCCGCGCTGATTGACGAAATCCCCGTCATGGCGGTTCTCGGCGCCGCCACCGAGGAAGGCCTAATCGTGAAGAATGCCGGGGAACTGCGCCTCAAGGAGACCGACCGCATCAAGACCGTGGTCGAGAATTTCCGCCGCATGGGCGTGGCCGCGGAAGAGACGCCCGACGGCCTTATCGTGCCCGGCCGCCAGACCTTCCGCGCCGCCAGCTTCGATTCCTTCGGAGACCACCGCATCGCGATGGCCTTCGCCGTGGGAGCGCTCAGAGCCGGCGGAGAGTCCGTAATTGAAGGCGCCGAATCCGCCTCCATCTCCTTCCCGGAATTCTGGAACACGCTGAGCGGCATCACGCGCTAGGAAGACCGCGAAGGGGTATGGGAAGCCCTGCCCGTCTTGTTCCCGGCGTCTCCGCGGTGAAGAGCTAGATTCCGCGCAATTCCACGATCAGCGCATCGAGGGCGATGCCCTTCTGGATGTTGCGCCGCACCAGTTGCGCAATCTCGTCCACCTTCTCGGTGGCCTTGCGCAGCCACGCGAACCGGACCTTGCGCGCCAGCGTCTCCAGCTCGCCGCGGATGTCGCGGTTGCGAATTTCCGCGCCGCCTTCGTGCAGCAGAAGAAGATCGCGCAGCAGATCGTAGAGCAGCTTCAAATAAAGGTCCAGCTTCTCACCGCGGCTGCGCCCGAAGGCCTCCGAAATGGGAATCCAGGAGGCGAACGGCGTCACGCCCGCGGCGGTTTTCAGGAGCGCCAGCATCACCGTGCGGCGCTTGTCGTAGGTTTCCAGATCGAGCGAAACGGCCAGCCCCGGACTCCCGCCGGCCAGCGCCACGCGCCGCTCCGGCTCATCCAAACCGCGAGCCCGCACGAACTCCCGCATTTCTTCTTCCGCCAGCGGCGTGAAATGCACCGGCACGGCGCGCGAACGGATCGTGGGCAGCAGGTCGTAGGCGTTTTCCGCCGTCATGATCAGAACCAGGTGGTCCGGCGGCTCTTCCAGCGTCTTCAACAGCGAATTGGCGGCCTGCTCGTTGGCCCGGTCCACGTGGTCGATCACGAAGATCCGGCGGCTGCCGTGGTACGGCAGAAACTGGGCGCGCTCCTTGAGCAGGCGCGTCTGCTGGATGCTGATCTGCCGCAGAGGCCCGTCCGGTGGGAAGGTGACGAAGTCCGGATGCGAGGCGAACAGCAGCGGATCGTCATTGCGCTTGTCCGCCGCCCACTTCTCCCGCCCGGAAACGATCTCCAGGTTCTCCGCCAGGCTCAGGTCGTCGCGCTCAATCAGCTCGCCATGGCCCAGAAGCCGCGCCCCCAGCCGGCGCGCCAGCGTGGCTTTGCCCACGCCCTCGGGCCCGGCAAAAAGCAGCGTCTGCGCCAGGCGCTCCTGCGCCAGCATCTGCTCCAGCGCCTCAACCGCCCTCGGATTGCCCCAGAAGTTATCGAACAAGTTCCAGGATAACGCTGAAAATGCAGCTTCGCCGCGCCCCGATTGCGCATGTCGAGCGGATTCCTGGCAAGGTCGGCAGGTTCAATCCGTTCTCGATTTTGCCGCGAGAAGCGCCCAGCCTCCTTTTGAAGCGTCGCCCGCCGGATGCCCGCACCTTGCGCGTCATACAGCGCCGCGAGCCGCAAGCTAGAGAAGCCCAGCCGCCACGCGCCACACTTCACCCTCTATCTCATCCATCCCCGCCCGCCCGTTCACAATCTTCACGCGCTCGGGTTCGGCCGCCGCCAGCGCGTGGTAGGCCGCATATACCTTCTTGTGAAACTCGATGGATTGATCGTCCATGCGCGTCTCGCAGTGCGGCTCGGCGGCGTTGCGGGCCCGCGCGCGCGCCAGGCTTGACTCCGCGTCTACATCCACCAGAACGGTCAGGTCCGGCTTCACGCCGCGGCAGGCAATCGCCTCCAGGGCCTTGATCACATCCGCGCCGAGCCCGCGCCCATACCCCTGGTACACCAGCGACGAATCCGTGAAGCGGTCACTCAGCACGATCTCGCCGCGCTCCAGCGCCGGCCCGATCCACTCATCCACGTTCTGCGCGCGCGACGCGAAGTACAGGAGAACTTCGGTCACCGCGCTGAGCTCCTGGTTGGCGGCGTCCAGCAGAATGCGCCGGATCTTCATCGCCACCGGCGGCCCTCCCGGCTCCACCGTCTCCACCACCGTCCGCCCCATGCCCCGCAGCCGCTCGGCCAGCCGGTGCATCTGCGTGGTTTTGCCGGAACCGTCCATGCCCTCGAACGTGATGAAGAGACCTCGCTTAGCCATGAGACTCTCTATTGTACGGCGGCGCGCCGCAAACGCTGCTGTCGAGGACGCTGCAACCGCCCCTCAGCGGCATGATTTGACAGGGATGCGCTTCGACCGAATCACAGTCGATCCCGCGGTTGCCGCCGGCAAGCCGTGCATCCGCCATCTGCGCTTTCCAGTTTCGCGCCTGCTTGGCCTGCTCGCCGCTCGCGAGAGCAGGGAATCGATTCTGCGCGCCTACCCCTACCTGAAAGAAGCCGATATCGACGAAGCGCTGCGCTCCCGGCGCCCTCTTCCTCTCTAGTCCTCTTACGGCTCTAGTCCTCTTACGGCTCGCCGCCCGCCGCGTTCGGGCGTCGGGTCGCCCATCCGCTACCGCCAAGGCATCCCCGTCCGGCTTCAGGCGGATATAATCGTCCTGATGCTGCGCCGCTCTTTCCTCGCCCTCGCCCCGCTCGGCTTAGCGCTGCGAGCGCAGGAACCCGATCAATCGCCCAATCGAGCCTCCAACCGGAATCGCAACGATCCGGCCCTGGTCGAAACCTTCCGCGACCGCGGCTTCGGCCTCTTCATCCACTGGGGCGTCGACGGTCCCCTCGCCGGAGTCATCTCCCATTCGCTGGTCGGCGCCTCGAAGGACTTCACCGACCGCTTCTTTTCCACCCTGCCCGGCTACTTCAATCCCGATCGCTTCGAACCGGCCAAGTACGCCTCCCTGGCCAAACTCGCGGGCTTCGAGTACGTCATGTTCACCACCAAGCACCACGCCGGCTTTTGCATGTGGGACACCGCCACCACCGATTTCAGCGTGATGCATACGCCCTACGGCAAGGATGTCACCCGGCAGATCGTAGATGCGTTCCGCAAAGAGGGCATCGCCATCGGCTTGTACTTCTCCCCGGACGATTTCCACTGGCTCTACCAGCACGGCATCACCATCAATCGCAGCGTGCGGGGCGTCACGCCGGCGGAGCACCCGGACTTCCTCGATTACTCACGCCGCCAGTTGAAAGAGCTCCTGACCAACTACGGTCCCATCGACTACTTCTTCTTCGACGGCTCCGTCACCGGCTTGAGCGACTACGTCTGGCAGACCTCGCCCAGGACCGTCATCACGCGCGGCGTCATGGAAACGCCCGAGCAGTACACGCCCGGCACAGCGCTCCCGGGCGCCTGGGAAGGCAACCTGACCATGGGCACCGAGTGGCCCTGGAAAGCCACCAACGAGCGCTATAAGTCGGGCACGCAGTTAATCGATACGCTGATTGAGACACGCGCCAAGGGCGGCAACCTGCTGCTCAACATCGGCCCCAAGCCGGACGGCGAGATCCCCATCGAGGAGGAGTCCCTCCTGCGCGAAATCGCCTTGTGGAACTTCGTGAACGGCGAATCCATCAAGGGCGTCCGGCCGTGGGTCGTGCCCAACGAAGGCAACATCTGGTTCGCCAAGAGCGCCAAGGAGAACGTGGTGTACGCCTTCCTGACGCACATGGACCCCTGGGCCTTCGGAACCGCCAAGACCGTCACGCTCCGCTCCATGAAGTCCACAGCGTCCACGCAGATCTCCGTGCTGGGCCAGTCCGGCGAGATCGTGGAATACCAGCCCACCACGCATCCCAAGACCACCTGGACACAGGACGACGCCGGTCTGCACATCACGGCCTACCGCGCCCAACGCCTCTACACCAACCGGGAGTGGCCGGACCCCCTGGTCCTGAAGATCGCCAACGCCGAAGCGAACCCGGCGCATTAAGCGGGCAGTCGATTGCGGCGCTTGCCGCCTCTTGGGCCGGCCAACGCCCGGCGCCCGCAGCCTCCCCGAAGACCTTCACCCTTCCCCCTATTGGGTGAAATCACCCTGTGCGGAATCCGATTTCCAGACCCGGTGAGGCAAAACTCCCCATGTTTTCAGCGGTCCGGTTATGGCAACTCAGTTGCACCTAGGTTTGCCTAGTCTGGAGACGCCATGAACTTCGATCAATGCCCGATGCTGGTGATCTGGGAAGTCACGCAGGCGTGCGATTTGGCCTGCGTCCATTGCCGTGCTTCCGCCCAACCGGAGCGCAACGCCGGCGAGTTGACCACTGAGCAAGGCTACCGCCTGCTCGATGAGATCCGCTCCTTCGGCGAACCGCTGATGGTCTTCACGGGCGGCGACCCGCTCAAGCGTCCGGACCTTTACGAACTGATCCGCCACGCCGTCAAGATCGGCCTCCGCACCAACGTCACCCCCAGCGCCACACCGCTGCTCACGGCCGAAGCTATCGATAGGTTCAAGGAAGCCGGCGTCAGTCGCATGGCCATCAGCCTGGACGGTCCGGACGCCGCCTCGCATGACGATTTCCGCGGCATCCCCGGCACCTTTGACCGCGCCATGTTCGCCCTGCGCTATGCCCGCGACATCGGCCTGGAAACCCAGTACCAGAGCACCATCACCCGGCGCAACATGCACCGGCTCCCGGAAATGGCGGAGATCGCGCGCGAAGTGAAGACCAAGATGTGGAGCCTGTTCTTCCTCATCGTCACCGGCCGCGCGGCGGAAGCTGACGACCTGCGCGCCGAAGAATATGAGCAGGTCTTCGAGTTCATGTACAACCTCTCCAAGACCGCGCCTTTCGCCATCAAGACCACCGAGGCCATGCACTACCGACGCTACGTGGCGCAGCGAGCCCGGGCCGAAGGCGGCATGGCGGCCAACGAAGCCGCCAAGGGCGTGGCCTGGCGCACCGCGGGCGTGAGCGACGGCAAGGGGTTCGTTTTCGTTTCTCACACCGGCGAGATTTTCCCCAGCGGCTTCCTGCCCGTGAGCGGAGGCAACGTGTTGCAGGATTCCCTCACCGCCGTCTATCGCGAATCCGGGCTCTTCAAGACGCTGCGCGACACCACCCAGCGCGGCGGCAAGTGCGGCGTTTGCGAATACGTGAAGGTGTGCGGCGGTTCCCGCTCCCGAGCCTATGCCCTCACCGGCGATTACCTGGCCGAAGATCCCCGCTGCGTCTACCAGCCCCACCTGGCCGAAGCCATCGCGGGATAAGGCAAGCGGTGTGGCGGATGCGCTGGGCGCGCAGCGCTAAGTAGAGCGGTTGGCGGAGCGCGGGGCCGCGGCTATACTAGCGCTATGCTCCGGCGAATGGCCGCCCTGCTCCTAGTCGCCGCATCCGTGCGGCTTCTGAGCGCAGCCGATGTACTCATCGACAACGACGGCGACGTGGACGACCTGATTGCGGTCTCGCTCTTACTGCGGTCCCCTAGCGTTCGCGTGCGCGGAATTGGGATCTGCCCGGGGGATTCCTACCTGGAGCCCGCCACGCGAGCGACGCAGCTTTTCCTGGAGCGGCTGGGAGCGCGAGGCATTCCCATTGCGCAAGGCCATTCCGCGGGGCTGAACCCTTTCCCAGCGCAATGGCGTAGCGATGCCGCCCGCGTTCTTGGCGTGCCGCAGTTGGCGTCTGTTTCCACGAAGTCTAATCCGGTTGTCTCCGACGATGCGCCGCACTTTCTGGCGAAGGCGCTGGCCGGCGGCGGAGAATACACGATTCTGGAGACCGGACCGCTGACGAACGTCGCCGACGCGTTGCGCCTGGACCCTTCCATCAAGAAGCACATCAGCCGCATTTTCGTGATGGGAGGAGCGGTCCGGGTGAGAGGCAATGTGAAACAGAAGGGATTTGACGGTTCGGCCGAATGGAACTTCTTCAACCAGCCCCAAGCCGCCGCCGACGTGATTCGCTCCGGAATCCCGATCACGCTCGTCTCGCTCGACGCGACGAACCGGACGCCATTGACGCGAGCCTTTCTCAACCGCCTGGAGAGACAGCCGTCGGCGGCCTCTCAGTTGGCGGCCCAATCGTGGCGGCTGGTGGTAGGGCAGATGGGAAACGAGCCATACTACTTTTGGGATACGCTGACCGCGGCGACGCTCCTGGACTCCAGCGTTGTGAGGACGGAGCGCGTGAGGCTCCGCGTGGTCACGGCGGGCGCCTCGCAGGGGCGCAGCGTCGAAGATCCAGGCGGCGGCGCGCCCGTCGATGTGGCGGTTGACGCGAATCGCGAGCGAGTGGAACAGATGTTCCTGACGCTGCTGGGCAAATAGCGAACGCTCTCAATCAGAAGACCAGAAACCCACGGGAAAAAGCTATCCGGTTGAAACGCAGGCGAGACCGCCGCGCCACCACACCGAGCCCGCATTGGCATCCTGGGAAAGCGCCGCGATGGCGCCGATATCCCGTAGCCGGCCACCTCCGGGCAGTTCCCGAAAGCGCGCCAGGAACATCTTCGCGCCGTCCCTTACAACATCGCGCGCGGCGGAATGCGGGAGGTTCTTAATCCGAGGCAGGCACTTGCTGCGTGCGCAACTCCAGCACCAACTGCATCACCAGTCCCTCAATCTCATCCCGGACCTTGCAGTGGTCCTTGTAGCTCATCCCCACGGGGTCCGGCACCTTCCACTCGCGCAGCGGCGCTTCGATGGGCTTGGGAAGGGGGAAGCCCGCCATGTTCACCACCAGGTCAAACCGCGCGCGGCCCAGTTGCGGAATGCTCTTGGGAAAGTGGTCGCGCAGGTCCAGGTTCTTCTCGTCCATCGCTTCAATGGTCTGCGACGCCACGCGAATGGCCGGCGCCAGGCCCGCGCTGGCCGGAATGATCACGTCGCCGCCGTACGCGCGCGCGAACGCCTCCGCCATCTGGCTGCGGCACGCATTGCCGATGCACACGAACAGCACGCGCTTGCGCTCCGGGTTCACAGTTTCTCCAGAAACAGCTTGTGGACGCGCCCATCCCGGGTGAGCTCCGGGTGGAATGTGGCTGCCAAATGCGCGCCGCCTTCCACCAGCACCGGGTCGCCGGCGTAGCGCGCCAGCACGTTCAACTTCGGCCCCAGGTTGCGGATGATTGGGGCGCGGATAAACACCGCCTCCAGATTCCCCGCCCCGGCGCGCCCTGTGAACTCCGCCTCCGGCTCGATCTGCGCCACGCGGCTGTCCAGTTGCCTCCCGTAAGCGTTCCGTTCGATATCGAAATCCATCAGCCCGAGGCTCTCCTGCTCCGGGCTATGCACGTGAGTGGCCAACAGAATGGCCCCCGCGCAGGTACCGAAAACCGGCTTGCGGCGTCCGAATTCCGACACGGCGTCAAAAAGGTCGTCGTAGCGCAGCAGCTTGAGCATGGTGCTGCTTTCGCCGCCAGGGAGAATGAGGCCGTCCAAGTCCGCCAGTTGCGCCGCTTCCCGCACGTAGACCGGGCGCGCACCAGCGCGATCCAGCGCCGCACCGTGCGCCGCGAAGTCCCCCTGCAGGGAGAGCACCCCTACTGTTTTCATTTACCAGCCCCGGGTCTGGAGCAACTCCGACTCGGGCAGTTTGGCGACGTCGAGGCCGGGCATGGCTTCGCCCAGGGCGCGGCTGGCCTGGAGCAGCATGTCCGGGTTGTTGAAGTTCTTGGCGGCCTGCACAATGGCGGTGGCGCGCGCGGCGGGATCGGACGACTTGAAGATCCCCGAGCCCACGAAGACGGCCTCCGCGCCAAGCTGCATCACCAGCGCCGCGTCCGCGGGCGTGGCGATGCCGCCGGCCGAGAAGTTCGGCGTGGGCAGCTTGCCGTTTTCGGCAACCCATTCCACCAGTTCGAGCGGCGATTGCAAATTCTTCGCGTGGGCCACCAGTTCTTCCTTGCCGAGCACCGTGAGCTGCTTCATTTCCTTCACGATGGTGCGGATGTGACGCACCGCTTCCACGATGTTGCCCGACCCGGCCTCGCCCTTGGTGCGGATCATGGCCGCACCCTCGGCGATGCGGCGCAAGGCCTCGCCCAGGTTGCGCGCGCCGCACACGAACGGCACCTTGAACCCGTTCTTATCAATATGATGCTCTTCGTCTGCGGGTGTGAGCACTTCGCTCTCGTCGATGTAATCCACGCCGAGAGCCTCCAGGATGCGGGCTTCCATGAAGTGGCCGATGCGCGCCTTGGCCATGACCGGAATACTCACGGTCTTCATGATCTCCTCGATTTTGGAGATCGAGGCCATACGGGCCACGCCGCCCTCCTTGCGGATATCCGCCGGCACGCGCTCCAGCGCCATCACGGCCGAAGCCCCGGCATCCTCCGCAATCTTGGCCTGCTGCGCGTTGGTGACGTCCATAATGACGCCGCCCTTCAGCATCTCGGCCAATCCGACCTTCAAACGAAACTGCTCACTGGTGAACTGGAACATTGCTATCTTCTCCAAAAATAGCATGTCCGCGGGCTCACCGCGCGGCCAAGCCCCGCCGCCGCGCCCGCGCGCCTACTTCGCTTCGTCCTTCGCCAACTGGTCCCGGTACGCCTTTTCCAGCCGCGCCACGGAGGCCTGGAATCCCTGCGGGTCCACGAAGCGGTCCGGGTTGTAGGCATCGCCTGGCTGATACTTCCGGTGCATCCCGAACTGGCCGGCGTGCGAGGCCAGCCACACGTCGAATTTCATGTCCTTTTGGTCCTGAAACGTCTTCGCGTAGACCTGCGAAATGTTCGGAAAGCCCGGCATCCCGCGCAGATTGACGCCCGGATTGATGCTCGCCATATTGATGATGCCCACGCGGTAGACCCGGTTGTTCTCCGGCACATCGAAGGTGAAGCTCGTGGCGCCTGGCGTGTGGCCGCCCTGGATGTGCACGGTGACCGCCACGCCGCCCAGTTCGACCTTGTCTCCGTCCTTCAGCCTGCGGTCCACGTGCACGGGCACGAACCACGCACCGGGATCCTTGCCGAAGCGGAAATCCGACTTTCCGCCGGACTCCAGTAGCCCGGCATCCGGCTCCGACATCATGACGCGCGCTCCGGTGAGCCGCTTCATTTCGGCCAGCCCCGCGGCGTGGTCGAAGTGCGCATGAGTCGCCGTGAGAATTTTGACGTCGGAGAGCTTGAACCCGAGCTTCTCAATGCCCGTCTGGATCTGCGGAACGCTATCCGCCAGACCGGTATTGATCAGGATGTCTCCCGCCGGCGTGGTAATCAGGTAGCTCGATAAATCATAGGTGCCGACCCAATAGACATTTCCGATCATCCGGAAGGGGGGAAAAGGCTTCGTCCATTCCGGACTGCTCAGCGACTGCGCGGGTTGGCCGAAGGCGCCGGCAAAAGCAAGAAGAGCCACGAGAAATCGCATAGCGCAAGTGTACACCGGCGCAAGCAACCTCGCGGGCGCCGCGGCGCCCGCCCAGCCGGCTTCCGGGCCGGAAAGCGGTGAAACCCGCCCGTGCCCGGCGCGGAACCGAATGTCCATCTTGCGGCGAACTGGGCGCCCGCGTACCTCCCGCGCCCGCACCTCTCGCTTTTTCATGATAGAATTTCGATGCCTCAATCTGGGTAACTCAAATCTGCACACAAAGGAGAGGACTATGCTCAAAGGTCCGGCATTTCGGCGCGCGGCCCTGGCCGCCTCAGCCGTTCTCGCGGTCGCCATCGTCGCCATAGCCGACGCTCCCGCCAGCCTCACCGGCAGCCTTAAGGCCGGCCGGCTCCAGCTCAAGTCCGCCGGCGCGCTGGCCTTCGGTCCCGACGGCGTCCTGTTCGTCGGCGACTCCATGGGCGGCTCCGTCGCCGCCATCGACACCAACGACCGCACCGCCCCCAAGGCGCCCGTCTCCATCGCCGTCGATGGTCTCGACGCCAAAATCGCCGCCATGGCCGGCGTCCCCGCCGACCAGATTGTCGTCAACGACATGAAGGTCAATCCGCTCTCGAAGAACGTCTACCTCTCGGTCTCGCGCGGGAAGGGACCCGACGCGCAACCGCTGATCGTCAAGGTGGACGCCGCCGGCGCCGTCTCGAATCTGTCGCTCGATAACGTCAAGTTCGCCCAGGTGAGCCTGGTGGACGCGCCCGACTCGAACCCCTCCGCCCGCCAGGACCCCCGCACCACCACCATTACCGACATGAACTACGTGGGCGGCAATCTGCTGGTGGCCGGCATGTCCAACGAAGAGTGGAACTCCGCGCTGCGCTCCATCCCCGTGCCCTTCAAGAGCGCCGCGCCCGGCGCCACGCTCCAGATCTGGCACGATTCGCACGGGCGCTATGAGACCCAGTCCCCCGTCCGCACCTTCGTGCCGTATATGATCGGCGGACAGCCCTACGTGCTCGCCGCCTACACCTGCACCCCGCTCGTTCGCATTCCTGTGGGCGATCTAAAGGCCGGCGCCAAAGTGAAGGGGCAGACCATCGCCGACCTCGGCGCGGGCAACCAGCCGCTCGACATGGTGCCCTATAAGAAGGACGGCAAGGATTACATCCTGGTAGCCAACACCGCCTTCGGGCTCCTCAAGGTGCAGGCCGACCACATCGAAACCTACCCGGTGATCGATTCGCCCACCAGGAACCCCGGCACGGCCGGCATGCCCTTCGAGAAGATCACCAGCGTGACCAACGTGAAGCAACTCGCCCAAGTGGATTCATCGAGCGCGGTGGTGCTGATCGCCGCCTCCGGCGCGGGACCGGCCTACGCTCCCGGACCGCCGGTCGGCCCGATGACCCTGAAGACCATCGCCCTGCCGTAGTGAATCGAGCCGCCATCGCGGCGGCGGCCATCCTCCTCGCGGGGGTGGCCGCCGCCGCACAATCCGCCTTACAATCCAAGGCCCGCGCCCTCGGCATCGAACTGCGTGACGGCGCCTTCCGGGTGAACGGCTGGGCGCCGCCGCGCGCGAAGCCCTCCGGCGGATGGGGCACGGTCTTTCTGGTCTACGCCGGCGCCGGCAAAGTGCCGCCGCTGCTGGGGGCTTACGCCGTCGAATCGGGCGCGCTCGTCTTTCACCCGCGCTACCCCATCGCCGCCGGCGTGCACTACCACGCCGTTTTCCGCGCGCCGGCCGGCGCCATGGTCACCGCCGATTTCGACGGCCCCCCGCGCCCCACCAACCCGATCGCGCGCGTGGAGCAGGTCTACCCCACCGCCGATGCGCTGCCCTCCAATCTGCTCCGCCTGTACATTGTTTTCTCCGCGCCGATGAGCCAGGGCGAAGCGCCCGCGCGCATCCACATCGAGGACGAGAAGGGCAAGATTCTCCCCGACGAGCTGCTGCCAGGCGAGGAGCTGTGGGACACGTCCTTCCGGCGGCTCACCATGACGTTCGACCCCGGCCGCATCAAGCGCGGCCTAACTTCGAATCGAACCATAGGCCCGCCCATCCAGGAAGGCAAGCGCTACAAGCTGGTGATCGACCGCTCCTGGCCCGACGCGCGAGGGGTCCCCATGCTGCAAGGTTTCGCGAGGAGCTTCGTAGGAGGCCCGCCCCTCCGTACGCCCCCCGACCCCCAGCAGTGGCGAGTGACCGCGCCGGCCCAGGGGACGAAGAACGCGCTGGCGATCGACTTCCCGGTAGCGATGAACTACGCCCTGTTGCAAAGGATGATCCAGGTGGCGCGGGCGCAAGCCCTGGTTCAAGGGGCCATAGCGCTAGGCAATCACGAAGCCGAATGGCGCTTTACTCCCGCCGCGCCGTGGGCGCCGGGAGACTACCAGCTACTGATCGACACCGGCCTGGAAGACCTGGCCGGAAACCACATAGGCGCGCTGTTCGATATCGACATGTTCGAGAAGGTGACGAAAACCGTGGAACGCCAGTCAGTCACGCTACCGTTCAGGATCCGCTAAGCGGGGCAAGTGGGCCCAAAGGGCAACCTGCGGCGGTTTGCCCTGCCAAAGTTCGACGAGAGACCTGACGGAACGAAGCCATTTGAGGGAGAAGCCGGCGCCATGCGGGCGATTTGGCGGAACGAACCCATTTCGACGGCTGAGGGTCCACCTCGGGCCCGTTTTCCGCCACGGCTATTACGCCCCTGCCGGGGCTTCCGGATTTGCTTCGGGTTCCCACGGCTTGCGCCGTGGGCTAATTTCTTGCGCCCTCCGGGCTAAAGGCCGGCCAACGGCCGGCTCGGCAGGCGGAACCGCCTGCCCCACCACCGTCCACCTCCCCTGCCCCGCTGCCTGATTGACCCAATTGCCGCAATCCGGTGGCGAAAACCAAGACCGCGATCTCGTCGACGCCGTTGTGGTGACCACGGCCATCCGCCAGAGAGCCACCATTCTCACGAGCGATCCTGACGATATCGAACGGCTCGCGCAGGCTTCCGGCCGCCGTCAATATCGCCGGCCCGGCAGCAGCCAAAACATCGTCCCGCGCCCTATCGAATCATCACCGGAATCGAGGTGATCGTGAACCCGCCGGGAATCGTCGCCGCCCGCAATCCCAGCGGCGCGATGCGCCCCCCGCTGGGCGTCAGAAATTCCACGGTCCCCCGTATGCCCTTTGTTACCGCCCAGCCACCGGAGGATGGGTCCGTCAGCATAAATGACGTGTGCCCCATCGCCGGTAGATAAATGGACCCGATGCCGACCTCGGCGCCCGCATCGTTGCGGATGGTCACGCCGACGCTCGTGGCCTTGGGCGCCAGGTTCGCGATCGCCAAGCCTGTGCCGATGGCGCCCGTGTCGTCGAATGCCAGGACGTAGGAGGAGGCGTTCGCCGTCTGCATCGGCGACACCGCCTCTTGCCCCGTCGGGTTGTAGCGGAATATGGCGAATCCGCCCACGTTGCCGGTGGTGCTCAGCAGAGCCGAGCCGGACGTGCTCACCGCCCCTCCCGTGTCTTGCAGCTCGACAATCAGCGACCCTCCCGCCGGAATGTCGCTGGTTACGCTGCTCTCCGTGGTCGCGGTGGAGGTTTGCGGGAAGTCCAGCGGCAGAGCCACGGCCGTGCCGGTATCGTCAGTGAAACTCAAAGTGATGGTGGCCGTCGCGGCCCCGGTATTCACAAGCGTGAACGTGGTTTGCCATCCCGCACCCGCGGCGAAGTGCGGCATGGTTCCGCCGCCGCCGCCAACGCCGACCAGCGTCGGCAGCGAGGTGAGCGCGAAGCCGGAGCTGTTCGGAATCGCGTTTGCCCGCAGTCCCAGCACGCTGATCCGGCCTTGCGCGGGCGTGTCGAATTCCACGGTTCCGCGCTGCCCCGCCGTCACCGGAAATCCGGACGCCGGATCCGTGAGCATGAATGAGGTATGCCCCTGCGGCGGAATCTGTATGGCGCCGGCGCCAATCTGGGCGCCGGCGTCGTTCCGGATGACCACGTTGACGCTCGCGGCGCTGTTCACAAGGTTGGCGATGGCCAGCCCGGTCGATACCTGCCCCGTGTTGTCGAATGCCAGCAGATACGACGACGCATTGCGCGTCTCCAGCGGCGCCACCGCCGCCTGCCCGGTGGGCTGGTAGCTGAAAATGGCGAATCCATTCATATCGCCGTTGGTCAGCAATTGCGCCGCTCCCTCCGCGGTCTGCGCGCCGGGCCCGGTCGTGTCCAGAATCAGCAAGGCGTTGGTATTCAGAGTCTGGTCGAAGCCTTGCGCCAGGACGGTCCCTTGCGCCGGCTGTTGCGGCGCCGTAAACGGAAGAAACGGCGTGGCCCCTGCGTCATTGAACAGATTCAAGCGGGCCTCGGCGGCCGCGGCGCCCAGGTTGACCAACGTGAGCTGGGTGTCCCATCCTCCGGCCGATGCGACTTGCGTCATCGCGCCCGCCAGCTTCAGCCCCACGCTCGACGCGCCTTCCTGCTCCACCGTGAACACCTCTCCCGCGATGGTAACCGTACCGTACCGCGCCGCTCCCGCATTCGATGCCACCGAAATCGACACGGACCCGCCGCCGGAGCCGTACGCGGGGGTGACCGTAATCCACGAAGCGTTGCTCGCCGCGGTCCACGGGACCCCCGGCGCGACGCTTACCTGGATGTCGCCGGCGTAACCGGACGATGTCACCGAGGTCCCCTGGCTGGGCAGCGAAACCGCATACGGCGTGAGGACGCGAATCCGGTAGTTCACCTCGTCCGCGATGTAGACGTTGCCGGAGTTGTCCAACGCCACCTTGGAGTTCTCATTCAACTCCGCGGCGCCGGCGGCCATGTTATCGCCATTGTAGCCGCCGCCCGGATAAACGGCGCCGGTTCCCGCAATGGTGATGAGTACGCCGTTCACCGTCTTGCGAACGCGGTTGTTCCCGGCATCCGAGATGTAGAGGTTTCCCGCGGAATCGACGGCCACTCCGGACGGATAGTAAAGCTCCGCGGCGGTTGGCGGCCCGCCCTCCCCGGACAGGCCCTGCTTCCCATTGCCCGCCACCGTGGTGATCATCCCGTGGGAAACCTCGCGCACGCTGTTGTTCAGAGTGTCCGCAATGTAAAGGTTGCCGGCGCCATCCAGGGCCAGGCCTTGCGGCAGGTACAGTTCCGAGGTGGTGGCGGCCAGATTGTCCCCCGTATTTCCGGGCGTACCGTTCCCGGCCACGGTGGTGATAGTCCCGTTGCTCACCTTGCGGATTCGGTGGCTGTAGGTGTCGGCGATGTAGAGATTCCCGGTGGAATCCACGGCTACTGCGAATGGATAGAACAACTGCGCGCTGGTGGCGGGACCGTTATCGCCGCCGTACCCGCCGGGGTAGCCGCATGCCCCGTACTGGCTGCCCGCCACGGTGGTGATGACCCCGTTGGCCACCCGGCGGACGCGGTTGTTGGAGGTGTCGGCAATGTAGACGCTGCCGTCCGGAGCTACGGCTACGTCGCGCGGATAGCACAGGGACGCCGCAGTGGCCGGACCATTGTCGCCGCCGTCGCCGCAGGTCCCGTCGCCGGCCACGGTAGTGATCGTTCCGTTCGCGATCTTGCGGATGCGGCAGTTGTCCATATCCGCGATATAGACGACTCCGGCCGCATTCACGGCGACGCCTTCGGCCAGGTTCACCTTTGCGGACGCGGCAGGGCCGCCGTCTCCCGCGAAGCCCGAGGCGCCAGTGCCCGCGAACGTCTGAATCACATAAGCCTGCCCGAACACGGCAGCCGGGAAAGGCAAGAGGATGAGAACCGCCAAGAATCGTCGCACCGTGCGTTCTCCTGGATTTGAATGAACGCAGGATTATAACTCCGTTGAGAAAATATCTAAAGATTTTAATTTGGACTTCGGGGATGGCTCCGGTCTCCGGTCCCAGCGCCGGCGCGCCGGGCTTGTTTCTTCCGCCCTTGCCAGGCTCGCCGCCACGCTTGTCGCGGAACATTGCTCTTGCCCGGTGATATACTGCTTCACACCGTTGGTGGACAGGGAGTAGAAGCTCCGGAATGACGGGTCCGGAACTGGCGCGGGGTCTCCGGCGCCAGGGCCAGCAGCGGCTCCGGCTATTGGCCGCCTTGCGGCGGCGGAACGGGGAGGTTTGGACAAATGGGAAACGAGCTTTCGCGAAGGCATTTCTTTTATGGCGCCCTCCTGGCCGGCGCCGTACCGGCGGGCGGCTTCGGCAGCGTTCCCTCGCTGCTCAAGGTGGGCTACAAGTCGCCCAATGAGCGGCTGAACCTGGCCACCATTGGCGCGGGCGGCCGCGCGGCCGACGATATCCACGGCTGCGTCAACGAAAGCGACAAGGGCCTCACCCCGAACTACGTGGCGTTCACCGATGTGGACGATGTCTCCGCCGCCGCCATCTTCAACCAGTTCCCGTCCAGCGCGCGCTACAAGGATTTCCGCAAGATGCTCGATAGGGAGGAGAAGAACATCGACGCGGTGATCATCGCCATCCCGGATTTCATGCACGCCACGGCCGCCATGTGGTGCATGGAGCGCGGCAAGCACGTGTACGTGGAGAAGCCGCTCACGCACACGGTGTGGGAAGCGCGGCAGTTGGCCGCCGCCGCCGCGAAATTCGGCGTGGCCACGCAGATGGGCAACCAGGGGTATTCGAACAACGGCGCGCGGGTGGCCTCGGAGATCATCTGGTCCGGCGAGATTGGCGACGTCACCGAGGTGCACGCCTTCACCACCCGGCCCATTTGGCCGCAGGGGATGACGCAGATTCCGCCGGCGGGGCCGATCCCGCTGACGCTCGATTGGGACCTGTGGCTGGGCATCTCGGCGTGGCGGGAATACCCCGGGCCGGTGACTACCGAAGCCGAGGGCGCGCCCGCACCGCGTCCGGCGGCTGGAGGACAGGCCGGACGAGGCGGCGGGCGCGGCCTGGGCGGCGGGAGCCGCAACGGCTTCTATCAGCCCTTCAACTGGCGCGGTTTCTTCGACTGGGGCTGCGGCCCGCTGGGCGACATGGCCTGCCACATTCTAGGCGCGGTGAATATGTCGCTGATGCTGGGAGCGCCCAAGAGCGTGCAGGTGATTCAGCAGGACGGCAAGAGCCCATTCGCCTTCCCCAAGCACTCCATCACGATCTTCGAATTCCCGGCCCGTCACAACATGGCGCCGGTGAAGGTCTATTGGTATGACGCGCTAGGGCAGTATCCGAAGCCTTACTGGCCGCAGGGCATTTCCGAGGAGGAACCCATCTTCGGCGGTCCGGGCGCGTTCGGCCCCGCTCCGCAGGCAACCGCCGGACGGGCGGGCGCGGCCAACATCGCGGGCGGCGGACGGGCACCGGCCGTGACCGCGCCGGGGCGCGGCGGCGGCGGGCGCGGCATCAGCGAAGGCGCGATCTTCGCCGGCTCGAAGGGCTTCCTGACCACCGATACCTACGGCGCCAGCGTTCGCCTTCTGCCGCAGGAACGCCACAACGCCTACAAGGTTCCGCCCGAGTTGCTGACACGCTCTCCGGGCCATTACGCGGATTGGATGCGCGCCTGCAAGGGCGGCGCTCCGGCTTGCTCTAACTTCAGCGTCTCCGGCCCGTTCTCCGAGTGGATTGTCATGGGAGTGACGGCGCTCCACTTCGACGGCAAGCTGGAATGGGACAGCGAGAAGATGGAGTTTACCAACAACGCGGAAGCCAACAAGTACGTGAAGCCGCTATTCCGCCGCGGCTGGAGCTTCACGTAGGCGGAGGCTACAGCCTGATGATGCCGCGCTTCAGGGCAGCGGTGACCGCGTGGGTGCGGTCCGAGGCATGGAGCTTTTCCAGGATGTGCTTCACGTGGGCCTGCACGGTGGATTCGCTGATGTCCATCTGGAAGGCGATTTCCTTGTTCTTCATGCCCACGGCGATCAGTTGCAGCACCTCGATTTCGCGCTCGCTGATGTCGGAACGAGGCAAGTTCTCCGCAATGCGGGCGCCCACCTGCGCTGGAATGTAGCGCTTGCCGCCATGCACGGCGCGCACCGCCTGCACCAGCTCCTTGCGGGCCATGTCCTTGAACAGGTAGCCGCGCGCGCCGGCTTCGAGCGCGCGGTAGATCTCCTCGTCTCCGGCCACGCTGGTGAGCACCACGAAGCCGGTATCGGAAGACTTGGCGCAAACCTGGCGGATTACCTCCGCCCCGCCGATATCCGGCAGGAGCAGGTCCATGACCACCACGGACGGCCGCAGCGCCAGCACCGTGGCCAGCGCGTCCTTTCCGTTGCCCGCGTCGCCCACCAGCTCGATGTCCGGCTCGGTGGCGAGCATGGCGCTGAGGCCCTCTCGGACTACCGGGTGGTCATCCACAATCACGACGCGAATCCGCTCGGTCTCGCTCATGAAACGCCCGCCTCGCGGATTTGCCGGACGTGCGCCGCGATGGCGCGCACCGCGCCGGCCACGCCGTCCCACCGCGGCAGTTCGGCCTCGGGAAGCCAGCCGCCGTCAATGGCCGCCCGCATCCGCCGCGCCAGCTCCTCCGGGTTCACCGCGCCGGCGCGCAGTGAGGCGTTGGTCCGGACGTGCGCATTGGCCACATCGTCCGGCCAGTTGACGCCGGCGGAAACGGTGATGCTGGGGATTCCGAACGACGCCGCCTCAAATACGGTGGTGCGGTTGCCCTTGGTAATCACCAGGTCGCTGGCCACCATCAGGCGGTCGATGGCCATGTCTTCCTCCATGACGCGCACGTCCGGGCGTGCGCCGAAGCGCGCTTGGATTGAATCGTAATCGCGCGCCGCAATCCAGATCAGCAGCTTGGAGGGATACGCCAATCGATCCCACGCCGCCACGGCCAGGTCCGCCAAGGGGACCACAGCCTCGCGATACCCGCCGGGCTGCAGCAGCACCACGGCGGCATCGGCCGGAATGTTGAGTTCCCGGCGGGCCCGTGCGCGCCCTCCGCGCCCGTATGCGAAGCGGCGCACGGCCGGCCCCAAATAGCGTACCGCATCGCCCAGAAAGGGCGGCTCGGTGAAAATGCCGCGCTCGGCGATGAACAGGATCTCGCGTGCGCATTGCATGGCACCCATGAGGAAGGGATTCGGATCTTGAAAGAAATCCGTGATGAAGAGGCTGGGCACGTCAAAAATACGCGATGCCGGTAGCGCCGCCAGCTCCTCGTGCGAAATCACCAGGCGCGGCCTGAGCCGCCGGATGGTTTGGCTTTCCTTAACAATGGCTTGCAGGATAGGCGGCTCGTCCGGCATTTGCAAATCCACCACCTCGTATCCGCCGCGCCGAAAGGCTTCCGCGCCGCCGGAATAGGACACAAAACGAAGATCCAAATCGGGTAATTCCCTTAGCAACTCCTCGGCAATCGCCATGTCCGGCATGGCGTGGCCCCGGCCCCGCCCGCGCGAGAAAAATGCGACGCCGAAGCGGCCGTCTTCAAACGGCTTCTCCTGCATCGGCGGTGCTGTCGCGGGCATCGGGATGGCGGATTCCATTATTATCATAACGGCAAGTACGAAATACCACCAACGAAACGCGCGCGACAAAGGCGAACCGGAAAAAGGCCCCAGGCACCGATTCTTGATAAAATGCATGAGACGGAAATGTTGAAGCGCTTCATTCTGTGGGATTACCCGCGCGGAAGCTGGCAGTATGACGTGATTGTGGGCATCATTCTGGCCTTCCTGTTTCTGACGCCGCGTGCGTGGTACCGCGACCAACCCAGAGTGCCGAAAGGCGTCGCCGTGCTGCCGGCGGACAAGGGCAGCTCACCCTTCTGGATCGATAAGGAACTGCTGGCCGGAGCGCCCGAGAGCCAGCGCGCGGCCCACCTTACCGAGGTGATGCGCGCCCAGACCGGGGATCAGCGACTGGTAGTCACCCGTGTGGAGGAAGTCCGCAATTCGGAAGACGAATTGCTTGGATACATGGCATTTGCCACACGCTGATCAGCCGGGCGGAGTAACCAGCAGCCGAGCGCGCCCCGTCTTCTATAGTGAGCGACTCCTGATGCGATTGTTGCGCCTTGCTCTGCTTCCCGCGCTGCTCGTTACGGCATCCCAGGCGGCGGACCCCCTGCAGCAGACTTTGGCGAAGATGCAGGATGCGTCCGCGGCCTTCCACGGGTTGACCGCCGATTTCCAGAGAACCGTTTATACCGCCGTGATTGAGGAAAAGGACGAATCCTCCGGCTCAATTGCGGTGCGCCGTTCCGGTCCCGCCTCGATGGAGATGTTGATGGTTGTGAAGACCCCCGATCCGCAGCAGATCTCGTTTTCCGGCAATACCGCGCAAATCTACAATCCCAAGACCAACATCTGTGACGTCTACGAGAAGATCGACAAGAAGTACACCTCGGTGCTGAACCAATACATGATGCTGGGCTTCGGATCGAGCCCAAAGGACCTGGTCAAGCTTTATAAGATCGCGTACCTGGCGGCGGAGAATGCCGGGGGGCGGGCCGCAGCAAAGATCGAACTGACGCCTCTGCAACCGGACACGGTGACGCACCTGGTGAGCGCGGATCTGTGGATCGCCGGCGATACCGGCCTGGCCATCCAGCAGCAGTTGAATTATCAGGGCGGGAATTACACCCTGGCGGTTTATTCGAAGATGCGGATCAATCCGGGCATTCCGGACTCCGCGTTGAAGATGAAGCTGCCGGGCAACGTCAAAATGGAGCCCCACAGGTAGAACCCGGGAAGCCATGAAGACCAAGACCAGCTCGTACCGTCTTCAATATATCGACTGGGTCCGCGGCCTTGGCGCGGTCATCATGTTGCAGGGGCATGTCTTTGACTCCTTCCTGAAAAACGACCTGCGCGGCGGCGGCCCCTACGTGCTTTCGCAATTCGTGGGCGGCATGCCACCGGCCATCTTCCTTTTCTTGACCGGGATGACGCTGGCGTTCCTGATGGACAGCACGGAAAAGAAAGGCATGCAGCCCAGCGACCGCGTGAAGACGGCTTTCCGCCGCTCGGGCTACCTCTTCTTCCTGGCGTTCGCCTTCCGCCTGCAACTTTGGATTTTCGGCCTACCCGCGCCGTGGACGGACCTTTTCCGCGTGGATATTTTGAACTGCATGGGCTTCGCCATCGCCGCGCTGAGCGCCATGGCGGCCTTCCGCACCATTGAGCGGGTGCGGCTGTGCGGCGTGCTGGGGCTGGCCATCGCTTTAGCCTCTCCGCTGGTCACGCAGATGAACTGGTCCGGCGCGCCGTGGCTGGTGCGCGCCTACATCATTCCGGACTTCCGTTCCTTCGGCTTCTTCCCCTGGGGCGCATACCTGGCCTTCGGCGTAAGCGCCGGCAGCATTATCCGGATCGTCCCGCAGGAAGCCACCGAGCGCGTCATGCAGTGGGCTGCCCTGCTGGGCGGCGGCCTGATTCTGGCCTGCCATTATTTCGCCAACCAGCCGTACACCGTGTACGCCAAGTCCGATTTCTGGCTGAATAGCCCGGCGCAGGTGCTTACCAAGCTCGGCGTTATCCTGCTGATGCTGGCGTTCGCATTCGTGTGGACGCGCTACGGCGCCAAGGAAGGCTGGAGCTGGGTGCGGCAGTTCGGCACCACCTCGCTGCTGGTGTACTGGGTGCACATTGAACTGGTTTACGGCCGGGGATTGTGGTTCCTGAAGGGCAACCTCACGGAGTTGCAGACCGCCTTCGCGGCGGTGCTGATCATCCTCCTGATGCTGGCGCTTTCCACGGCGAAGACGTACCGCAACCGCATTGCGGTGGTACTGGCCGACTACGGGTGGACGTTCGGCCCGCGGCCGAACCGCGTGCCGGGCGACTGATCCGCTAACGGCGCCGCGAGCAAATAGGGCAGCGGTTGCGGAACGGGAGTTCCATCGCGCGCTCACCGCGGCCGGTTGCGCGCTTTACGCCTTCCGCAAGGCCAGCACGGCGTTCAGTCCCCCGAACGCGAATGAGTTCGAAAGGGCGTATTCCACCTGGGCTTGGCGCGCCACGTTGGGGATCACGTCCAGGTTGCACTCCGGGTCCGGCTCATTGAAGTTCGCGGTGGGCGGCAGGATGCCGTCTCTGAGCGCCGTAACCGCAGCCAGGCATTCAATGGCTCCGGCCGCGCCCAGCGCATGCCCGTGCATGGACTTGGTGGAGCTGACCGGCAGCTTCCCCGCGTGCGCGCCGAATACCAGGCGAATGGCGGCGCACTCGGCGATGTCGTTGGCGGCAGTGGCCGTGCCGTGGGCGTTGATGTAGCCGACCTGCTCCGGAGCGATCCCGGCGTCGCGAAGCGCCGCGCGCATCGCGCGCGCCGCGCCTTCCGAAGACGGCTGGGTGATGTGGCACGCGTCCGACGACATGCCGACGCCCACGATCTCGGCGTGGATTTTCGCACCGCGGGCGCGCGCGGCCTCCAGAGGCTCAATCACGAACATGGCCGCGCCTTCACCCAGCACCATGCCGCGCCGGTCCTTCGAGAACGGCCGGCAAGTATCCGGAGAAACCACGCGCATGGCCTCCCAAGCCTTCAGGATTCCGAAGCTGAACGGCGCCTCGCTGCCGCCCGTGATGGCCAGGTCCGCCGCGCCCGAGCGCACCATCCAGAAGGCCTGCCCGATGGCGTGCCCCGCCGAAGAGCAGGCGGTGGAAATGGTAAACGCGGGCCCGGTGATGCCGAACTCCATAGAGATGTGGCTGGCGCCGGCGTTGTGCATGGTGCGCGGGATGGTGAGCGGGTGCACGCGGTTGTGCCCAAGCTTGTAGACCTCCTGGAAGCCCACGTCCTGCGCCATCTGCCCGCCCACGCAGGAGCCCGTCACGATGGCGGCGGTATCGCGCTGCTCTTGCGTCCACTCGATGCCGGCGTCCGCCGCCGCTTCCCGCGCCGCAATCACGGCGAACTGGGCGAAGCGGTCCATGAAGTCGGCCTTGCGGTCTTCGAAGTAGGGCGTGTGGGAGTAGCCGGTGATCTCCGCGCCGTTCTGGAAGCGCAGCGTGGAAACGTCCACGGTGCGGATGGGGACAATGCCGCAGCGGCCCGCCCGCAAGGAGCCGGCGACCTCGGCGGCGTCCCGGCCGAGGGCGCAAATCGCCCCCACCCCTGTGATGGCCACTCGCCGCATGGTTCTACTGCGCGGCCTCGGGCTGCGCGGGCTCGGACTTCGCCGGTTCGGCCTTCGCGGCATCCGGCTGGGGCGCGGACGCGCCGGCCTTCGCGGCAAGGAGCCGTTCCACGCCTTCGCACATCTGGCGGATGTTGCGAACGTTGCGGACCTCTTCGTCCGGAATACTGATATCGAATTCGTTCTCCATGGCGAAGAGGATTTCGACGGCATCCATGGAATCGATTCCCAACTGCAGGAAATCGCTATCGATGGTCACGGTTTCCAGAGGGATTCTCTTGGACGTGGCAATGGTCTTGAGCACCCGTTGAATCAGTTCGTCGGACATAGTAGTCGGCTTACCGTCTCGAATCGATAGCCCCGGTCCAACAGCATGGGAACCAGGCGGCCCACGGCCTGCAGCGTCGCTCCGATATCCGGCCCGGCGCGCAGCCCCCGGCCATCGTGGAGGCAAAGAATGGAACCGTTGGCTGCTCCATATGCCAAACGGCCCACAATCGCCTCCCCGTTCAACTTCCAATCATATCCGATTGCAGTCCACATGACGCCCCGCAAACCCACGGCGGCGAGGGTGCGGCCCATGCCGAACCACCGGGCTCCGTAAGGCGGCCGGAACCAAACAGGCGCGGCGCCCGAATGCTCCGCGATGGCTTGTTGCGCGCGGCGCAGCTCGTCTTCCATAAAGCGCGACGAGTGGAAGCAGAAGAGCGGATGCGAGTAGCTGTGATTGCCGATCTCGTGGCCCGCCTGTGCCACCGCGCGCGCGATGTGAGGCAGCCGCTCCACGTTCGCCCCGCACTGGAAAAAGGTGGCGCTCACGTTGTGCCGCGCCAGGACATCGAGCAGCGCGGGCGTGCCTTCGCTGGGGCCATCGTCAAAGGTGAGAGCGATGGCCGCGCGGTCGCGCGGGCCGCGCCAGAAGGAGGGACCGAAGACGGCGGCGGAGCGTCCGCGCACGGCCCAGGCGAGGAACGCCGAGGCCGATACCGCCGCCCCGGAGAACGCCGCCGCGCCTTCGGTGGAAAACATAGAACTCTATTGTAGATGGAAAGGAATCGTGGGCCCCGGAGTTGCGCGGATGAGGAGCGCGCCGGCCGCGGCCGGGGTCCGCGCGGCGGATTGCAGGGCGGCTCTTGGCGGCCGCGGCCGCAGAGCGTTCCTTATCCGAGCGTCATGCCGCCGTCCACACAGAGGATTTGGCCAGTGACGTAATTGTCGGGTTCCAGAAGGAAACGGATGGCCCGGGCTACGTCTTCGGCGCGGCCGTAGCGGGCGATGACGTTCTCCTTGATGTAGCGTTCGTACTTGCCGGCCGCGATGCTGGCTTCCGCCATGCCCGCCGCCGTAATGCCCGGGCTCACCACGTTGACGCGGATGTTCGAGGCGCCGCGGCGCTCCTTGGCCAGGATGAGCGCGGCGGTTTGCAGGGCGGCTTTCTGCGCCGCATAGGCCGTCGATCCGGGGAACAGCGCGTTGGCCTGCATGGTGGAGGTGAGTACGATGGCGCCGGGCGTGGAGGACGCCGCCATGCGCTCCGCCGCCTGGCGGGCTAGCAGGATGGGCCCAAGATAGTTCACTTCATGCGAGCGATGCATGGCGGCTTCCATCTCGCCGGGACTTGCCACGCGCGAAGGATCGCCCGCCAGCACAACCAGCCCGTAGAGAGACGGCGCCGCATCCAGCAGCCGCGCCCGGTCCGCGGCCGCGGCAAGATCCGCTTGAACCACGGCGGCGCTGGCGCTCCAGCGCGCGGCGCGCTCCTGATTGGCGCGATAGCTCAGAATCACCCGCGCTCCTTCCGCCAGCAGCATTGCGGTGACCGCCGCGCCGATGCCGCCCGACCCTCCCGCCACCACGATTTCCCGGCCATGCAGAGTGGACACGTTTTCAGGCATCGGCAAGGTCTCCTTCAAGAGCCAGATAGCCGCAGCCCGTCGCCACCAGAAACATGGCAAGCACTTCGCTGTCCCCCAGGTTGTATTCCACGAAGCCTTCCACCATCACCGCCAGCACCACCGCCGCGGCGCCGTGCAGCAGGAAGCGCCGCAAGCTCCGCCCGGGCGGCAGCGCGCGCAAGCCGCGCCAGAAATCGATGGGGATGCGAATCAGCAGGATCAGCATGACAAGCGCCGTGGGCAGGCCGCGGTCCGCAGCCCATTGCAGGTACACGTTGTGAACGTGCTGGTAGAATCCCGCCGGCCGGCTGCGCCACACCTCCGGCGGCACGTATTCCTCCATGTGGAACTTGGGGCCGTCCGGGCCGAGGCCGAGCCAGGGGTGCTTTTCCACCATCGCGACGCCCGCGCGCCACACGATGAGGCGAAACTCGTTCGAATCCACGCCGGTGGGATGCACAATGGAGTTGGCGCGTTCCTTCAACGGCGCGGGCGCCGCCAGGTAGGCGGCCACGAGGGCCACTGGAACCAGCGCGCACAGCCACCGCCGCCAGAAGAACACCAGGTAGACCGCCGCCACCGCTGACGCGATCCACACGCCGCGCGTATCGGACAGCACGACAGCCGCGGCCGTGAGAGCGGCGCAGGCGATCCACGGCCATCGCCGCTTCCCGAGCGGCGCAAAGAACAGAAAGGCGGCCGTCATGATGAGCGCGAACATCTCTTCGGATGAGTAAGTGTTCCAGTGGCTGGCGAAGCCGGTGATCCGCTGCACGGTGTAGTACTGATAAAAGTTCGCGCCGATCTCATGCGCTTCCCGCACCTTGCCGGCAAACTGGGCGAAGCCCACGAGCGCGGTGGCCGCGCCGATGCCGGCCCAGGACGCGAAGAGCCGGCGCAGCGTCCCGGCATCGCGCAGGCAGGAGAATATGACGAGCCACTCGGCGAAGACGTAGCACTTGCGCACCTGCGGCCAGCCATGCGTCAGCGGGTCGCCCGAGCAGAACCAGGCGATGAGCGTGCCGAGAATGAAGAGCGCCAGCAGCCACTGGATGCGCGGCATGCGCGGCTTGCCTCGCGAGGCCGCCAGGGCCACCAGCGCCGCGCCCAGGAAGATCTGCGAAATCGCGATCGAAAACAGGATAGAGGCGGCCGAGCAGAACGTGAGCCATCGGGCCGCGCGCGTGAGCATGGGTTCCGGCGCGTTCATTCGGAAATCTCAGTATGACATCAAGAAGATGCTCCTCGCGGAGCGGCACGCGACCGGGCGCTCTCAGGTCGCGTACACCGCCACACGGGTCACCGTGCGGTACCCCATCCGCTCGTACATCTTGTACCCGGCGGGCGTGGATTGCAGGATGCTTCTCTCGATGCCGTGCTCCCGCCGCGCCTCGGCCAGGGCGTAGCGCATGACCGCCTCGCCGTAGCCGCGCCGCTGGCGGTCCGGCAGCGTAGCCACGTTGTATACGCCGATGGCGTCATAACCCATGACCGTGGCCGCCGTGCAGACGGCTTCGCCATCCACATAGCCCACGTAGCCGGCAAAGCGCCGCCAGACGGATTCGGCGTCGAAGACTTCCTGGAACCACGGGAACGGCACGTGGAAGCAGGCCGAGCCGATGCCGCAGAAAGCGTCCCGTCCACTCGGACCGCAGACGCGCCGCACTTCGATCTCCGGGAGCGGCTTTAACGGGGGCACCACGCGATCGGCCACCATGCCCGGGAGGTTCACGGAGTGCCGCAGTCCGTAACGCTCAAAGATCTGGCGCGAGCGGCTGAGAGCCTTCCCCTCCAGCCAATTCTCGCCGGCCCAGTAGGCCCACTCCTGCCCGCGCGAACTGAAATGCAGGGACGCCAGCAGAATGCGCTGCCCTAGCTCGGCTTCCGTGGAGACCGGCGAGGAAAGGAACGCCGCGTTGAACATCTGGAACTGCACCCCGGCCGAGGCGATGCTGACTCCGGCCAGCTCACGCACCTCGCCGCCGGCGCGGCTGGAGGCGATCGCGCGGAAGGATTCCCGCAGATTCCCGGCGACGTCGGAGGCGCTCACAGACTACAGTATCGCGCGCGGGGAGAGCATTATACTTGCGTCATGCGCTGGTTTCTGCTGCTTTTCGCGGCGCGGCTTTGGGCCGCGGACGACGCCAACGCAATCCTCCAGCGCGCCATCCAGGCCCAGGACGCGAACAACAAGCGCGCCGAGCAATACACCTTCACGCGGGAGACGCGGCGCTTTTCCTTTGACAAGAGCGGCCGGCCTCGCTTGATTGCCACGGAGACTCACGAAATCATCT
>DATKOS010000058.1:0-4679 GCA_035524535.1 Bryobacteraceae bacterium
GCGGCGTTATAGAACTTCACCGCGCCGAACATGTTGCCGTGATCGGTCATGGCCACGGCGGGCATCTTCTGCTCCACCGTCAGCTTCATGAGCTTATCGATATCGCAGGCGCCATCAAGCAGGGAATAATCCGTGTGGCAATGGAGGTGGACGAAGGACATCGCAGACTCGGCTCCTAATTCAGCCGGGGGAGGCTTCTTCTATACTAGCGCCACCCGATGGCGGCATCCGTCGAGTGGGAGCTGCACTAGAATAGTCGCTTGGCACGCAGACGGTTCTTTGTAGACGCGATCCGCGGCGGGGCGGCGGAGTTGCGCGGTGATGACGCGCGGCATTTGACGCGCGTGCTGCGCGCGGAGGCGGGCCGGCAGTATGAGATCACTGACGGCCGGCAGGCGTACCTGGCGGAAATCGCCGAGGCGCGCGGCGATCGGGTGGTGTTTCGCGCGCTGGCGGCGGTTGATTCGCCCGTGCTGCCCGTGCGCGTCACGCTGTGCGCGGCTCTGGTGAAGTTCGACCGCTTCGAGTGGATGGTCGAAAAGGCCACGGAACTCGGCGTGGAGCGGATTGTTCCGGTTGAGACAGTTCGCGTGGAAAGAGGCCTATTTGAGGCGGCCCACAAGCGCCGCGAGCGGTGGGAGCGAATCGCGCGCGAAAGCGGTCAGCAGTCGCGGCGCTTGGCCGCGCCGGAAATCGCCGCACCGGCGAGATTTGCGGAGGTCCTGGCTGCCGATGCGGATCAGCGGTTCTTCCTCGAGGAGAACGACGCTCCGCCGATCCTGCGCTTGTTGCCGGAACGGAGGAACGCCGGGGACCGTGTGGCGCTGCTGGCGGGGCCGGAAGGCGGCTGGACGGATTCGGAGCGCGAATCGGCCGCGGCGGCCGCCTGGCGCGCGGCCTCTCTGGGGCCGGCGGTTCTGCGCGCGGAGACTGCGGCAATGGCTAGTCTGGCCGTGATCGTCAATGCCTGGCTGGATTAAGCGGCGCGGCGTGCGAACCTCAGCTTCGCGCTCAGGTTCGCATGAATCAGCCTGGCTTGCGCGGCGATTGCGGCGCGCGGGCCTTACGGAGCAGCTGCCAGGGTGACGCCGTACTGGCTGGCGGCGCCGCCCACGTTCAGAACCACCGCGGCGGCCGCGTTTGTGCCCAGCCCCACCGGCACCGTGAGCGCGACTTGCAGAAGCCCCGCCGGCGCTCCGGGAATCCCGGCGGCGGACTTGACCGCGGCATTGAAGCCACCGATGGTCGCGGTCACCGCTTGCGCGGGCGTGGGAGCGGGTGAGCTATCGATGGCGCCATCCACTCCGCCGGGGCTGGTTTGCCCCTCGCCGGTGGCCCACACGTAGACCGTCGAGCCGGCGTGCGCCGGGTTGGTGGTGGTGTTCACCGTTCCGTCCTGGTTGAATATCACGCCCGGTCCGGCGCCGGAATAGGTGAGGGTAAAAATGCCCGGTTCGGCGTTGACCACCGGCACGGTGAGCGTATTGGAGCTCTGATTCTGGTAAGACACAACGACCTTCGTGGACGTCTTGCCAGCCACTTCGTAAGGAACGATGGCGCTCAACTGGCTGGATTGCGCGTAGAGCAGAGGCGCGGCCACGCCGTCGAAGGTGACTTGCGCGCCCGCCAGGCTGGTGGCCAGCTTCCCATTGGAGACCTGGTAGGTTTGCAGTGCGTTCGGCCCCAGGCCCGCTCCGAATATGGCCACCACTTCGCCGGGCGCAATTCCACCCGCAGCGTAACTGGCGGCGTTCACCACGCCTCCGGCGGTAATGCTGGGCACGCCCGCCGGGTTGATGTTCAGTGTGAATTGATTGAGCGCGGAGCCGGCGGCGCTATCCCCGACGCGGACGGTGAACGTATACGCGCCGGCCGTGGTGGGCGTGCCGCTCAACAGGCCCCAAACGGTGCACCCGCTGGCGGCCTGGCTGCCCATCTGGGGATCCACGCAGAAGCCGAAGTTGGTCAGGCTGGTTCCAGGCGGCAGACTGCCGGAGGTGATCGCCCAATTGATGTAGGGTTGCGTGCCGCCGGACGCGTAGAAATAAAGCTGGTAGGCCGCTCCCACCATGCCGCCTGGCAGCGTGGGCTGGTTCAGAATCACCACGCTTGCGGGCGGATTAATCTTGACCGTAAACGTAATGGGCGCGGATACCGTCCCGCCGCTATCCATTACCGTGACCGTGAACAAGTAGGGACTGCCCACCGCGCTGGTGGGGATGCCCGTGATGGTTCCCGCATTGGCGTCCAAAGTGAGTCCGGGCGGTAAGGCTCCAGACGTGACGATCCAATTGTGATACGGCAACTGTCCGCCGCCGGCGGAAAGAACCTGCGAGTATGCCGTCCCGACGGTTCCCGCGGGCAGCGTCGTGAACGTGATGGCCAGCGAAGGAAAACCGATTGTGAACGTGAGAACGTTCGATACGACCGCGCTTGGATTCACCACGGTGATGGCGGCAGTGCCGACCGAGGAAACCAAGTTCGCGGGCACAACGGCGGTAAGTTGCGACCCGCTTACGAAGGTGGTAGTCAAAGGCGCGCCGTTCCAGTCAATGGTGGCGCCGGCGAAGAAGCCCGAGCCGGTCACGGTAAGGGTGATGGATTGGCCAAGCTGAGAGGCGGAAGCGGGGCTTACGCCCGTAATTACGGGGGCGGGCGGGGAAAGCTCTATGATGCGCTGGTCGTCCGTGTCCGCCACATAGACGTTGCCGCCCGCGTCCACGGTGAGCCCGTCCGCTGCGTTGACAATGATTCCGTTGGTGGGGCCGCCGCCCAGGAAGCCCGCGCCGCCGCCCGCGATAGTGGTGATTACTCCGTTGGCAACCCGGCGAATCGCGTTGTTAAAGGTGTCGGCTATGTAGACCGTGCCTGCGGAATCGACCGCGATATCCCAGGGGTAGCTCACCTCGGCATTGAGGGCGGAGCCGCCGTCGCCTGCGTAGCCGCTGGCGCCGTTGCCGGCGATGGTGTTCACCTTGCCGTTACTCGCCGTGACCATGCGCACGCGATTGTTATCCGTGTCGGCAATGTAGATATTGCCACCGGAATCCACGGCCACGCCGTAGACCGCTCGGAACTGAGCGCTGGTGGCCGCGCCTCCATCGCCACTGAACCCAGGAGCCCCGCTCGCGCCGCCACCCGCTACCGTGGTGATGATGCCCGTGCTCACGTTGACTTTGCGGATCCGATAATTGGCGGAATCCGCTATGTAGACGTTGCCGGCCGAATCCACAGCAACGCCAGCCGGCCCGCCCAGTTCGGCGTTGGCCGCGGCGGCGCCGTCGCCGCTGAACCCTTGCGTTCCGGTGCCGGCCAGCGTGGTGATCTTGCCGGTGGAATCGATCTTCCTGACGCGGTAGTTGAAATAGTCCGCCACGTAGACGTTGCCGGCTGAGTCCACAGCCACGCTGGAAGGATTGCTGAAAGACACCGAGGGGCCCGTGGCGGCTCCGCCATCGCCGCCGAAGCCTTGAGAGTTGTTGCCGGCGAAGGTTGTGATGACGCCATTGGAGGCGGCCACCTTACGGATGACGTTGTTGTACGTGTCCGCGATATAGACGTTGTGCGAAGCGTCCACGGCCACGGACCACGGATAATTCAACTGGGCCAGCGTGCCAAGGTTGTTATCGCCCGCGTAGGCGGGCTTGCCGTACAGGCCGGCGATGGTGACGGACGTATACACCTGGCCAAAAACGCAGCAGGAGGCGGCCAGTATCAAAACCGCGGCGGACAGCGGACGCATGAAGGGGGTCTCCACAACACGGAAATTGTAGCAATAGTGCGATGTTGGCTGCCGCTCACGGGTGTCGGCTGCGCGCCACAGGTGGGCCCCGCGCGGCCCCCGGCGGCCGGGACGGCTGGCCGGCGAAGGGATCTCATCCTGCCCGGACGGGCAGCCGCTCTATTCGAGAACTCCCAGAATCTCGTCTTCTTTCAGCATCAGGTACTCGTCGCTATCGATCTTGATTTCGGAGCCCGAGTACTTGCCGAAGAGGATGCGGTCTCCCACCTTGACGTCGAGCGCGACTCGCTCGCCGTTCTCGAGCAGCTTGCCGTCGCCCACGGCGACGACTTCCGCCTGTTGGGGCTTCTCCTTCGCCGTATCCGGAATGATGATGTTGCCGACCTTCTGCTCGGCCGGTTCGAGCTTGCGGACCATGATTCGGTCGTGCAGCGGACGCAGATTCATTGATTACGCTCCCCACCGATTATACAAGAGGGCCCTGTCCCACAGCGGGGTTGGCGTGGGAGTCGGCGCTGGGGAGGCGGGGCCAAACGCTGAACAAGGCCATTTCCAATGGGCCGCCCCTCCAGGAAGCGCTCAGGAGTGACGCCGGCCCACAGGGGTGTCCCCACCTGATAACATGGCTGGCTTCGGAGAGTTCATGAGGCTAACTTTTTTGGGGGCGGCGGGAGAGGTCACTGGATCGATGCACATGGTCGAAGCAGGCGGCAAACGCCTGCTGCTCGATTGCGGAATGTACCAGGGACGGCGTAAGGAAGCGGAGGCCAAGAACCGCAATTTGCCGGTCGACGGGGCGTCGATTGACGCGGTGATTGTCTCGCACGCTCACATCGATCACACCGGAAGTTTGCCTACGCTCGTGAAGCACGGCTTTTCCGGCCCCATCTATGCGACTCCGCCGACCATTGATCTGTGCAGCTATATGCTGCGCGAC
>DATKOS010000059.1:0-2362 GCA_035524535.1 Bryobacteraceae bacterium
TCCGGGTTTGACTGAGGCATCTGTTTTCAGAATAACGCAAGGGTAAGACAAGCCATCCGAACACTCACCCGCGGACCGCCGCGAGATTCGGCCACTCCGCTCCCCTCTCTTGAAGAGTACGGAGCAGCGTGCTGGATTGTTCCGAAGCGCATCGCGGGCAAACGGGTCCCTCTGCAATCAGACGAGCGGAGCGAACCGAATTTAGCAACAGCGGCCGGACTTGCTTCGCTTTGCGTAACGGATGAGGTGCGGCCGGCCTCGGTCGCTATTTTGAAAGCGTCTTATTTTGTTTGAGATCGAACGCAAAAGCTCGCGTAATCGAAGAGCCGGCTATCGGTTGGAGCAGCAGATGCGGCTGGCCACCAGATTGGCCGGTCCAATGGGTTGCGCGGTGGCGAAGTAGTTCTTCTCGCTCAAGGCGTGGTAGAGGTCGCCGGCCACTCCGGCCGCCAGCGGGCCGGTATCGGGGCGGCCTCCCGTCAGGAGCACCACCACCACCAGCTTGCGCGATCCGATGCTGTTGAAGGAGCCGAACCACCCGAGGTGGGTGTGTTCCTGGCCGCAGGTTCCCGTCTTGCCCGCAATGGGTCCGTCTTCCTTGGCGCGCTGGGCCGTTCCGAATTCCACCGCCCCGCGCATGCCGGGCTCCACCAGGGGGATCAGGTTGCCAATCTCCAGGCGGCGCTTGATGCGCGGTGTAAAGGCCCGCACTTCGGCCGGAGTCTTGGGGTATTGCAGATAGTAGAGCGTGCCGCCGTTGGCCACGGCGGACATCAGCGCCGCCAATTGCAACGGTGTTTGGGAAACCTCTTCGCCAAAGCTGCACAACATGCCTAGGCCGCCATTGCGCGGCGGCGCGGTGGGATAGTGCCCGGGCTGCTCGCCGGCGATGTTCAATCCCGCCTTTTCGCCGTAGCCCAGCAGGTGGGCGTAGTAGCTGACCTTCTGGAAGCCCAGGGCCTCGCCCAGGGTAGCGAAGAAATAGTTGTTGGAATGGGCCAGAGCGTAGGTCAAATCCATCTTGCCCATGCCGGGCAGCCGGAACTTGTTGGAGGGCGTCAGCGCGTCCTCGCTCAGCCCCGCCAGGGCCACGGAAACCTTAATGGTGGAGCAGGGCTGGAAGCCCGCGCCCAGGGCCAACCGCTGGTTCACCATGGTGAGCACGCGGCCGGTTTTCGCATCCACAGCCACCACGGATCCGTTGTAATCGCCAAGCGCTTCCACCGCCGCGCGGCGCACCACCAGGTCTTCGCCATCCACGTTATCGCCGTCGGTGGAATCGGCGAAGGTGGGCTCGGTCCAGGGCCCGTTCGGAACGTAAGCCGTGGCCAGGGAAGCGCGCGCCGCGGCGGGCGCCTGCGTGAACTCCGTGCTGGGCTTGGGGGCGGGCGCTGGGGCTTCGGCCTTGGGCTCCGCCTTCACCGCGGCCGGATGGGCGGTGGTATGCCGGCGCGTCTTCTTGGAGGGAAGGCCGGCCGGGAAACAGAAAGCTGGAATGAGGAGTGCGAGCAGCGAGAGCAGAAAGGGCCGGTTTGAAAGTGCCAGTATCCGCCGTTTCATCGTTGCGTCATAACCGGAACGGGCGATGCGGGCGATAGCATTCCGCAAGAGAACTACTCCGGGAGAATCCAGCCGCCGCCGCCGGATCCGCCGCTTGTCCCTGCCGGGCCGCCATCCGCCAAATCTTGGCCCATGATATCATCCTGGCTACTTATCGGCAATTAGAAGTCAAAACTTCAGCAACAGGATTAAGGTCGAATGTTGGGGTTGAAAGTACTGGAGCGTGAGATCGTTGCCTGCCGGCGCTGCCCGCGCCTGGTGGCGCATCGCGAAACCGTGGCGGCCGTGAAGCGGCGCGCCTACCTGCACTGGGACTACTGGGGCAAGCCCGTGCCGGGCTTCGGAGATCCCGCCGCGCGCGTGTTGATTCTGGGCCTGGCCCCCGGCGCGCACGGCTCCAATCGTACCGGGCGCATGTTCACGGGCGACAAGTCCGGCGACATGCTCTACGGCGCGCTCTACCAAACCGGTTTCGCCTCCCGGCCCGAGGCGCGCTCCCGCGAGGACGGGCTCACGCTCCATGACGCTTACATTACAGCGGCCGCACGCTGCGCGCCGCCAGGCAACAAGCCCGCGCCGGAGGAGCTCGCCAATTGCCGCGGGTACCTGGAGCGCGAGCTGGATTTGCTGCCGAACTTGAAAGTGGTGGTGGCGCTGGGGAAAATAGCCCTCGACGCCTACCTGGGAATCCTGAAGTCGCGCGGCGTCATCGCCAGCCGCGCCGCTTTCGTGTTCGGCCACAACCGGCGCTACGCTCCCGCGCCGTGTTCCCCCATCTTGCTTGCGTCTTATCATCCCAGCC
>DATKOS010000060.1:0-10120 GCA_035524535.1 Bryobacteraceae bacterium
CGCCGGTAACTCCCGCCGCGCAAGCCACCGGAGAAGCCAGGTAATGTTCGCAAACCTTCAAAATGCTCTCCGCATAGACCTGGGGCGAACCGCCCATCCGAACCACCTCTTCATCGCAAGCAAGTTCCCGCTCCTCGGTCAACCGCGCCCCCATCCACCAAACCAAAGGATGGAACCAGAACAGACACTCCACCACCATATGCAAAAAAGAAGTGAGATTATCCCGCCGCCAAACATGACACAACTCATGAGCCAAAATGGCCTCAAGCTCCGAGTCACTCAGCCGATCCCCAATTCCCGCAGGCAGCCAAATCAGCGGCCGAAATATCCCAAACACCCCAGGCTCCAAAGCGGCAGCCGAGCAAACCAAAGCGGGGCGGACCTCCTGGTCTGCCTTCTTGTCTTGAATCCTCCGCCACGCCATCATCTCACGACCCGCAGTAATCGGAACCGCCCCCCGAACCACCCGCGCAACCCGCCGCCATCGTCGCCAGGAATAGATCGCCACCGCCCCGAGTCCAAGAGCCCAAACCGCAATCAAAACCGGCCAAACCCAAGAACCCGAACCCTGAACAGGAACCGGCTGCGGAACAAACACGCCCGCTGTCCCCCCCGCAAATGGTTCCACCACCCGCCCCACCACGACGGGAACATAAGCCGCCGTCCGCCCCGCCGGAACCACCCATCGACCTAACCACCCGCCGATCACCGCCAACCCCGCAAACGGAACCAAGAACTTAACCGAAGCCGCCAACCAAAGCCAATGCCGAACCGAAGCCCGGTTCCCCCGCAAAGTAAGCGCCAGCAAAGCCGCCGCCGCGCCGAAGACCGTCGACTGCCACAAATGATTCCCCGCCAACCGCCCGAACTCCGCCACCGCCGCCGCGCTGAACATGCCTTACTCCTTCTTCCCCTGCTTCCGCAGAAGCTTCCGCGCTTCCTCCACATCCTCCAGCGTCAGCTTCCCCGACTCGATCAAATGCGACATCACCGGCTGTGGCCGCCCGCCGAAGAACGCCAGCAAATCGTCGATCAGCCGGTTCTGCGCCGCCTCGCGCGAAATCACCGCCTCGAAAATGTGCGCGTTGCTGATCTTCTTGAACCGCCGCAGGACCTTCTTGCCCTCCATCCGATACACCGTCGTCTGCACGGTGGTATACGCCGGGCGCCCCGCCTCGGGAAAATACTCCTGGATCTCCCGGATCGAGCACGGCCCCAGAGTCCAAAGGGCCTCCATGATCTGGAGTTCGAGTTTAGATAGCTTGGGTTGCGGCATCGTTTCCTACTATAGTTGTTTGTGATTCTATGACAGACATTCGTAATTTGCAAGAAGAATCTTCGTTGGGCTGCTTGTAGCTACAAAAGTAGCTACAATGAATTGCCACGCGGCGAGAACGCAACGCGAGTCATCTCCATGAGAAAGGCGAATCGACGTGAGCAAAAGATCTATCAAAAGCGACTTGGCCAGAATTGATCGCATGAAGGACGCCGCCATCGACTTTTCGGATATTCCCGCGCTCGACAACTCGTTCTTCACGAAGGCCACGGAACCATGGCCGCCGCCGAAGCGGCAACTCACCATTCGTCTCGATGGGGACGTGCTGGTCTGGCTGAAGAGCTACGGCCGGGGGTACCAGACGCGCATCAACCACATTCTGCGGGCGGCTATGGAGACTCAACCTCGGCAAACGCGGATGCGCTCAAGCGGCGCCGGTGAAGACCGGCCGCGTTATCCATCCGCCGCTACCCGGAAGCCGTAGTCCGCATACCGGAACTCGGGCGGGATGCTGCTCCGCGCCGCGCAGCGGCTCACCTTCACGTGATGCCGCCATGCTCCTCCTCGCGAGGCCCGCCGCTTGCCGGCGCGTGGACCGGGCGGATTCTCCGCGGGCGAGACCGCATAGTACCCCGCGTCATACCAATCCGCGCACCATTCGTGCACGTTCTCGCACATATCGAACAAGCCGTAGCTGTTTGGCTCCGACTCCGCCACCGGCTGCGGGCCCAGCTGCCAACGCTCGGCGTAATGCGGGCGCGCTTCGGGCGGCTCATCGCCCCACGGATACAGCTTGCTTTCGGCGCCTCCGCGCGCGGCGAATTCCCACTCCGCTTCGGTTGGCAGCCGGAAGCGCCGGCCCCATTCCTGGGAAAGCCAGTGGCAGAACGCCACGGCGTCAAACCAGTTGACCGACGTCGCGGGCTGCTCCGGGCACGTGAACTCCGGGCGCTGCCGCATGGTCGCCCGGCGAAACGCTTCGTAATGCGAGTTCGTGATTTGGTAGCGGCAGAGCAGGAACGGCGCGATCGTCACGCGGTGCGCGGGCCGCTCATCGTCGCGGCCGTCTTCCTGGCCCATGAGAAACTCGCCGCCGGGGATGCGGATCAGGTCGCCGGGTTCGAGCCGTGTGGCGCTCATCTTCAAACAGCGAAAATTGCAGCTTGCGCTCGTTGGCGTCCACGCGGTCCAGGATGACGCGCGCGCCATCGCCCGCCTTGAACTCCCGCCGCGAGCGCTTGCCCACGATCTTGCGGACGCTCTCCTGATAAGTGTACTCGTCGCCGGGCAGCGTGTCGATGGGAACCAGCCCTTCAATGAACATCTCCGCCAGCTCCACAAACAGGCCGTATTTCGTGACGCTGACAACCAGGGCGTCGAAATCCTGGCCGACGCGCTCGGCCATGAAGCGCACCTTCTTCCATTCCACCAACTCGCGCTCCGCGTCGGCCACCCGCCGCTCGGATTGGGAACAATCCGTGGCGATGGCCTCGAGCGCCGGCTCGTCGTAAGCGGGGGTCATCGATCGAAGGGCCGTCTGGCCCTCGCCTTCCTGCATGGGCACGCCCTCTGGGCGGGCCGGGAGGCCGACCCCGCTCAACACGCCTTTCAGCAGCCGGTGCACCACCAAATCCGGGTAGCGCCGGATGGGCGACGTGAAATGCGTGTATGTCGGCGCCGCCAGCGCAAAGTGCCCGACGTTGTCCGTGCTGTAGCGCGCCTGCTTGAGCGACCGCAGCATCAGGTAGCTGAGGATGCGTTCCTCCGGCGTGCCTTCGATCTTGGCCACCAGGCGTTGGTACTGCCGCGACGTGACCGGCGTGTCCGCCCCGGGCAGCTCGATCTCGCGCCGCCGCTTCCCGCCGTCGCGATGCCGGTCCGTAATCCCGAAACGCTTCACCTGGATCGCGCCCACGCCGAGCGAGCGTCCGAAGTGCGCGGCCACTTCCTCGAACTCCATCACCCGCTTGGGGTCGGGCTTCTCATGGATGCGGTAAATCGACGCGATGCCGCTATTCTCCAGATGCGCCGCCACCGCCTCATTGGCCGATAGCATGAACTCCTCGATGATCCGGTGCGCCATGTTGCGCGGCGCGCGGATCACGCCCACCATCTCCCCGAATTCATCGAACTCGATCAGCGGCTCGGGCAAATCGAAATCAATCGACCCCCGCCGCACGCGTTTCCGGTTCAGAATTTCCGCCAGCTCCCGCATCAGCTCGAAGCGCGCCACCAGCGGCTGGTAGCGGGCGCGCAGATCGGCATCGCCTTCGAGCAGCCTGTGGACATTCGTATAGGTCATGCGTTCAGCGCTTCGGATGACGCCGCGAGTGAACTCCTGCTTCACGATTTCACCCTGGTGGTCGATCTCCAGGAGCGCCGAAAGCGCCAGCCGGTCCTCGTGCGGCACCAGCGAGCAGAGGTTTGTGGAAAGCTCGTGCGGCAGCATGGGCACGGCGCGGTCCGGAAAATACACGCTGGTGCCGCGCAGGGCCGCCTCCACATCGATGGGCGTGCCGGGCCGCACGTAGTGGCTCACGTCGGCGATGTGCACGTGCAGGGCGTAATTGCCGTTGGCAAGGCGGTCCACCCACACCGCATCGTCGAAATCGCGCGCGGTTTCGCCGTCGATGGTCACGACGTCCAAATCGCGGAAGTCCCGGCGGCCTTCGAGGTCGGCGGGCGCGATGGCGGCGGGAATGCCTTCGGCCTGCTCCACGACCTCCGGCGGAAAACGGTGCGGCAGGTGGTGCTTGCGAATCACGGTTTCCACGTCCACGCCGAAATCGTCCGGATGGCCCAGAATCTCAACCACGCGGCCTACTGGGTTCTCGCCTTTCTCCGGGAACTCCAGGATCTCCACGTTCACAATCATGCCGCTCAGTTCGGCCGGGCTCGCCACCGGCCGCGCCGCCACTCCGATGCGGTCCGTCACCGGTCCGGCCGGCGGCATTTCCAAACCTTCGGGAATCTCGATCCACTGTTGGATGCGGCCTTCCTGCGGGACCACGTACTGGCCGCGCCGCCCGATGCGGAACTCGCCCACCACCGTGGCGTGCGCGCGTTTGAGCACCTTGACGATTTCGCCGTCCGCGCGCCCCCCGGGTTCGATGCGCGCGATGCGCACCACCACGCGGTCGCCGTGCATGGCTTTCCGCGCCTGCTCCGGAGGCAGGAAGATATCGCCGGCGATCCCCTCCGGCGGATGGTCGGCAATCAGGAAGCCGTAGCCGTCGCGGTGCATGTTGAGCCGGCCGGCGGCGAACTCCCTGCTGCCCGCCGTAAGCGCGAAGTGCCCGTTTCGGAGCTCCACCAGATCGCCGCGCGCCGCCAGCCGCGCCAGCGTGGTTTCGAGTTCCGTGCGCGCCTCGGCCTTCACCCGCAACTCCCGCACCAGTTGCTTGAAGTTCGCGCGGGCATGCGGCAGCCTGCCGATTCGCTCCAGCACCTCAGCGTCGCTCATGAACCGATTCTAGCCAAGTAGGGCAGCCGCCCACTCCCCGCGCCTCAAGTGGAGCGGACCTCCTGGCCTGCCCGTGCGTAACCCTGGTCTGCTTTCCGGGTTAACTTCTCCCAACCAACCCCCACCACAACGGCCTCCAGGCGCAAGCCCCCCACCCGCCCTCACCTTGCCGCGCGCTTTCTCAACGTTGTTCCGCCCCAAACCCGCCTCCGGCGTGTAAACAGGTACGTCCCTTCCGCCCGCCGGGCAAATTCTTCCAGTGCCCGCCCCCCACCTGTCTCAAAAGCGGGCACTTGCGGCCTGGCAAGGAACGTGCATTCACCGCCCCGTATGAGCCACCAACATCACCACCTGCTCCGAAGCCGGCGGCGTGGAATTGCCACCGCTCCGCTGATTGCGGGCTGCTGCGGCTTGGCCGCGGCCAGCCTTGGATTGCTGGTCATCGAGCGCAACCGCGCCAACGACCTCAACCGCGACCGCGCCCAAACCGCCGCCGCGCTCGATCAAGCCAAATCACAGATTCAGAATCTCAATACCCGGCTCAATACCCTGGCCGAAATGCGCGCCGAGCCAGCGCCCGTCCCGTCTCCGCCCCGGCCTGCCGCCAGCCCCGCTCCCGCCAAGCGCCTCCGCACCGTGCGCGCCCCGGCGCCGGACCCGCGCATCACGCGCCTTCAGGGTGAGCTGGCCGACACCCGCAAGGACCTGTCCAACACCCAAGACCAGCTGGCCACCACCCAGGACCAGCTAGCCAAGGACAAGGACGAGCTCAGCGGCCAGATCGATTCCGCCCGCGACGACCTCAATGGCTCCATCGCCAAAACGCACGACGAAGTCGTCGCTCTTGAGAAGCGCGGTGAGCAGAACGTCTACGAGTTCAAGCTCACCAAATCCAAGACCATGCAGCGCGTCGGTCCCGTGAGCCTCGCGCTCCGAGGCGCCAGCGCCAAGCACAACACCTACGACCTCGCCATGCTCGTCGAGGACAATACGCTCAACAAGAAACACATCAACCTCTACGAACCGGTCTGGATCACCCTAACCGGCCGCCCGCGGCCCGTCCAGCTCGTCGTGAACCACGTCGGAAAGAACGAGGTCGATGGTTACATCACGGAGCCTAAGTACAAGAACGTGGAGCTGGCCGCCAACCCGCAGCAGCCGGCCCCGGCGCAGCCGCCGGAACCCTCCTCGGCGCCGCAACCACCCCCCCAGCAGCAGCCCGCCCAGCAGCAGCAGTTGATGACCCGAGGCCAGTCTCCCGCGCAGGACTGAGCGGCCGGGGGCTTGGCGGAGATCCGGACCGAAACCCTTCGTCCGCTCTCTGTCAAGCCCTCCTTCGTCCGCTACCGCACCAGCGCGGACGTTTGACGGTTGACTTTGGCGCGCGGCGGGTTATCATTTTTAATTACTCCCCCGATTGAAGTCCGAGGTCTCTTTTGAACTCCGTGCAAAACTCCGTACTCCTTGACAGCGATCTTCCGGGCGTCGAACGCATCGCCCGCGGCAAGGTTCGCGACGTCTACGCCCTGGGCGACTACCTGCTGATCGTCGCCACGGACCGCATTTCCGCTTTCGATTACATCCTGGCCACGGGCATTCCCGATAAGGGGAAGGTCCTCACCCAGCTCTCCGTCTTCTGGTTCGACTACTTCCGCGACCTGACGCCAACCCACTTCGTCACGGCCAACGTGGATGAGTACCCCGACCCGCTCCCCCGCTTCCGCGATCAACTCGCCGGCCGCTCCATGCTGGTGAAGCGCGCGCGAATGGTGGAAATCGAGTGCGTCGCGCGCGGTTATCTTTCCGGCTCCGGCTGGAAGGAGTACCGCGAACAGGGAACCGTCTGCGGCATTCCGCTCCCCGCCGGCCTCAAGGAGAGCGACAAGCTCCCCGAACCCATCTTCACGCCCGCCACCAAGGCGCAGACCGGACACGACGAGAATATCTCCTTCGAGCGCACCTGCGAACTCATCGGCGCGGACCTCGCCGGCCGGCTCAAGGACCTCACCCTCGGCATCTACGCGCGCGGCGCGGCCTACGCCGAAACCAAGGGCATCATCATCGCCGATACCAAGTTCGAATTCGGCTTCGTGGGCGATGTGCTCACGCTGGCTGACGAGGTGCTCACGCCGGATTCCTCGCGCTTCTGGCCCGCCGCTTCCTATAAGGCCGGCGGCGCCCAGTACTCCTTCGACAAGCAGTACGTCCGCGATTATCTCGAATCCATCCGCTGGAACAAACAGCCGCCGGCGCCCGCTCTGCCCGCCGATGTCGCGGCCAAAACCGGTGAGAAATACCGCCAGGCATATAGTGAACTGACCGGCCGCGAATTATGAACTGGCTGGACGTCGTCCTGCTGATCGTCCTCGTCTGGTCGATCGCTGCGAGCTTTCGCAAGGGACTGACGCGTGAGATTCTCGGTTTGGCCACGGCGGTGGCGGCTCTGCTGCTCTCGCTTTGGTTTTATGGAACGGCCGGCTCGTTCTTCGTGCCCTATTTGAGTTCGCGCGGAGCGGCGAACCTGGTTGGGTTTTTGGCCGTATTCGGCGGCGTCATGCTGCTGGGGAGCGTGGTGAGCTTCGCGCTCGGCAAGTTCCTGAAGGTGACCGGGCTTTCGATTGTGGATCACCTGCTGGGCGCGGCCTTCGGCGCGCTGCGCGGAACCATGGTAGCCGTCGGTTTGATCATGGCCATTATGGCGTTCGCACCCGCGCACAAGCCGCCCGATTCGGTGGTGCATTCGCGCGTGGCGCCGTACGTGGCGCGCGCATCGCGCTTGGTGGCCATGATCGCGCCCCACGACCTTCGGGAGAGTTTTCGCAACACCTACGATCAGGTAAGGGCGGCATGGGGAGAACTTCTGGATCACGGGCATGGCAAGCCTCCCGGCTCGCAGAGGAACAACGATGAAAGAAAATTTTGATACGTTGGTGCAGCACTTATTGAACGGGGGCATTTTCCTGGGCCAGGCGATTGAGATTCTGGAGAAGCGAATGATCGAAAGCGCGCTCGAACGGAGGCGCGGCAACCAGTCGGCGGTGGCCAAGTGCCTGGGCATCCACCGCAATACCCTCCAAAGGAAAATGGCGGAGTACGGCCTGGATAGCGGCCGGGCGCGCGCGCGCCGCAAACCGGTGGTACGGGAGATGCCCGCGCGCAGGCGGAAGAGTGGCGCGGCATAACGGGATAGCCGCGCATCGCAGGAAACGGTGGAGCTCATTGCTCTGCCTCGGGATCGCGTGGGCTGACGGCGAATGGACCTGCTGATTTTCGACTTGGACGGCACCCTCATCGATTCGCGGCTGGACCTGGCGTACTCCGTGAACGCCACCCGCGCGCATCTTGGCCTCGCACCGCTCCAAAATGAGCTCGTGATCTCCTACGTGGGTAACGGCGCGCCCATGCTCATCCGCCGCGCCCTGGGTGAACAGGCCTCCGAGGCGGAAGTGCTGGAGGCCCTCGAATATTTCCTGGAATACTACCGCGACCACGCTCTCGACAGAACCCGATTCTACCCGGGAGTACGCGAGGCAATCGAGCGCCTTCACGCCGCCGGAAAGCGCCTGGCGGTGCTCACCAACAAGCCGGTGAAAATCAGCCGCTCCATTATGGAAGGTCTCGGCGCCGCCCGGTGGTTCTTCCGCATCTACGGCGGCGATAGCTTCGAATTCAAGAAGCCGAACCCCGTCGGAGTGGAAGCCCTGCGCCAGGAAACCGGCGCCGGCCGCGAGCAAACAATGATGGTGGGCGATAGCTCCGTGGACATCCAGACCGCGCGCAACGCCGGCGTGCGCAGTTGCGGCGTCACCTACGGTCTGCAACCCGAATCGCTCAAGAACCCCGCCCCGGATCTCCTGGTAGACCGCATGGAGCAACTGGCGGATTGGGTCCTCCAAGACCGCTAGCCGAGTGCGAACAAGAGCCGCGCACGCCCACTCGTATCTAATGGCAATACCCTCCGCGGTGGAGCAGACGCTCTCAGAATCCCGCTCATTGCCCCGGCTTCGGTTCAGCCTTTTCCGCCTCCGCCGAGAGCAGCACCAGTTCCACGCGGCGGTTGTGGGCGCGGCCCTCGGGAGTGTCGTTGGTGTCCGCCGGCGCATTCTCGGCGTAACCCGCCACGCTCATTCGCTCGGGCGGAATTTGAAACTTCTGTTGCAGCAGTTCCAGCATGGCGATGCTGCGGGCGGAAGACAGCTCCCAGTTGTTCTGGAACCGCGAATTGTGGATGGGCACCGAATCGGTGTAGCCCTCCAGGCGCATGGGATTCGGCACGCCTTGAATCACCGCCGCGATTTTGGCGATACTCGGCAGGCCGTCCGGTGCGATAGCGTCGTCCCCTGAGGCGAAGAAGCCCGACTCCCGCAGGCTGATCACCAGTCCCCGCGCCTCCAGCTTCACCTGCACCTTGCCGCTCTTCAGTTCCGCGTCAAGCCCCGTTTGCAGCGTCGCTAGCGACTTCACCAGATCCGCCGGGTGGGCTTGCGGCGGAGGCGGCGGAAGGCGCGCATTGAGCGTATCCTCCTGCATGGACTTGATGGCTTCATGCTTGCCCCGCCCCAGCACCACAGAGATGGCGGCGCTCAACTGGCCGTGCTCCAGCGCCTCTTTCACCGCTTCGGAATACATGCGGGCCTTGCTGCGGTCCGCTTGCGTGGAGGCGAACATCACCACGAAAAACGCGAACAGCAGCGTGATGAAATCGGCATAGGAGACCAGCCAGCGCTCGTGGTTCTCGTGCCGCACCGGCGCCCGCCGGATCACGTCCGCGCCCCCACGCCGCTTGGCGGCCCGGCCGCGGGCTCCGGCCTGCCGCCTGGTCTTGGCGCCACGCCCGGCTTCAGCGCCGCCGGCTTAGGCTTTGGCTTGGGCTCCGCGTAGGCTTCCAACTTCAGCCGGATCAGCGTGGGGTTGAGCCCTTCCACAATCCCCGCCACGCCCTCCAGCAACATCTCTTTAAGCACGGTAGCCTCGTGGCTGCGGGCGCGCAGCTTGTTCGCCGCCGGCAAGAAGAAAATGTTGGCGGAGCCCACTCCGTAAACCGTCGCCACGAATGCCACCGCAATGCCGTGGCCCACCGCCTTGATGTCCTCCAGGTGTTTCATCACCTGAATCAGCCCCATCACAGCGCCAATAATGCCAATGGTGGGCGCGTAGCCACCCGCCGCCTCCCACACGCGCGCCTCCGCCTCGGCCGCCTGCTCCGCCAGCGCCAGATCAATGGACATCATGTTGCGGATCTCCTGAAGGTCCGTGCCGTCCACCGCCAGGTTCAGCGCCTTGCGAAGGAATGGGTCCTGGGTGGCGGCCGCGTCAGTCTCCAGGCTCACAATGCCGTTGCGCCGCGCCTTGCCGGCGAATTGAATCAACGCCTCCACCAG
>DATKOS010000061.1:0-4592 GCA_035524535.1 Bryobacteraceae bacterium
CCCGCCGCCGAAGCCAACCCCCAGACCCCGGACCAGCCGGCAACCGCCCTGGAATCAGCAAAGATTGGCTTCGTTCCCGCAGATTTGAGGCCTGCCTACACCCCGGGCGCAAGATTCGCCGTCAAGCTCCCGCCCATCCCGGAAAACCTGGACCAGAAGCGCTAGCCGGCCGGCGCAAAGCCCCCAAACGCCCCCCAAATTTGCAAAGACCACCGTCCACCCGCACCCGAAGCCCCCCGCTAACGCCCAAGTTCCCGAAACTCCACCGAAATCAAGCGAGGTCTCCCCAGCCGCCAGGCCCGTTGCAGCCACCCACCCCGGGCCCAAAGGCGAGCCGCGAAGCGGCAAGCCAAGGCAAAACAGAGCTGAAGGCTGACGGCTGAAGGCCGAAGGCTACATATAATAGAACTTCATGCCAGTGGAACTCGCCTGTATGGAGGAGCGCTGCGCCGCGCGCTTCCCGATTTCGGAAATCCTTTATAGTTGCCCTCGCTGTGGCGGCCTTCTGGACGTCGTATATCCCGTCCCCTCGCTCCCGCCGGCGGAATTGCGCAAGCTATGGCTCGGCCGCCGCGCCTCCAACGCCCCGCTCGACCAAAGCGGCGTCTGGCGCTTCCGCGAGTTCATCCCCTTTCTCCCGGACTACGGCTCGGTCGTCTCTCTTCGTGAAGGCAATACCCCCCTGCTCCCCGCGCCGCGCGCCGCCAAATTCGGCGGGCTGGACCGCATCACGTTCAAGCATCAGGGCTTCAACCCCACCGGTTCTTTCAAGGACAACGGCATGACCTGCGGCGTCGCGCAGGCTCTGCGCCTCGGCAAGCGCCGCGTCGCCTGCGTCTCCACCGGCAATACCTCGGCCTCCATGGCCGCCTACGCCAGCGCGGCCGGTCTCCAGCCCATCATCTTCATCCCCCACGGCAACATCGCCTACGGCAAGCTGGCCCAGGCCCTCGAATACGGCGCCAAAACGCTCCAGGTCCGCGCCAATTTCGACCAGATTCTGGCGCTCATCCGCCGCCTGGCCGAGCGCCTGGACATCTACCTGCTCAATTCCATGAACCCCTTCCGCATCGAGGGCCAAAAAACCATCATGGTGGAGATGATGGAACAGCGCGACTGGCGCGTGCCCGATTGGGTGGTCCTCCCCGGCGGCAACCTAGGTAATACCTCGGCCTTCGGCAAGGGCCTCCGCGAACTCAAAAGCGCCGGGCTCATCGACCGCCTGCCCCGTCTAGCCGTCATTCAGGCCGAGGGCTCCGCGCCGTTCTACCATCTCTGGCAGGCGGCGGACCGCTCCCGATTGAACGCCGTGTCCCACCCCCAAACGCTGGCCACCGCCATCAAGATCGGCGACCCGGTTTCCTGGCCGAAAGCCCTGCGCGAGGTTCTGGCCTCCGGCGGCCTCGTGGAAATAGTCAGCGAGCAGGAGATCGCCGACGCCAAGGCCGTAATCGGCCACAGCGGCATCGGGTGCGAACCGGCTTCGGCCGCCACCCTGGCCGGAATTCGCAAGCTCACCGCCGCAGGCGCCATCGCCCACGACGCCGATGTGGTGGCCGTGCTCACCGGCAACGTCCTTAAGGATCCCGACTACATCTACCACTACCACACCGGAGACCTGGAAGCCCCCACGGGCGAAAAGCTCACGCCTACCTTCGGTAATAGGCCCATTGTGGCCCCCAATGACGAGGCTGCCATTGTGGAAATGCTCGAAAACGCACAGACGGAACCCCAGTAGAGGGCAGCAAAATCCTAACCTGTAGTGGAATATTCCTAAATTTGTTCTTGATTTTGCTTGAGACTGGCGGTACTTTTATACCATGACCGCGACGAAGGTTCCGACGGATATCCGAACCGCCTGGCTTTCCAGGGTGGAGCAGTTCGAACTGGAGAAGCTTTACGCGCGTCGCTCGGCTATCGACGCGCTTATTGAATCGCTGGAGAAGTACGACCGCTGCCGCGAAACCCAGGCGTACCAGCGGAACCTCAAAACGGCCTAGCCCCCTGCTTGGGAATCGCCGTGGACGGCAGGCGGCTTCGCCCGCCGGTTCAGCCTCTAGCCCGCCCGTTTGAGCGTCCTTAGGCCTTGTTATGGGCCGAATCTCCGTGGCGCTGAAACCCCGGATCTTTGGAGCCGCCGCGCATGGGCGCCCTCACTTCCCGATAAGCGAACTGATATCCCGGCCTAGTTCCGCTTCGGACATCGCACCCGGATGGTACAGGCGAACCACTCCGGCGCGGTCCAGAAGAACTAAAGTGGGCGTGGTGCTCGCCCCGTAAGCCTCAAACGCCGCGCTGCTGATAGGCGCCGGCAGGTCTCCCAGCCCCGCGTAATACTGCCGCCGTACTTGGTCGATGTAGCGCTTCTCCGCCTCCGGCCCCGCCGGTTCTCCGCCCGCCACATAGCCATAGCGCTTGGTGGGCGCAAGCAGCGCCAGGCCCTTCGGTCCGTAAGCCCTTTCCAAATCAGCAAGAAACGGAACCATGGCCTTGCAGTCCGGGCACCAGTGGGCCCAGAAAAAGAGGAGCACGGGATGCCCCCGCAGCGCCGAAAGCGCCGGCGGCTTGGGCCCAACCCATTCGGTAATCGCGATGGGAGGGGCAGTCTTGCCCTCCAGACTCAGCAGATCGACGTTCTTATGGAGCCGCTCTGCGATCGAGCTTCCGGAATACACCTTAAGGTTATCCAGGAGAAATCCTAGGGCCTCGCCGCGTTTCCCTTCCGCCGCAAGCACTTGCGCGTGGACCTCAATGGACGCCCCCACCGCCGTGGTGAGCGAAGCATCGGTATCCAGCCGGCGCACGCCTAACAGCCGTTCCGCCATCTTGAGGCTTTGCCGCGCGTAGGCGTCGGCTTGGTCCAGCCGCCGCGCGGCCAGCGCATCGCGCGCCAGCCAGGAGATCGCCTCGGCGAGTTCCGGCGTCGCGCCGGTCTTTGCTTGATACCCCTGCACCTCCCGCGCCGCGGCCGCCTGGTCATGCTGGGCAATCGCCCCCCGTACATCGCTTACCAGGGACGCGTAGAAGAGGACAAGGGGAAACATGCCAGGCCCAGGCTACAGCAGCGAATCGATATAGCTTCGCAGGTTGGGACTCGACCAGTCCGCTCGATCGGGGATCTTCAGCACCACTTTGCCGCTCGAATCGATGATGTAGCTCTCCGGGTACATGAAGGTGCCGTAACTGCGGTGGATGGTGGACTCGCGCACCGTCAGAAAGCCCGGTTTGTACTTGTCCAGGAAGGCGCGGTAAGCGGCCTCGTTGGTATCCACGCTAATCGCCAGAACCACCACGCCGCGGCCCGCATAATCCTTGGCGAACTGGCTCATGGAGGGCGTCTCTTCCACGCACGGCGGGCACCACGTGGCCCAGAAATTCAGGACCATCAGCTTGGCGCCGAAGCCGGGCATGGAGATGCCGCGCCCGTCGTCCGTGGTCACGCGAAACGCCGGCGCCTGCTCCCCGGGAACCACCACGTGAATGGGCTTTTGATAAACGGCCGAACCGACCACAAAGACAAACGCAACCAGCAGCAAGACAAGCGCGGCGCGCAGAACACGATCGAGGGTTTTGACGCTCTGCATGGGGGAAAACTATAATCTTATTGTATCTCCCGGTGGGGTTACGGCGTCGAAGAAGTTGACGGAATGGTAATCACCCGCAAAGTGGAGTTCTCGGCAAGCCACGTCTGCCGCAATCCGGAATGGACGGACCAGGATAACTGGGCCTTATTCGGAGCGGAGGCCAACCCAAAAGGGCACGGCCATAACTACGTGGTGGAGGTGAGCGTCTCGGGAGAGCCCGACGCCATCACCGGCATCGTCATGGATTTGAAGGATCTCAAGGAAGTCCTGAACCGCGAAGTGGTGGAAGCCTACGACCATCGCTTTCTGAATTTTGAGACGCCCCCGTTTGACCGCGTGATTCCCACCGCGGAGAACATCGCCCGGGATATTTGGCGGCGCATCGAGCCCAGCGTGACCGCGCCGGCGCGCAAGCTTCACGCCGTGCGCGTGTACGAAACATCGGATCTGTTCGTGGACTATTTCGGAGAGCCGTCGTGTTCCGCGTGACGCGCCGCTACCGCTTCTCCGCGTCCCACCGCCTCCATGCGCCGCAACTGAGCGCGGAGGAAAACCGGCAAGTGTACGGCAAGTGCAACAACCCGTATGGACACGGACACGACTACGAGATTGAAGTGAGCGCGCGCGGGCCCGCCGATCCGCTCACCGGACGCGCCGTGGACCCCGCCGCTCTGGACGAGTTGGTGCGGAGCCGCGTGATCGAGTGCTTCGACCGGCGCAACTTGAATGCGGAGGTTCCGGCCTTCGCCCAGGCCGTGCCGACCTCGGAGAACCTGGCCGTGGAGATCTGCCGCCGCCTCCGCGCCGGCTGGCGCTCCGCCTTTCCGGGCGAATGGCCCCGGCTGGAGCGCGTACGAATCGCCGAAACCCCGCGCAACACCTTTGAGATTACAGCCGATGAAATCTAACTCAGCCAAAGTGAAAGTCATCTCCCCCAAGCGCGAGGAACGCAGCCTGGCGCCGCAGGTGCGGGAGATCCTCGCCAAGCTCGGCGAGGACCCGGGACGC
>DATKOS010000062.1:0-2097 GCA_035524535.1 Bryobacteraceae bacterium
TGGGATGCGTATATTCAGCAGCAGGTGGACAGCAGCGCGCGCGCCCAGCAGCAGATGCAGAACCTCTCCGCCGAGCAGCGCGCCAACGCCGTGGCTTTTCAAGAGAAGCTCATGCCGGTGATCTTCTACTTCGCGGTTCCGTTCATCGGCACTTCGGTCTTTTACCTGATTTCGTCCCTCGTTTTACTGGGCATCGCAAGCGGAATCATGTCGGCGGGGGTGAAGTTCAAGCAGATCTTCTGCATTGAGTGCTACGCCGGGCTGGTGACCGTGATCAAGTTCGCGCTGGCGATTGTGGTGCTGTTCTTGAAGCCGCCGGACCAGTTCAACCTACAGAACCCGCTGGCCTTCAATCCGGCGGCCTTCATGGACCCGAAGACGACGTCGAAGTTCCTATACACGCTGGGTACGGGGCTGGACCTGTTCGTGATCTGGGTGCTGATACTGACGGTGATCGGCCTGAAGCAGGCGGCGGGCCGGAAGCTTTCGACGGGCGGCGCGGCGGCGGCGGTGATTGCGCCGTACGCGATTCTGCTGTTTGTGGGGGCGGCGCTGGCGGGGATGTTCTCTTAGGGCGGAAGGAGGAGCGGCGACCCTTAGAGGGCGCCGAGCCAGCGAACGGGTGCGTAGGCGGCCACGGCGTTGGCCAGACGCTCGTCGGCGGTGATGAGAGGGAACTCTGAGTGGATTGCGAGAGCCAGGTAGGTCGAATCGTGGACCGAGGGATTAAACGCTGTGGCGATTGTGAAGGCAGCATCTCGGCGGCGATCGAGGTGCGCCGCTCGCGCGCGCGTTTACGCAGAGCCTCGTACAGGTCTTCCGGGACGTTTTCGACGGAAAGGGTGGGCATAGGGACTCCCTAGACTCAGTCCAGCAGTTCCCTAGGCCGCTTTATTTCACGGCGTCCTTTATTTCACTTCGTCCGCGAAGGAGAAGGCCGGCTCGATGTCCACGGGGATGTCCTTGGTGGCGGCGAGGGCGGTGGTGAGTTCGGCGGGGATCTTGCCGTACTTGGCGAACCAGTTTTCGGCGCGGGCGCGGTCTCCGGTGGCCTCGATCTCGAGCAACTCCTTGGCGAGGGCGGCCATGGCGGTGGGGATACGGGACAGGTCCACCGAGTAGCGGCCGCCGCTGTGGAGGATGGCGGCGTTGGCGTTGAGATAGTTGAACTCCATGGTTTCGGCGCGGCCGTGCGCTTCTCCGGCGCCGAAGCGCAGGGTGCGGAAGAGGCCGGCCACGTAGGAGCAGTAGTATTCCTCCAGGCGCGCTTTGGGCATGGCGCCGTGGTCCACCAGCCATTTGAGGCCGTACATGCCGACGACGTCCGCCTTGGCTTCCTCCAGACCGGAATAGGCCGTGCCGATGGCCTCATTGATATCCACCTGCTTGCCGTTGACGCGGGCGAAGGCGGGACCGAGCTCGTGGGAGATTTCGTGCAGCAGGGTGCTGGCCAGATAGCCTTCTCCGGTGGCCTTGGCGGCTTGGGCGGGCGTCATGAGGCGCTGCGCGAGGGGCAGAATGACGTACTGCACGCGGGCGTCCATGAAATTCTTGAAAAAGATCTTCTTGGAGCCCTTCTCCTGGTGGATGCGCGGATCGTTGGGCAGGTTGTCGGCCACGGCCTGATAGCCGTAGCGCAGATCGCCCGCGCGATAGGGGGCGTCCATGACTTCCATGGGGGTGAGGTGGCCGCGCTTGGAGGGGCGGTCCGCGGCGGGTAGGGGCAGGGAATCCTGAATGTCCGCTATGTAGCGTTCGTAGACGGCCAGCTTTTGGCTTTCCTCTTCGTTGCGAATGAGGAGCGCGGCGCCGTAGGAGGTCTTCACGGAGAGCAGATCGTCCAGGTAGACTTCGTAGGGCGCGTAGATGACGTCGAACTTGGGATTCTTAAGGTCGAGCCAGGCGAGGTCGCTCTTATAGTAGTCGTCGGTGAGGAGTGAGCCGGCGCGGAGGCGGAGGAAGTTGGCGAAGGCGGGGTCGTCACTCAAGGCCGCGGCGTCGCGGAGAGCCTGCGCGGCGGGCGTGAGGAAGGCCTTGAACTCCTCATGATAGGGGACGCCGATGAGACGGCCGTTGCTGCGCTTCACGACGGTGAAG
>DATKOS010000063.1:0-2593 GCA_035524535.1 Bryobacteraceae bacterium
GTTGGGCGGCGGCTTCTACGCCACCCGTCTCTACCGCGATTTGCGCCAAAAGCACGGCTACGTCTACAGCGTGAGCAACTCCCTGCGCGCCTCGGAAACGCGCGCGGCTTACTCGGTTTCGTACGGCTGCGACCCGGAAAATGTTTCCAAAGCGCGCGCGCTGGTGGATGAAGACCTCAACGCCATGCGCACCACCAACGTGACGGACGCGGAGTTGCAGCAGGCCAAGGCGCTGCTGCTTCGCCAGATCACCCTGAGCGAATCGAGCGAGGACGCCGTGGCCAGCGGCTACCTTGGCCGCGCCCTGATGGGCCTGCCGCTTGACGAGCCCATCCGCGCCGCGCGGCGCTACTACGAGATCTCCGCCGACGAGGTTCGCGCCGCCTTCGAGAAGTGGGTGCACCCAGAGAATTTCGTCCAGGTGGTGCGCGGACCCGCGCCTAAGTAGGGCGGCGCGATGAAGACCAACGCCGCGCGCCTGCTGGATACTCTCGGCATCTACTACGAACTGCGCCCATACGAGATCGATCCGGAGGACCTTGAGGCGGAAACCGTGGCGCGCAAGATCGGCCTTCCCGCCGAACAGGTGTTCAAGACTCTGGTGGCCCGCGGCGATCGTCGCGGCGTGTGCCTGGCCGTGGTCCCCGCCAATATGGAGCTTGATGAGAAAGCTCTCGCCCGCCTCACCGGCGACCGCAAAGTGGAGATGGTCTCCCTCAAAGAGGTGCAGCCGCTCACCGGCTACATCCGCGGGGGAGTCACCGCTCTGGCCTGCAAGGGCAATTACCCGGTGTACGTGGATGAGACGGCGGAGCTGTTCGACCTCATTTCTGTTTCCGCCGGAATACGCGGCACGCAGATTGTTCTGGCCCCCGGGGACTATATCCGCGCCGCGGAAGCCACCGTGGGCGAAATCGGGCGCGACAAGCGGTAACGCGGCAAGCGCGGGGCGTTGTTTCCGCGTCCGCTCCCGGTTCGGTGCGGGCGCCTCCGGCCGGCGGCCCTCCCCGCCATCCCGCGGCATTACGATAGGTTCATGGCAACCCCAACTCTATCCGAGTTCCGCAATGAGCCTTATGCGGACTTTTCCGTCCCGGCCAATCGGCGCGGCATGGAAACCGCCTTGGACGAAGTGCGCCAGGCGTGGGGACGCGAATATCCGCTCCGCATCGGCGGCGACCTCATCGAAACCGGCGACAAGCTGATTTCCGTGAACCCCTCCCATACAGCCGATGTAGTGGGCGTTCATCACCGCGCCACCGCCGAACTGGCCGGCCGCGCCGTGGAACACGCCTGGTCCGCTTTTCCCGAATGGAGCCGCACGCCCGCGGTGGAGCGCGTGCGCATGCTGCTGGAGGCCGCCCGCCTTCTGCGCGTTCGCAAAATGGAATTCGACGCCTGGCTGGTCTACGAAGCCGGCAAGAACTGGATGGAAGCCGAGGCCGACGTTTCCGAAGCCATAGACTTCTGCGAATACTACGCGCGTGAGATGCTGCGCCTGGCCGGACCGCATCCCATGGTTCAGCTCCCGGGCGAGTTGGATGAGCTGTACTACATCCCGCTCGGCGTTGGCGTGGTGATTCCGCCGTGGAACTTCCCGCTGGCCATCCTGGCGGGCATGACCGTCGCCGCGCTCGTCGCCGGCAATACCGTCGTGCTCAAGCCCTCCAGCGAAACTCCCACCATCGCCGCCAAATTCGCCCAAGTCCTCCTGGACGGCGGCTTCCCCAAGGACAGCTTCACGCTGCTCACCGGCAGCGGCGGCGCGGTGGGAGACACGCTGGTGGCGCATCGTAAGACCCGCTTCATCTGCTTCACCGGCTCGCGCGACGTTGGTCTGCGCATCAACGAGCTAGCCGCCAAGCCGCAACCCGGGCAGATCTGGATCAAGCGCGTGATCGCGGAGATGGGCGGCAAGGACGCGATCGTCGTGGACGCGGATGCCGATGTCGAAAAAGCCGTGGAAGGCGTGGCCGCCTCGGCCTTCGGCTACCAGGGCCAGAAATGCTCGGCCTGTTCGCGCGCCATCGTCGACGCCGCCGTGTACGACGAGTTCCTGGAGAAGCTCGTGGCGCGCGTGCGGCGCATCCCCGTGGGGCCCGCGCACCACCCGGATACCGGCATCGGACCCGTCATCAGCGAATCCGCGCGCCAAAGCATCCTCCAATACATCGAGGTTGGGAAGACGGAAGGTCGCATGGTTCTTGGCGGCGGCGAGGTTCCGGAGGGTGGGTACTTCGTGCCCCCAACCATCTTCGCCGACGTCGCCCCCAAGGCCCGCATCTTCCAGGAGGAGATCTTCGGGCCGGTCCTGGCCGTGGCCAAGGCGCGGCACTTTCAGGATGCCATCGCCAAGGCTAATGACTCCGAGTACGGACTCACCGGCGCCGTCTACTCCAACGACCCGGCGCATCTGGCCGAAGCCCGCGAACGCTTCCACGCGGGCAACCTCTACTTCAACCGCAAGTGCACCGGCGCCATGGTGGGCGCTCATCCCTTCGGCGGTTTCAACATGTCCGGAACAGACTCCAAGGCCGGGGGCCCGGATTACTTGCAGTTGTTCCTGCAGGCGAAGGCCGTAGCGGCGAAAGTA
>DATKOS010000064.1:0-11556 GCA_035524535.1 Bryobacteraceae bacterium
CCGCCAGGCCGCGCCGCGTGGCGGAGAGATGCAGCGCGAAGGTGAGCGCGATGGCCAGGGTCATCCCCAGGTCGTTCGGGTCGAACCCTGCCGTGGCGTAGCGGCGGTAGTTCGTCTGGCGGTTGAGCGCGAATCGCGCCACGGTCCAGGCGGAGGAGGCTGACGCGCCCGCCACGAACGCTTCCACCAGGCGCTTCTGCCGCGCTTCCGTGACGCACAGCTCCCACACCAGCCAGAGCATCCCCAGCAGTTGCGCCATGGTGAGAAAGCGGATCAGGGTATCGGCGCGCGCCACGCTCCAGAACCATGTGAGGCCGGTCCACAGCACGAACGCGGCCGCCAGCGGCAATACCGCGGTGGGCCGCCGCAGCTTGCGCCGCGCGGCCACGGCCCCCGCGCCAGCCAGAAACGCCGCTTGGCCGACCAGACGCGAAACCGTGCCGAGATGCGGAAACTGGATGCCTTTTTCCATGGGCAGGGAAAAGACTAGCAGGCATAGCAGAAGCCATGCCGCGCGCTCCAGCCAGGAGTCGGTCTTCATTTCACCAGGGCGGCAAGCGCCGGCAAGCCTTCGCTCCCTCCGGCTGGCAACCCGCGCGGCGCGCGGTTTCGCCACGCCCGCCGCAGAATGGCCAGCGCCCCGGCCGCCTGCACGCAGGAAGAGATCCCCAGCGCCGCCGCGCCGCCTTCCAGCCCCATCCGCGGAACCAGCAGCCAGGCCGCAATGCCGGCGCTGGCGGCCACCGCCGCAAAGAGGGGCGCCTGAGCCCGAAAGGCGCGCGCCCCCGTGATGACGTAGCCCAGCGCGCCCGCCAGATTGCCTGCCACCGCAGCCACCATGGCCCAAATCAAGAGGGCGCCGTAAGCGGCGTAGCTCGCGCCATAAAGTAGACTCAGCCAGAATCGTCCCATCGCCAAGGCCACGGCGATTCCTGCCACCCCCAGCAGCAGCGCGATACCCGTGAATTGCCATGCCAGACGCCGGAATCGCGCATCCTCGCCGGAGGCGAAATAGCGCGCCAGTCGCGGCGTGGCCGCCTGGCCCAGCGCATTCACCAGCGTGGCGCCCACGCCCATGAAGGACGCCGCGGCGGCGAAGCCGCCCAGCGCGGCCATACCAAGGTCGCGCTGGATCACGTAGCGCGGAAGGCTCGATGCGGCCGACAGGAGCATCAGCACCATGCCGAGCGGCAGCGCTACGCCGGCGATTCCGAGCTGCGCCCGCGCACCGGTCCGCGCCATGGATTCGCCCTGCCCGCCCACCGGGCGGTCATACAGCAGCAACACCGTCAGCCGCGCCGCCGCCTGCGCCGCCACGGCCGCGAACAGGTTGTGGCTCAGCCATAACGTTGCGCCCAGCGCCGCCGTGGAGAGCGCCGCCCGCGCCGCCGTGGAGAGCGCAATCCGGTCCATGCGTTCCCGCCGCTGCATCGCGGCGTAATAAATGTCACTGAGGTTGTCCACAGCCAGCACGGCGCCGGCCGCCACAATCACCGCTACCACCCGAGCCGCGTATCCGCCGGCCAACGCTACGCCCGCGACTGCCGCGGCGCCCAGCGCGACCGTAGCCACCCGGACCACCAGATAATCGCCGAACGGATGCCGGCCCTCCATATCGGTGGCCAGAACGGCGCGCAGGTTCAAGTGGGAGAACATCGCCACGGGCGTGGCAATCGCTAGAGCTAGGGCGTATTCTCCCAGAAGCTCCGCGCTGCCCAGGCGGGCAATCAGGGCCAACGTGGCCCATTGCGCCAACGCCAGGGCGCCGTTTCCCAGGAAGGTAGCGATAAACCCTTCCCGCAGCGATCTCTGGCGTTCCTCCATGCCCGGCCTCGCCCTTTATTGTAATGGGGCCCGCAGCCAATCCGCGTGTAGCCGCCGCCAAGCCCACAAGGCTGAGCTGGTTGAACTCGGGCTGGCCCCCGGATGACTCCGGGATAAACCCGGTGCCAAAACGGAGGCCTGGTGGATCAGGCTGAGAACAGACCGCGCCGCGTGTTACACTACCGCTTAATAGCCCTAAAGGGCCATTAAACAGCGGTCCTCTCCGGCCTTAAAAGAGTAACTTCCGCCGGTTCGGAAACGCTATTTCAAGGGAAGACTGTTTTTTGGAGCCGAGGCTCATGTTTACACGCGATCATTTTGCCAAATTGTTCCTTTCGATAGGGATGCTGGCCCTCCCCGTGGTAGCCTCCGCGGCCGGCGACATCTGCTATCTGCGCGACGCCGCAGCGCCGTCCGTCAATTCGATGTATCTCCTTTGCGGGCAAGCCATTGTTTACTCCACCGCGGACGCCGGCGGGCACTGGACCATGAACCGCATGGTGAAGGCGGCGGATGTTCGCGCATCTTCCACCATGACGGCGGACCAGCGCGCCCAACTGATCCTCGGGGCAACGCCGGAATTGCACGCAATATCTTTCAGCGACGATTCGCACGGGATCGTGGTCGGCAACTCCGGAACGATTTTCACCACTGCCGACGCAGGCAAAACCTGGACCCAGCGTCAGGATGCCAAAAAGCAGAATTACACCACGGAGCACCTGGTAGCCGTTTTCGCGGTTGGCAACCAGGCTTGGGCCTCCGGTTTTTACGGGACGATGCTGCATTCTAGCGACGGCGGCGCTACCTGGGAGAAGCAGGTGACGGGCACCACCATGGACCTACAAGGGCTATATTTCATCAACCAGGACCTCGGTTGGGCCGTGGGCTGGTCCGGCACCATTCTGCGCACGGCGGATGGCGGCAAGAACTGGAAGATTATCGCCTCGGATTCCGCCACGTGGTCGCTGAACACGGTCTTTTTCAAGGACGAGAAGAACGGCTGGGCGTGCGGCTTCGCGGGTGAGTTGCTGGGCAGCACGGACGGCGGCCTCACGTGGAAAACCCTTAAGAGCCCGATTCAGAACGGCCTTTCCTCCATTAAGCTCGACAAGTCCGGCCGGCTTTGGATCGCCGCCGATGACAGCCTTCTGCTGAGCGAGGACGGCGGCGCCACATGGAGCGCGGTTAGCGTCGGCGAGCACGCTAACGTCTTCATGATCAAGGTTTTTGGCAAAGACAATTCCCTCTGGGCCCTGGGCGAACTGGGACTCATGCACGAAGCCGGTACCTCCAAGGAATGGAAGCCGGTGGACAATTTCCACCCGGCCGGCACCTACATCGCCGACTCCTTGGAGGAGATGAGCGACCAGGCAACTCCCGCCTCTCCCAACGCTCCCGCGGCAAGGTAGCGAACCAGCCATCTAGCCTTCAGCCTGAGTGCCTCGCCTTCGTGGCGGGGCACTTTGCATTTTGGGGCTAGGCGATCGATCCGAACCATCCCCAATTCCCTCCGTAGCACTCCTGGAACGCCGGTATTCTCTATTGACCGCCCTGCCTTCTAATGCTACAGTCGGTAACGTGACAGACCGTAACAATTCAACACGAGCGCTTACGGCGTTGCAGCAGACGATCCTGGACACGATTTGGTCCAACGGCCCGTCGACCGCCGAACAGGTGCGCCACGCGCTTGCCTCTCGCCACCCCTTGAAAGATTCGAGCGTGCGCACGCTGCTGCGGCGCCTGGAAGCTCAGGGCTATTTGTCGCACACCTCCGAAGGCAAGACCTTCCTCTACCGCGCCACAACACCGGCGCGAGGCGTCGCCGCGCGAGCCGTGCGCCACATCATCGACCGCTTTTGGTCCGGATCGGTCGAGCAGTTCCTCAGCGGAATGGTGGATGAGAAGGTGCTCACCGCCGCGCAAATCGAACGCTTGGCGGAACAAGTGAGGATCCGAAAATGAACCCCACGCTACTGCTCGTGCTGGAGGCGTCCCTGCGCGCGGCGGCGCTGGCCGCGGCGGTCGGTTCGGTCCTGGCCGCAATGCGTATCCGCTCCGGCGCAATTCGCCATGCTGCATGGACCGCGGTGCTCTCCGCCATGCCGCTCATGTTCCTGCTGCCGCGCGTGACGCCGCCGGTACCCGTGCCGTTTTTCGAGGCTTCGATCCCGGCCACTCCCCTGCCGGCGCTGGCGGAGCCATCGGCGCCGCCACCTGTCCCCGCCGTGCGGACTCTTTCGGCTCTCCAAGCGGCCGCGGCCGCGCCTCTCGCCATTGCGGTTCCCCTGCCCGCGCCGCGCCTTTCCTGGCGGGCCGAAGCGGGATTCGCGCTCTACGGCATCGTCCTGGCGTTCCTGCTCCTGCGCGCCGCCATGGGCTGGCGAGCCTCGCGGCGCATCTTGCGTTCCGCCGAACCGGCGCGGGCAGCCTCCGCTCTGCACGGACTCCCGCCCACGGACGAACCCCTCGCCGTTCTTCAATCCGGCCTGATCGCCACGCCCTTGACCATCGGAATCTGCAAACCGCGCATCGTGCTGCCACTTGCGTGGCGCGAGTGGCCCGAAGCCACGCAGCGCGCCGTCCTGGCGCACGAGGCCGAACACGTGCGCCGGCGCGATTCCCTGGTCAGCTTCGCCGCGCACCTCAACCGGTGCGCGTTCTGGTTCCATCCGCTGGCGTGGTGGCTGGAGCGCCAGCTTGCCATCGCCGCCGAACATGCCTGCGACGAAACGGCCGTCCGCACCACCGGCGAGGGCCCCGGCTACGCGCGCATTCTGGTGGATCTTGCGGAGACCGTGCGCCGCGCCGGCGGGAGACTGGCATGGCACGGGCTCGGCATCCACGGCGCCGGCGCCCTGGAAGAGCGCATCGCGCGGATTCTGCGCGGCGAGCCCTCGCGCCCCGTTTCCAACGCGCGCAAATCTGCGGTCGCCGCCGCTTGCGGCGCGGCCCTCTTCCTGGCTGCCGCCTGCCAGCCTTCGCGACAGACGCTGGTGGCCCGCGCCGAAGCGCGCGACAAGGCGGAGAAGGAGCAACTGGCGGCGGCGACGGCGTTTCGCAAACCCGAGGCTGACCTGCGCGCCGCCGCCGACAAGCTCACCCCGGATCAAATCGCCGCCATGGAAGCGTTGCTTGCCAAGAGTCCCGACGACTACGAAACGCGCCGGAAACTGCTGGCCTACTATATGTTCACCGCCCCACGCAGGGAAACCTCGGGCGTGAACGTCTCCGGCCCCGTGGCCCTCCAACGCCTCAGAACCGCCCGCGAGGCGGACAACGCCGCCATCCGGCGGCACACCCTCTGGATGGTCGCCCATCATCCCGAGGACGACTTGGCCTCACCGCCGTTGCCCCTCACGTTCGCGGGCATCGGCGCCGCCGCCAGCGAATGGGAGGAAGCCAGACGGCTGTGGCTGGCCCAGGCGGACCGCGATGGACAGCCCGTGGCCGTCTACCTCCACGCCGCTGCCTTCTTCGTATACGTCGACCCGCCTGAAGCCGAAAAGCTCTACCTGCGAGCTCGGGCGGCGGACCCCAAGGGCGCATGCTTCGGCCCGGCCGGCCCATATTCGCTCACCTGGGCGCGCGTCCTGGGCGGCTTTTACGCCAACGCCTACTCGGTTTATGCGCCCACGTCCAGGTTCGCAGCGGCCCAGGCGCCGCAGCAGGATAAGGTCGTCTTTCTCGCCAAGGTCCAACGTACGCTCGACGCTTCCAATGACGTCCAACTCCTGCTCAACGCCGCCAACATGCTGGTGGGTCTCCACCGTCCGCACGATGCCAACAATGTTTCCGGGGTGGATGCTTTCGCCGTGGGCAAGGAAGTTCTCCAGCGCGCCATGCAACTCGATCCCGATTCCACATGGGGCCGCCAGCTTCTGACCAAAGTACACGATCAGGAGATCCTCGCCGCCCTGCCGGACGAAGTCTGGGAGGGACCGTACGAAGCCCGCCATCAAGCCATCCTCGCGCTGCCTGAAGGCGACCGCTTCCGCGAACTGGCGCTACTGGCGATTGCGGCAGCCAACGAAGCGCTCCGCGCGCAGCGCCTGAAAAATGTGGACGCCGCCGACTTCGCGTTGTGGCAGCAGGCCGGCGCCTACGCCAAGGAGGCCATGGACATGGCCAATAGCGCACGCACCGATCCCGATTACGGCACGGCTCTGTATGACGCAAACCTGGTGCTCGGCATGGCGGCCCTCAACTCGGGAGATCCGCAAACCGCGGGCAAGTATCTGCTGGCGGCCGCCGGCGCGCCCGCCACGGACGAATTGCGCTACCCGATGGCCGGCTTGCGGCCGTGGGGAACCGAATGGCAGATCGACAATCCCCTGGCCAAGAGCCTGCTGACCGTGGGCGAACGTGACGTGGTAGCCAAGTTCCTGGACCGCTACGCCAACCTGTGCGTCACCCAGCGCGAAAAGCTGCTGGAAGAGGCGGCCCTGATCCGCAGCGGCAGAAACCCGCACTGGAGCGGGATGTGACCCGCTTTCCCGGCGCCCTCGCGACGCTCGCCTGCTGCGCGTTTATTGGTTTGGCCGCCGGCGGCCACCCGAATTTCGAAGCGGCACCGAAACGTCTGGCGGACCTACCCCTTTCGCCGCTCTGGCAAAGCAGCTCGGCCTCAAGCTGGTGAAGACCAAGAACGTGAGTGAGGATCTGCTGGTAATCGATCACTTCGGCGAAGTTCCCACCCCAAACTGACTTTCCGGCAAATCCGGCTCAAAGCACCTCGGTCCAGGCCGGCGAAGCGGCGAAGGCGGCGCGAATGAGGCCCACGTGCGAGTAAGCCTGCGGGAAGTTGCCCCACATGCGCTGCGTGGAAACGGCGTAGTCCTCCGAAAGCAGACCCACCGGCGAAAGCACCGACAAGGTCTGCGTCAGCAACTCGCGCGCCTCTTCGCGGCGGCCGGCGAGGGCCAGCGCTTCCAGCAGCCAGAAGGTGCAGATCACGAACGCGACCTCCGGCTGGCCGAAACCGTCGTCCAGGCGGTAGCGGTACAGCCAGCTCCCCAGGCCGAGGCCCTTGCGAATCGCGTCAATCGAGCCGTGCAGGCGGGCGTCGGAGGACGGCAGGAAACGAAGCGGCGCCATCTGCAGCAGCGACGCATCCAGATCGCGCCCGCCGTAGTGGCCCGCGAAGCTCCCAAGATCCTCTCGCCACGCCTTGGCCTCGATTTCGGAGTGGATCGCTTCGGCCGCCGCGCGAAACTCGGGCCCGAGCGCGGGCGCGTGAATTTGCGCCACTCGCGCCATGCGGTCCGCCGCCGCCCAACACATGAGGCTGGTGAAGGTCTGGGTTTCCGGCGCGGTGCGGAATTCCCAGATGCCCGCGTCCGGCTTGCCCGCCGATGAAATGGCCTTGCGCGCCAGCGACTCCAGCAGGCGCAGCGCCGCGGGCGAACGCTCGGCGTTGAAACGCTCATCGAGGAAGATGGGCGTGAGCGCCAGCACCATCTCGCCGAAGACATCGTGCTGCCTCTGCAGCGCCGCCGCGTTGCCCACGCGCACGGGCCCTTCGCCATTGAAGCCCGGCCAGTCGGCGAGAGCGCGCTCGGCCAGGTCCTGCGTTGCATCCACGCGGTAGAGCGGCGCCAGATCCAGGTCGGGCGCTTCGGAAGCGACGTTGAGAAGATAGTTGACGAACTGCTCGCGCTCCTCGAACTGGCCCAGCAGGCCGAAGGCGCCCAGCACGTAGTAGGCGTCGCGCAGCCAGCAATACCGGTAATCCCAGGTGCGGCCGCTGCCGGCGGCTTCGGGAAGCGAGGTGGTCATGGCGGCCACAATGGCGCCGGTGTCTTCGAAGCAGTGCAGCTTCAGCACCAGCGCGGAGCGAATCACTTCCTGCTGAAACATCGGGGGAATGTCGCAGCGGCGCACCCACTCCCGCCAATACGCGGCGGTCTCCGCGCGGAAGCGCTCGCACAGCGGCGCCAGCGGCTCTTCAATGGGCTCGCCCCACGTCAGCGCCAGACAGCGGCGCTCCGTGAGCGCGAAGGGGCGGCCGCCGAGATAGGAGAGTGGAATGTCCGTGGTGAGACGGAGCTGCGTCGGGTACCCTTCGAACCGCACGTGATGCGAACCGGACACCGCCACGGGACGCGCCTTGGACCAGCCGAGCTTCGGCTCGCAGATTACCTTCACGCGCGGTGAGCCGTCGATCGGCTCCAGTACCCGGTAAAGCTGCGTGGGCCGGAATACACGGCCGTGTTCGATCATACGCGGTGCGAAGTCGATAACCCGAAAAGATCCGTGCTCCGTATGGAACGTGGTCTCCAGGACGTTAGTATTAGGCGCGTACTGTTGCGTACCTAGTTCGTCTCCAGCCGCCCCGGCGAGGAACCTGCCGCCCTCCGCGGCGTCGAGAAGCGTGGAAAAAACGGGCTCCGAATCGAAGCGCGGAAGGCAGCACCACACCACTTCGCCGCTGCGATGGATGAGCGCGGAGTACTGGCAATTACCAATAAGCGCTAAGTCCTCTAATCGCACACCCAGGAAGATATCACGTCGGCATTCGAAGTGCTGGTTGGAAACATACCGTGCGGCGACTAGCGCAATTTGTACTCGCTCTGCTGCTGGCTTTGGGTCTGCTGGCGTGGGTAGTCACGGGATTCGTGCAACAGACGGCGCGCAAATGGTTCGAACGCGACGTAATGTTGCGCGCAAGATTGGTAGTAGCGGGAGCGCGCGCCTCCCTGGCCGCGCACTGGTCGGCCAAGGACCATCGCGTGTTGCGGGATCAACTCGCGGACATGGCGCGGGACGAGCGCGTCATGGCCGCGGCCGCCTGCGGCGCGGACTACGCCACGCTGGCCGCCACCCCGAACTTCCCGGAAGAATGGGGCTGCGCCGAGGTCGGCCCACAGGTGGAATCGCCGCAGGCGCCGCCTGCCACCCCCCTGGTGGAATGGGATACCGTGAGCCGCCTTCCGGGCGGAAGCATACATGTGAGCGCCATACCCGTGTGGGATGGTGGCCGCCAGATCGGATTCGTGGTGCTCATCCACGACCTCAGCTACGCAGAGCGCCGCGCCGCCAGCACCAGAAATTTTCTGCTCGTGCTATTCGGCCTGCTGGGCCTCGGCGCCTCGGCTATCACCATTCTGGTGGGCCGGCTGAGCCAGCGCGGCTGGATGACGGACCTGCGCGGCATGTTGCATGGCGACAAGGATCAGCGGCCCGAGTTCCAGCCGATCTTGCGCGACGTCCGGGACTTGATTGAGCGCGTGATGGACGAAAGCGAAACCGGGCCCGGCATCTGGACGCCGGCCCGCTTGAAGACCACGCTCAGCCAGAACTTGCACGGCGAGCGCGTCGTCATTCTCGCGAACCGCGAGCCGTATGTTCACGAACACACCGCCCGGGGGGAGATCGAGGCGCTGCATCCGGCCAGCGGCCTGGTTACCGCCCTCGAACCCGTGATGCGCGCCTGCTCCGGCGTCTGGGTCGCGCACGGCAGCGGGGAAGCGGACCGCGAAACAGTCGACCGGCGCGACCACGTGCGCGTACCGCCGGGTGAGGAGTCATACCATATCCGCCGCGTGTGGCTGACCTCCGAGGAGGAACTCGGCTATTACTACGGCTTTTCCAACGAAGGCCTGTGGCCGCTCTGCCATATGGCCGATGCGCGGCCCACGTTCCGCACCGGCGATTGGGATTTCTATCGCAGCGTGAACCGCCGCTTCGCCGAAGCCGTGTGCGAAGAGGTGGATTCGGATGACCCGATTATTCTCGTTCAGGACTACCACTTCGCTTTGGCGCCGGCAATGATCCGGAAGATGCTCCCGGCCGCCACCGTCATCATGTTCTGGCACATTCCGTGGCCCAATGCCCAGCGCATCGGCATCTGCCCGTGGCGCAATGAGATTCTCGAGGGGCTTCTGGGAAGCAGCATCCTGGGTTTTCACACGCAGTCCCACTGCAACAACTTCTTCGGCTCGGTGGATGAGTTCATGGAGTCGCGCATAGACCGCGAGAAGCACGGCGTGGTGCTCCGCGGCCATCGCACGCTGGTGCGGCCGTATCCCATTTCGCTGGAATGGCCCGTGCGCTGGCTGGCCTCCGCCCCAAGCGTGGCGGAATGCCGCGCGGAAGTGTGGCGGGAGCACGGCTTGAGGCCGGACGCGCTCCTGGGCGTGGGCGTGGACCGCCTGGACTACACCAAGGGCGTGGCCGAGCGGCTCCTCACCGTCGAGCGGCTCCTCGAACGATATCCCGAGTTCCGCGGGCGCTTCAGCTTCATCCAACTCGCCGCGCCCAGCCGCACCAAAATCGAACGCTACCAGGAACTGAACACCGAGGTGGAGGAACTGGCCCAGCGCGTCAACCAGCGCTTCGGCGATGGAGACTACCGGCCCATCATCCTGCTGCGGTCGCACCATGAACCGCCCGCCGTCTTTCGCTACTACCGCGCCGCGCACCTCTGCTACGTGAGCAGCCTCCACGACGGCATGAACCTGGTGGCCAAGGAATTCGTGGCGTCGCGTGACGACCTCGCGGGCGTGCTCGTGCTGAGCCAGTTCACCGGCGCTGCCCGGGAGCTGACCGAGGCGCTCATCGTGAATCCCTACGATGTGGAGCAATCGAGCGACGCCCTGGCGACCGCCCTCCGCATGCCGGCGCTGGACCAGCAGGTGCGCATGCGGTCCATGCGCTCGTTGGTGGCGCACTTCAACGTGTATCGGTGGGCGGGAGAAATGCTGGCGGACGCCGCGCAACTGCGGCGTCATGAGCGGCTCGCCGGGAGGCTGGCGGAGAGACTGGGAGCGCGGGCGGATTCGTGACCATGCGCAATGCGTTGTCCCGTGAGTCAAAGATGGCGCTGGCGCGGCTCATGGCGGCCGGCCCGGTGTTGGCCTTCGATTTCGATGGGACCCTGGCGCCGATTGTGGACGACCCGAAAAGAGCGCGGATGCGTCCGTTGACGCGGCGGCTACTGCGGCGACTCGCCGAAGATCACCCTTGCGTGGTGATCTCCGGGCGGGCGCGCGCTGATTTGGAGAGACGTCTGGAAGGGATCGGCGTGAAGCGGATCGTGGGCAATCACGGGGCCGAACCGTGGGACGGCGAGGCGCGCGCCCGGCAATCGGTGGAGGCGTGGAGCGCGGCGCTGGCCCCCGCGGTCGCGCCCTTCCGTGGAGTGCACATCGAGAACAAGGGCGCTTCGCTTACCGTGCACTACCGTCGGGCGCGCGCGAAAGCGAGGGCCCGTGCGTGCATTGTGAAGGCTGCCCAGGGGCTAAAGGGCGCACGCTTGCTCCCCGGGAAGCTTGCCGTGAGCCTCACGCCGAGGGATGCCCCGGACAAGGGCGCCGCCCTCTGCGCGGAACTGGCGCGCACCGGCCGGCCGCGCGCACTCTACGTGGGCGACGATGCCACCGATGAAGACGTCTTCGCTCTGAGCCCCCGCCGCGGAGTGATGACCGTGCGCGTGGGACGAAGCGTCACCTCACGGGCCCGCTACTTCCTGCGAGGCCAAGCCGAAATGGACGAGCTCCTAAGGGCGCTCCTGGCCCTCGCGCCGCGGCCAACGGAATAGCGTCGCGGCGGCGTTTCGCCAGGCTACTCCACTCCCGCCCAAACCTGTACGCCCTTCCGTGCCCGTGCCCTCCCGGTGGGGCGGACCTCCGGGTCTGCCTTCCGGGCAAACTTCTTCCCCGTACCGCCCAATCCACCCCGCCAATCAATCCCCGTTTCATAGCCGGTCGTGGCCGCCCCCGTGGGGCGGTCACA
>DATKOS010000065.1:0-11278 GCA_035524535.1 Bryobacteraceae bacterium
AACGGCTATCGGATGGAGGCGGACCTCGTCGTCATCGCGGTGGGCATTCGCCCCAACGTCGAACTCGGCCGGGAGGCAGGCCTCTCCATCAACCGCGGCATCGTGGTGAACGATTACATGGAGACCTCCGACCCCTCCATCTTCGCGGTAGGCGAATGCGTGGAGCATCGCGGCGTGGTGTATGGCCTGGTAGCGCCGCTCTACGAACAGGGCAAAGTGCTCGCGGCCACCATCACCGGAAACCGCGGGCCCCGCTATGAAGGTTCCGTCCCCGAGGCGCGCTTGAAGATCATGGGCGTGGATGTCTTCTCGGCGGGCTTCGTGCAGGACAGCGCCGGCGTCGAGTGCGTCCGCTACGATGATCCCTCGCTCGGCATTTACAAGAAGCTCATCCTCAAGGACGGGCGTCTCGCAGGCGTAATTCTCATCGGCGACCTGACGGATTCCCGCCAGTACATGGATTGGCTGCGCTCCGGCGTCAATCTGGCCGATAAGCGCCGCCGCCTCCTTTCGCCGGACCCCGCGCCGGATCGTGGCGCGGCCGTCGCGGAAATGCCCGATTCGGAGACCATCTGCGGCTGCAACGGCGTCACCAAGGGAGCCATCGTCTCCGCCATTCACGAGAAAGGCATTCGGTCCCTCGCGCAGCTCAAACAATGCACCCGCGCCTCCACCGGCTGCGGAAGCTGCACGGACCTCTGCAAGGACCTGCTCAAGGCGGTCGCTCCGGAGTTCGAGGAGGAGAAGAAGAAGGTCCTCTGCGAGTGCGTGCCGTTCCCCCAGGAGAATCTGCGGGAGATCGTCCGTTCGCAGAAGCTCAAGTCGGTGCAGGAGGTGCTGGACGTTTACGGCAACGGCATCGGCTGCGAAATCTGCAAGCCGGCGCTGAGCTACATGGTGGACGTGGTTTGGTGCGGCGAGCACGAAGAGGACCGCTCGGCGCGCTTCATCAACGATCGCGTCCACGCCAACATTCAGCGGGACGGCACATTCTCCGTGATTCCGCGAATTCGCGGCGGCATTACCTCTCCCGCCGAACTGCGGCGCATCGCCGACGTCGCCGACAAGTACAAAGTGCGCATGGTGAAGATCACCGGCAGCCAACGCATCGATCTCCTCGGCGTGGCCAAATCCGACCTGCCCAAAATGTGGGCCGATCTCGGCATGACCTCCGGCCAGGCCTATACCAAGGGCGTGCGGATGGTGAAAACCTGCGTGGGGACCGAGTTCTGCCGCTTCGGCACGCAGGACGCGATCTCCGCGGGCGTGGAGCTGGAAAGTCGCCTGGAAAACCTGTACTCGCCGCACAAGACCAAGATGGCGGTGGTGGGATGCCCCCGCAATTGCGCCGAAGCCACCGTAAAGGACATCGGGCTCATCGGCCAGGAAGGCAGTTGGCAGGTAGTGGTGGGCGGCGCGGCCGGCAAGAAGGTCCGTAAGGCGGATCTGCTGCTCACTGTGGAAACCACGGCGCAGGCCCTGGAGGCCGCCGAGCTCTTCTTCCAGTATTACCGCGAGCATGCCAACTACCTGGAGCGCACCTACGATTTCGTGGAGCGCATCGGCATTGAAACCGTGCGCCGCGAAACTGTCTATGCGCCGCGCGCCGCGCAGGAGGCGCTCCTGGACCGGTTGGCGAAATCCAAGGCGCTTACGCCGGACGCCTGGCTGGAGCGAGACCGGCCGCGCAATTCCACGCAGTTCGTTCAAATCCAACCCATGGAGGCTGTCAACGTATGAGCTGGATTCGCGTCACGGACGTAGAGAACATTCCGCTTCGCGAGGGCCGCGCGGTTCGTTTCGGCGCGGAGGAATTGGCGGTGTTCAACCTCGGCAACAAGTTTCTGGCGGTGAGCAATCGCTGCCCGCATCAGGGCGGCCCGCTGGCGGATGGCATCGTTTCGGGCGATACCGTGGTCTGCCCGCTGCACGCCTGGAAAGTCTGCCTGGCTTCGGGCGCCGTGAAACGGCCCGTCGAGCAGCAGGGCTGCGTGCGGTCTTATCCCGTGAAAGTAGTGGATGGCGTCGTCATGGTGGACCTGGCGGTGCGCAGGGCGGAGGCAGCTTAAATGGACAACATCACACCGAACGAACTCATCGCGGAATCGTTGAAACTCGCGAAGCGCAAAACCTCGCTGAGCTTACCCGACATGTTGCTGCGCGGCGCGCTTTCGGGCGTGTTCCTGGGCTTCGCCACGTCGCTCGCCTTCATCGTGCAGGCGCAGGGAGTGCCGCCCATCGTGGGCGCCATTCTATTCCCGGTTGGATTCGTCATGCTGGTGCTGCTGGGTCTGGAGCTGGCTACTGGCAACTTCGCGATTCTGCCTCCAGCCCTTGTGGCCGGAGAAATCTCCGCGGGCGCTCTGCTGCGCAACTGGTTCTGGGTTTATCTGGGCAACATGCTGGGCAGCGTTGCTTACGCGTCGTTGTTCTATCTGGCGCTCACCAATTGCGGAGCGAACAATGGCGGCCCAGTGGGGGACTTGCTCCGTACGGCGGCGCAGAAGAAGACTCTGGCCTATATGGCCGCCGGCGGCGCCGGGTGGGCCACGGCGCTCATCAAGGGCATTCTGTGCAACTGGATGGTGACCATCGGCGCCATGCTGGCCATGATTTCAAAGTCCACGGTCGGAAAGGTGGTAGCCATGTGGCTGCCTATCCTCACCTTCTTCGCGCAGGGCTTTGAGCACTCCATCGTGAACATGTTCGTGATTCCCGCGGGCATGATGCTCAACGCCCCCGTGTCTCTCGGTCAGTGGTGGTTGTGGAATCAGATCCCCGTAACCATCGGCAATATCCTCTCGGGATCCCTGTTTACTGGTTTGGCTTTGTACGCCACGTTCGGGTCGAAGCCGGTTCCCGCGGCGGTGGAAAGCGAACGCCCCCTGGCGGACGCCGCCGCTGCGCGCTAACTAAGGCAGGCCTCGAGCCCGCCGCACAATCGAAAGGACAACATGAACCGACTCACTCGAAGTGTGTGCTTACTCGTCTGCGGCGCCGCGCTCCACGCGCAAGCGCCGGACGCCATCAAGCTCGGCGATGTCACATTCAATGCCAGTCTCCGCTCGCGCGTCTACTTCTGGGACTGGTTTCAGCCAACCGCGGGCGACAACAGCTATCAGTACTCCGGGAATCTCTTGCGCTTCGGCTTTTCCGAAAAGCGCGACACGTGGGATTGGGACGCGGAGTTCGCCACACCATTCCTCCTGGGACTGCCAAACACCGCCACGGGAACCGGTCCGCAGCAGGGCGGCCTGGGGCTCGGCTCCAACTACTATGCGGCGAATCCCGGCAACCAGAACACCGCAATGATCTTTCCCAAAAATCTCTTCCTGCGCTTCGATGGCCTCGGCGGAAACAAGAAGCACGTGCTTCAGATTGGCCGCTTCGAATTCATCGACGGCAGTGAAGTGGCCCCCAAGGACGCCACCCTCGCCGCGCTCAAGCGCGACCGCGTGGCGCAGCGCCTGATCGGCAACTTCGGATTCTCAGACGTGGGCCGCAGCTTCGACGGCGTCCACTATTCCTACGGAACCGCGAAAGACAACTTTACCTTCGTCGGCGCGGTCCCCACCCGCGGCGTCTTCCAGGTGGATGGCTGGGGATGGAACCGCGTTGCCTTCGGCTATGCCGCCTACACCCATGAATGGGGCTCCGCCCGCCATCACGCCGATACCCGCCTCTTCGCCATTGAGTATGACGATTTCCGGCACATTCTGAAGACCGATAACCGTGCGCTGGCCGCGCGCAAGGGCGACCTGGACAACATCCGCATCAATACGTTCGGCGGCCACTCCCTGCACGCCTTCGATACCGGCGGAGGCACGCTGGACCTGGTGTTCTGGGGCGCCATTCAAACCGGCCGCTGGGGCACGCAGGCGCAACGGGCCGGAGCCTTTGACGTGGAGGGCGGCTTTCAGCCCAAGATCCTCCCCGCGATCAAGCCGTGGGCGAGCGCCGGCTACACCTACGGATCCGGAGACAACAACCCCAATGACACGCGCCACAACACCTTCTTCCAACTGTTGCCCACGCCGCGCCCGTACGCGAAATTTCCCTTCTTCAACATGATGAACACGGAAGATCGCTACGGCCTCCTGACCCTGCGGCCCGGCGCCAAGGTCACTCTGACCTCCGAGTTCCACGCGCTCCGCCTCACCGACGCCAACGACCTCTGGTACGCCGGCGGCGGCGCCTTTCAGCCCTGGACCTTCGGCTACACCGGCCGCTCCACCTCCGGCCGCCGCTCGCTCGGCAACTTGTACGACTTAGGCGCCGACTATCGCGTGAATCGCCACCTGGCCCTCAGCGGCTACTTCGGATACACCCAGGGCCTCGCCACCATGGAACAGATCTATCCCCAGGGTAAGGACGGCGAATTCGCCTACCTGGAACTACTCACCAAATTCTGAGAGGCTCCCCATGGCCAACCACGCGGACATTACGGTCGATACGCTGCCGCTCTTCCAGAGCGCGCTGCTGGATGTACGGTCGTTGCTGCGAACCGAACCCGCACGCGTTCCGCCCCGCGGGCCGGGGCCGGGGGAACAATATCGCTTTCACTTCGACATGTCGCGCTGCATCGGCTGCAAGTGCTGCGTGGTGGCCTGCAATGAACAGAACGGCAACCCGGCGGAGATCAATTGGCGAAGAGTGGGCGAGATTGAAGGCGGCTACTATCCCTACACCCAGCGGCGCTATCTCTCCATGGGCTGCAACCACTGCCTGGAGCCCTCCTGCCTCATCGGCTGTCCCGTGGAAGCGTACACGAAGGACCCCGAAACGGGCGTCGTCCTGCACAGCGCCGAGACCTGCATCGGGTGCCAGTACTGCACCTGGAATTGCTCCTACGGCGTGCCGCGGTACAACCCGGCGCGCGGCGTGGTCGGCAAGTGCGACATGTGCCACAACCGCCTGGCGGACGGCATGTCGCCGGCTTGCGTTTCGGCGTGTCCGGAAGGCGCCATTCAAATTGAGATCGTGAACGTGGCCGAATGGCGCAGCGACTACCTGCACGCCAACGCGCCAGGTCTGCCTTCGGCGGACGACAGCATCTCCACTACTCGCATCACGCTGCCGGAGAACCTGCCGCCGGATTCCGGGCGCGTGGATGCCGGCAGGGTGGCGCCCGAGCACCCGCACTGGCCGCTGGTCTTCATGTTGGTGGTCACGCAGCTTTCGGTGGGCGCCTTCGCTGCTCTCTGGCTCCTCGGGTTGATGGGCGGCGCGGCGAAGCTGGTCACTGCAGCGCTCATCTCTCTGGCCGCCGCGGGGCTCAGCCTCGGCGCTTCCACGCTGCACCTGGGCCGCCCGGCGTACGCCTGGCGCGCGCTGCGCGGCCTACGGCGCTCCTGGCTCAGCCGTGAGGTCGCGGGCATGGGAGCTTTCGCCGGGGCCGCCGCGGCGTATGCCGCCACGCTGTTCTTCGGCCTGCCCGGCGGCTCACAGGTGGGTTTGGCCACGGTGGTCTGCGGCGCGGCGGGCGTCTTCTGCTCGGCGCGAATCTACATGGTGCGCGCGCGGCCGGCGTGGAACAGCCTCTACACCATTGCCGAGTTCCTAGCCACGGCGGTGTTTCTCGGCGCGCTTCTAGTGCGCGCCACCAGCGTTTCCACCGCGGCCTGGCTTGCGTGGGCCGCCGTGGCGGGCGGAGCCGCGCAGTTCTTCGTCCAGACTCTCAAATACCTCTGGCTCTCCCATTCGGACGTGTTCGAGTTGCGAGCGTCCGCGCGCTTGCTCTCCGGTCAGTTGCGCGGTCTGTTCATTCTGCGCCTCGCGGCCTTGCTGGCGGCGGGCATTATTCTGCCGCTGGCGTCGGATGCCCGCGTCGCCACGCTCATCCTGGCCCTGGTCGGCGAATGGCTGGGACGCTGGCTCTTCTTCGTGAGCGTTGTGCCGAAGAACATCGCCGCCGCGTTTACATCTTCCGAACGGAGGGCCGCGTGAACTATAAGCGCCTGCTGGGCATCGACACACTCCGCGAGGATTACGCCTATGCCCGCGACGATTCCACGGGTTACACCTCCGCGAAGCGGATCCCCGAGCGATGGGTGCGCACCACCTGCGGCTATTGCTCCGTGGGCTGCGGCCTGGAAATCGGCGTGAAAGACGGCAAGGCCGTGGCCGCGCGCGCGGATGAACGCCATCCCGTGAACCGCGGCAAGCTCTGCCCCAAAGGGCTTTCCGAGCACCACATCATCGGCGCGGAAAACCGCGCGCGCTACCCCTTGCTGCGCCACAATGGAAAGCTGGTGCGCGTCGAGTGGGACGAAGCTCTCTCCACCATGGTGGAGCGCTTTCGCGCCGCGCAAGCCAAGCACGGGCCCGATTCGCTGGGCGTCCTGAGCACCGGCCAGCTCGTGACCGAAGAATTCTACGCGCTCGGCAAGCTGGTTCAGGTCGGCTTCGGAACCAACAACTACGACGGCAACACCACGCTCTGCATGGCCAGCGCCGTCTCCGGCTACAAGGCTTCCTTCGGCAGCGACGGTCCTCCCGGCGCCTACGACGATCTCGAAAAGGCCGACGTCATTCTCCTCATCGGCGCCAACATCGCGGACAACCACCCCATTCTCTGCCAGTACCTGGATGCGAATCCGAATCGCACGCTCATTGTCGCCGATCCGCGCGTCACAAAGACCGCCATGATGGCGGACCTGCACCTGCCCCTCAAGCCGCGCTCGGACCTGGCGCTGCTGAATGGCATGGCGCACATCATGATCCGCCATGGCCTCATCGATCGCGATTACATCGCCAGCCATGCCGCGGGATTCGACGAGCTCGCGAAATTCCTCGAGTCCTACACGCCCGAACGCGTTTCCACTCTCACCGGGCTAAGCGTGGACCTTCTTTATAAGACCGCGCAGCTCTACGCGCGCGCCAAGGCCGGTTTCATCGGCTGGACCATGGGCGTCAATCACAGCACCTTGGGCGCGGAAACCGTGAGCGCCATCTGCAATCTGGCGCTGCTCACCGGCCAGATAGGCCGCGCGGGCGCTTCGCCGTTTTCCATCACCGGCCAGTGCAACGCCATGGGCACGCGCGAAGCCGGCTGCACTTCCAGCCTGCCCGGTTATCGCCGCTTCGACGATCCCGCCGGCCGCGCCGAGATCGCGGCGCTCTGGGGCATTGACGAAGCTCGCCTCCCAAAGGCTCGCGGGCTGGCGTATCCAGATATCGTCGAAGGGGCCGTGGGCGGCAAGATCTGCGCCCTGTGGATCATCGCGACCAATCCCCTCGTTTCCTTCCCTAACCAGGGCGTGCTGCGGCAGGCTCTCGCTAATCTAGACTTTCTCGTGGTGCAGGACGGCTACCATCCCACGCCCACCACGGAGTTGGCGGACCTGGTTCTTCCCGCCGCCATCTGGGGCGAAAAGGAAGGCACCTACACCAATTCCGAGCGCCGCGTCAGCAAGGTGAATGCCGCTGTTCCGCCGCCCGGCAACGCGCGCTCCGATTTCGATATCTTCCTGGCCGTCGCGGAAAAGCTCGGCTGCCGCGACGCGCTCTTCCCCGGCTGGCGCGGCCCAGAGGATGCGTTCCAGGAGTGGCGGCGCGTTTCCCAGGGCCGTCTTTGCGATTACTCCGGAATCACCTACGGCCTGCTCGCCCGCGAGGGCGCGGTGCAATGGCCCTTTCCCGAAGGCTGCACGGACCTGACCCCCTCGCGCCTCTACGCGGACGGCCGCTTTCCCACCGCCGACGGCCGCGCCAGATTCGTGCGCGCGGAGTGGCAGCCCTTCCCCGAGCAGCCCGATCGCAACTATCCGCTGGTCCTGAACACCGGGCGCACGGTGGAGCATTGGCACACCCGCACCAAGACGCGAGAGGTCCCCATTCTGGAGAATCTTTCACCCAATGCCTGGCTGGAAATGAACCCCCGCGACGCCAAGGGCCTCGGCCTGCGCAGCCACGACCGCGTGGACGTCGTGTCGCGCCGCGGCCGCGTGCCGTCCGTTGAGTTGCGGCTCACCGAAATCGTCGCCCCTGGGCAGGTGTTTATGCCCTTCCACTACGTCGAGGCCAACGCAAATGAGGTGACGCAAAGCGCCTTCGACCCCATCTCTCGCGAGCCCAATTACAAGCAATGCGCCGTCCGCGTGGAACGGCGAAAAAAGGAGAACGACCGCACATGAACATACGAAACAAAGCCACCGCGATCCGTCTCGCCGATTTTCGCAGCGCTCCCATGCGGGCCTTCCACATGAGTTGGATGGCCTTCTTCCTGTGCTTCTTCGGCTGGTTCGGAATCGCCCCCCTGATGCCCGTCGTGCGCGGCGAACTGCACCTCACCAAGGAGCAGGTGGGCAACTGCATCATCGCCTCCGTGGCCATCACCATCCTCGCGCGCATCGTCATCGGTTGGTTCTGCGACCGCTTCGGACCGCGCCGCACCTATACTTGGATGCTCATTTTCGGATCGCTTCCCGTCATCGGCATCGGCTTCTCGCACGACTACCATACCTTCCTCTTTTTCCGCCTGGCCATCGGCGCCATTGGCGCGTCCTTCGTAATCACCCAGTACCATACATCCGTGATGTTCGCCCCCAACGTCGTGGGCGCCGCCAACGCCGCCGCCGCCGGCTGGGGCAATCTGGGCGGCGGCGTAACGCAAATGGCTATGCCGCTCTTCTTCAGCGCCATCGTGAGCCTCGGCGCCGGCGAGTGGTGGGGCTGGCGCCTGGCCATGGCGATCCCGGGCGTGTCGCTCTTCCTCATGGGCATCGCCTATTACTTCTTCACCCAGGACACCCCCGAGGGCGATTGGAAGGCCACGCCCTCCCAGGCCAGCGGCGCCTTCCTCGAAGCCTGCCGCGATCCGCGCGTCTGGGCCCTTGCGGTCCTTTATGGCTCCAGCTTCGGCATGGAACTCACCATCGACAACGTGGCCGCGCTCTACTTCTCCGACTATTTCCACCTCAGCCTGAAAATGGCGGGCATCGTGGCCAGCACCTTCGGCATGATGAATCTCTTCGCGCGCGCCCTGGGCGGAATCGTCAGCGACCGCTGCAACCGCCGCTGGGGCCTGCGCGGCCGCACCCTGCTGCTCTTCGGAACGGTGATCGCCGAGGGCCTGGCTATCATGCTCTTCTCGCAGATTCGCGGGCTTGGGCTCGTCATTGCCGCCATGATGCTGGCCGGCCTGTTCGTCAAGATGTCCAACGGCGCCAACTACTCCGTGGTGCCGTTCGTCAATCCGCGCGCGCTCGGCGCCGTGGCGGGCATTGTGGGTGCGGGCGGCAATGCCTTCGCCATGCTGGCGGGCTTCCTCTTCAAAATGCCGCGGATTGCCTGGCCGCAGGCCTTCTTCATCCTCGGCGCTTTTGTGACCGCCAGTTCCGTGCTCGCCTTATTGGTCCGCTGCCCCGACGCCGCCGCGCAGCCGGCTCTCCCGGATGCCGCCAGTGGCGCAGCCGAACGTTTCGCTACAGCAGCCGGAGACTAACAGCGCGAGCCTTCGGGATTGGGATACGCGTCCGGCTCTTCCTCCGGAGGGCGCGTCAAGCAGCGAAAGTCTTTTTCGATCAGGATGTGCATCACCCCGTCCTGGGCCGAGATGCCCACTTCGTCCGAAGCCGCCCAGCCGTCCACCTGGGCGGTTGGAACATAAATGGTGAGCGCTCCATCCGCCAGCCCGGCGTGAACCTCGACTCCGGTTCCCTTGCGGATCTGGTAAGTCAAGCTGGAGCCGCCGGAGAAACGCGCCGTTTCCACCACCGCGCCGCTCTCCCGCAGCCTCTCCACTTCGGGCCGCGTGAGACGTAAGCGAAGAGAGTTTCCCTGCATTCGAAGCTTCATGCCTGTGTGCTCTTTGTAAGCGCCGGCGACGCTGCGCTTTCCTCCATTTTACCGGCCTGACCGCCTTCTCCCTCTCAACGAATGGAAAGCCCCCGGTAAAATCCGGAGCCCGCCGGTGCCGTTGCGCAACGGACGCCCCAACGCCCCTTTCGCGGCCTTGCCTGGTAGTACTGCCAGAACCTCGCTTTCCCGCCATACACGCACTCAGATGGATTGAACACAGGTGTTTCAGGGCTATAATTCTTAAAACAGGTAACGGAGGTCGGACATCATGGCCGCGGCCGCTTTCCTTGTGTGCTGCTTATTCATGCAGGCCCCCACGCCCGAGGTTATCGAGCACGCCCAAGCTGGAACAGCCGCCTTACAGAAGGGCCAGTTGGATGTGGCAATCCAGGAGTTCCGCAAGGTCACGGAGCTCCAGCCCGAGTCCGCCTCGGGTCACGCGAACCTCGGCGATGCCTATTTTCAGAAAGGCCAATATAAGGACGCAGTGCCGGAGTTGGAGCACGCCCTCCAAATCAACCCCAACCTGATTGGTACGCACCAAACCTTGGGAGTGGCGCTCCTGGTCCAGGGAAATCCCGAGGGGGCTTTACCTCACCTTGAGAAGACTCACATGCCGGAGCTGCTGGGCTTGGCCTATCTGGAGACAGGCAGACTGGGCAGCGCCATCATGGCTCTGCAAGCCGCGTTGGAGCGGGAGCCGAACGATCCCGACCTGCTCTACTATTTCGGACGCGCCACGGCCATGGCTTCCGCGCGGACCGCCGAACAATTGGCCAAGCTCTCCCCTGCCGGCGCGGAAAAGAACAGCGCCGCCGGCAATGCATCGCCGCCGGAAGATATCGTCAAATTGCAGCAGGCGCTTGCCGGCCGGCCCAACGATCCCGAATTGCTCGCCGCATTCAGCCGCGCCGCGGGCCTGGCTTCGAAGAAGGCGTTTGACTCCGTGCTTCAATCCGCCGCCGATTCCGCGCGCGCGCATCAGGTCCGCGCGGAACGACTTGCGGAAGACCGCCATCTTCCCCAAGCCGAGCAGGAGTATGTCGCCGCGCTCCGGCTGAAACCGTACACCGCTGGCGTTTACCTGGATCTCGGCGGCATCCTGGCCGCCGAGGGCAAGTGGCCGGCCGCCGCCGAGGCTTACCGTCTGGAAACGGACTTGCAGCCTCTAAACGCCGACGCGTTCTATCGTCTTGGATCGGCGTTTCTGCAATTGCGCCAGCCCGCCGCCGCGCTGGAATCGCTGGCCCACGCCGACCGCTTGACGCCCGATAATCCGCAGATCCTCCTCGAACTGGGACGGGCTGCCGCCGGCGCCGGCGACTCCCCGCGCGCCGAGTCTTCCTGGAAGCAGCTGCTCAGCCTGGAGCAGGGCGGCGCCCTCGCCGCGTCGGCTCACCTGGAATTGTCCACGCTTTATCGAAACGCGGGGAAAGCGGACCTTGCGGACCGGGAGATGTCCGTCTACCAACAGCTC
>DATKOS010000066.1:0-7080 GCA_035524535.1 Bryobacteraceae bacterium
CGCGCTACCGAGCAGTGGTTCATCGGCATGGACCTCAAGAACTTCCGTGAGAACGCGCTCGAATCCGTGCACCGCACCCGCTGGATGCCGGAGTGGGGCGAGGAGCGCATCGCCAACATGATCGCCTCGCGCCCGGATTGGTGCATCTCCCGCCAGCGCGTTTGGGGCGTGCCCATCATCGTCTTCTACTGCTCGCAATGCCGCGAGCCGCTTACGGACCGCAGAGTCCTGGATGGCGTGGTGGCGCTGTTTCGCGAGCACGGCGCGGACATCTGGTATGAGCGCGACGCCAGCGGCCTCATGCCCGCCGGCATTGCCTGCGCCAAGTGCGGCTGCGCCGAATTTACCAAGGAAACCGACATCCTGGACGTGTGGTTCGATTCCGGATCGAGCCACATGGCCGTGCTGAACCAGCGTTTCGGTCTCACCTGGCCCGCCGATCTTTACCTGGAAGGCGGCGACCAGTACCGTGGATGGTTCCACAGCTCCCTGCTGGTGGGGACCGGCATCAAGGGCGGCTCGCCCTACCGCGCCTGCGCGCTCAATGGCTGGGTTCTCGATGGCGAAGGCCGAGCCATGCACAAGTCGCTCGGCAACTCCATTGAGCCGGACGAAGTGATCAAGCGCCACGGCGCGGAAATCCTCCGCCTTTGGTCCGCGTCCGTGAACTTCAACGAGGACGTGCGTATTTCCTCCACCATTGAAACGCGCCTGGTGGAAGCCTACCGCAAGCTGCGCAATACCTTCCGTTATCTGCTTGGCAACCTCTCGGATTTCGATGCTTCAAGCGACGCCGTGCCCGCCGCCGAACTGCCCGAAATCGACCAGTGGATTCTGCTGCGCGCCGAAGGTCTGGTGGAGCGTTGCCGCGCCTGGTATGAAGGCTTCGAGTTCCACAAGGTCTACCACTCCGTGTATGCCTTCGCCACCGTGGATCTGAGCGCCGTCTACTTCGACGTGCTCAAGGATCGCCTCTATACCTCGGCCGCCAGGTCGCGCGCGCGCCGCGCCGCTCAAACCGCGCTCTACCGGCTGCTGGACGCGCTGGTGCGGCTCACGGCGCCGGTCATGAGCTTCACCGCCGAGGAAGTCTGGACGCACATGAACCGCGAGGGCAGCGTCCATACGGCGTATTTCCCGGAACCGGCCGAACTGTCCGCAGGTATCCCGGACGCCGCGCGGGCGCGCGCCGCCAATTGGGACCGGCTCATGGAAGTCCGCGACGCCGTGCTCAAAAGCCTGGAAACCGCGCGCAATGAAAAGTTGATCGGCGCGCCGCTCGAAGCCTGCGTCCGCCTCTCCGCCAATGGCGATCTGCATCCGCTGCTGGAGGAATACGCGCGCGAACTCCCCTCGCTCTTCATCGTCTCGCAGGTGGAGCTGGCGCGCGCCGAGGAGGGCGCCTTGGGAGTGGATGTGCGCCGCGCGGGCGGGGTCAAGTGCGAGCGCTGCTGGAAGTATACGTCCGACGTCGGCTCCAACGCGCACTTCCCCACCATCTGCGCCCCATGCGGCGCCGCCGTGGAAGAGACGCTGCATGGCTGATTTCCGGATCAAAGCGTACTCGGCCGCGGCCGCGGTGTTCGTGCTGGACCGGTTGTCGAAGGCCTGGATCGAGTCCCACATCGGCTTTCAGGACGCGCACAAGGTGATCCCCGGCTTCTTCGACATCGTCCATTCGGAAAATCGCGGCATCGCCTTCGGCATTTTGGATGGTTCGGATTCGGCGTGGCGCACTGCGCTTCTCATCGCCCTTTCGCTCGCGGCCGTCGCCGTCATGGGCGTGGTCCTCTGGAAGAGCGCGCGCAAGCTGGACCGGCTTTCGCAACTCGGTTTCGCCCTGATGATGGGCGGCGCCGCGGGCAACGTGTTCGATCGCATCGTGTGGGGCAGGGTCACGGACTTCCTGCTCCTCTACATCGGGCAGCATGAGTGGCCCGCTTTCAACGTCGCGGATTCGGCTATCAGCATCGGCGGCGGACTCGTCATTCTCGATCTTCTGCTTTCCAGGCAGGCGGCAAATGTATCCTGAACTCTTCCATCTTTCCTTTCTTCACACCTACGGAGTCCTGGTAGCCATCGGGTTCCTGGCCGGCTTATGGATTGCGTCCCGCCTGGGCGCGCAAGCCGGCCTGGACGTGGACGCGGTGACCAACCTGGGCATCTACTGCGCGCTTTCCGCCATCGCCGGCGCCAAGGTGATGATGTTCCTGGTGGACGTGCCTTACTACATTGCTCACCCCGGCGAAATCTTCTCGTTCTCCACCTTGCAGGCCGGCGGCATCTTCTACGGCGGCTTGATCGCCGCGCTGGGCGTCTCTTGGTGGTACATCCGTAAGACCCGCCTGCCGGGCTTGAAGACCGCGGACGCCTTCGCGCCCGCCATCGCTCTCGGCCATGGCATCGGCCGGCTGGGCTGCTTCTCCGCGGGCTGCTGCTGGGGCGTGCTTTGCAACCGGCCGTGGGCCGTGGTGTTCCATAACCCGGCCGCCAATCAGCTTGTGGGCGTGCCCCTTGGCGTGCCGCTGCATCCCACACAGCTTTACGAGGCCTTCTCCGAGTTCGCCATCTTCGGTTTTCTCTACTGGCGTTCCGGCAAGGCGCACAGGCCCGGCGCCATCATTTCGCAATACCTCATCCTCTACCCGGTGGTCCGCTTCATCGTGGAATTCTTCCGCTATCATGACCAGGCGAACCCGTTCGGCGGTCCGCTGGACACCTCGCAGTGGATCTCCTTGGTTCTCGTCTCGCTGGGCGCCTGGTATTTCCTGCGCAAGCAGCCGCTTCCCGCGAAGCCCGCGCCGGCGCGCCACAGGGCCTAGCTGGCTCGCCTTCGGGAAGCGCGGCGGCCCGCTCCGCTCTTTTTTGAGTACCGTATGGATAGGAGGGTAATCCGATGAGTCTGGCCGATAAGCACTGTGTCCCCTGCCGAGGCGGCGTGCCGCCGCTTACCGGCGACGCGCTGGAAGCCGTGAAGGCGCAGGTCCCCGGATGGGATGTGGTGGACGGCCACCATCTCACCCGCAACTTCGGCTTCCCCGATTTCCGTACGGCCCTGGACTTCGTCAACCGCATCGGCGCCACCGCCGAGGAGCAGGGCCACCATCCGGATATCTATCTGGCCTGGGGCAAAGTAGGCGTCAAGATCTGGACCCACAAGATCGACGGCCTCACCGAAAGCGACTTCATCCTCGCGGCCAAGATCGACCGGCTCCAGAGCGCGTGAGACTCGATAAGTGGCTCTGGGCGGCGCGCTTTTTCAAGACGCGCTCGCTGGCCGCGCGCGCTTGCGACCTCGGCCGCGTTTCGCATCGCGGACAGCCCGCCAAGCCCGCCCGCGAAATCCGCCCCGGAGACCGGCTTCTGGTGAAGACCGAAGGCGGCGATTTCGAAGTGGATGTCCTGGGCCTCAGCGAAGTGCGCGGTCCGGCTTCCGTGGCGCAAACCCTCTATCGCGAGACCGCGGCGAGCCTCGCCCAGCGCGAAAAGGCCGCCGCGGAGCGCAAGGCCGTGCCGTACTTCCGCCCCATCGGCCCCGGCCGCCCCTCCAAGCGAGACCGCCGCGACCTGAACCGGCTCAGAGGGCGTTGACGAGTGGCCCGCGCGTTCGCGGCAAGTGTTGTCCGATTGCAGCTATTATTGCCCTAATATCCGCTAAACGATACAATCGAGCTTCGTAAGCCATGGAGATCGAATCCGCGTTCCATCCGGCCAGTACGCCTGATTACCTGCCGGCGGTCCGCATGCGCGAGCTTCAGCTTCAGCGTTTGCGCCAGGTGGTGAACCGCGCCTATTCCCGCGTCCCGCTCTTTCGCGAGCGCATGGATGCCCGCGGCGTGAAGCCGGAAGATGTCACAAGCCTTGCCGGTATCCGCCGGCTCCCCTTCAGTACCAAGGCCGACCTGCGCGATACCTACCCGTTCGGGCTTTTCGCCAGCCCCATCGACGATATTGTTCGCCTGCACGCCTCCAGCGGCACCACCGGCAAGCCTATCGTGGTGGCCTACACGCGCCAGGACCTCGATGTGTGGACCAGCGTGATGGTGCGCGCCCTGGCGGCTTGCGGCCTCACGCACGGCGATGTGGTGCAAAACGCCTATGGCTACGGCCTGTTCACCGGCGGCCTGGGCGCGCATTACGGTGCGGAGGCCCTGGGCGCCACGGTCATCCCCGTCTCTGGCGGCAACACGGACCGGCAGATCATGGTGATGAAGGATTTTCGCGTCACCGCCATTTGCTGCACCCCGAGCTATTTCCTGCACCTGCTGGAGCGCGCCGCGGAGCTCGGCGTCAACGTGCGCGAACTGCCGCTGCGCGCCGGCGTATTCGGCGCGGAGCCCTGGACCGAATCCATGCGCCGGCATATCGAAATCGAGGGCGGCATTCAGGCGTTCGATATTTACGGCCTTTCGGAAATCATCGGTCCCGGCGTCGCCGTCGAATGCCCGTACCACAACGGCCTGCACGTATTCGAGGATCATTTCTACCCGGAGATCGTCGATCCGGAGTCCGGTGAGCCACTACCGGAGGGCGAGGAAGGCGAACTGGCGCTCACTACGCTCAGCAAGCAGGCCATGCCGATGATCCGCTACCGCACGCGCGATATCACTTCGCTCTCCGCCGAACCGTGCCCGTGTGGGCGAACGGTGCGCCGCATCGCGCGCATCGGGCGGCGCAGCGACGACATGCTCATCGTGCGCGGCGTCAACGTCTTCCCCTCGCAGATCGAGGCGGCCCTGCTGGCCGTGGAAGGCACTCTGCCGCATTACCAGATTGTGGTCACGCGGCAGAAGGGGCTCGACGCGCTCGAAGTGGAAGTGGAAGTCACACCCGAGCTCTTTAGCGACAAGGTGGGCGCCATGGAGAAGCTCCACGCCAGGCTGAGCGATACGCTCGAACACACCCTGGGCCTGCGCGTGGAAGTCACCCTCGCCGCCGCGCGCACCCTGCGGCGCAGCGAGGGCAAGGCGCAAAGGGTGATCGACCGCCGCAACCTGGACGAGGTCCGTCATGAAACTCCATCAACTGTCTCTCTTCCTCGAAAATAGGCCGGGACAGATGTCGGCGCCGTGCCGCCTGCTGGCTGGGCAGGGCGTCAATATCCGCACGCTCACGCTCGCCGATACGGAGCGCTTCGGCATTCTGCGGCTCATCGTATCGGACTGGCAGAAGAGCCGCGAACTGCTCGAAGACGCCGGTTATCTGGTGAACATCGCCGAGGTGGTGGCCGTGGAAGTGGCCGACACCCCGGGCGGGCTCGGGGATCTGCTGGAGGTCTTTGAAGACACCGAGATCAACATCGAGTATATGTATGCCTTCACCTTCGGGCAGCCCGGCCGCGCGGCGCTGATCTTCCGCTTCGATCAGCCGGACGCCGCTATTGCGCGCTTGCGCGCCGCCGGCTTGAACGTGCTTGAGGATGTGGAGGTCTACCACCGCATCGCGGTGTAATCCGCGCTCTCGCCGGCGGCGGGCCGGCCGCGAGCGGCTTTCTAGGGAAGGCCCATCCGCTTCTTGAGGGCGATGAAGCGCGCGTCCGAATGCAAGCCGTCCCAGGCGGGGTCCACGCCTATGAAGATGAGGTCGCCTTCGTGATTGGCGTAGCCATTCTCCAGGCAGAGAACGGCCTTGTCCTTTTCGCCGAGCCCCGCATATACCAGAGCCAGATAGGTCCAATCCCGGATAGCCATCTGGCTGAAGTCCTTGTTCAGGCGGTTGAGAATGCCTTGCGCGGCCACTTGGTCGCCGCTCGCGCCGTAGGCGAACCCCAGCCGGGCCAGCACGTAGAGCGAGTGTCCCACCATGAGCGCGGCCTGATATTCGGGAATGGCTTGGTCATAATGCCCCGCCGCCGCCAGCGCGATTCCAAGGCCAAGGTGCGAACTCGGCGATCCGTTCGTGGACGCCACCACCCGCCGCGCCTCCGCGATGGCGTCGTCGAAACGGCCCGCCGCCGCCAGAATCTCTGCCAGGTCAGGTGAGGCGGGCGTGCCCGCGGGCCGCAGGCTGGCCGCCAGTTTGGCTTGCGCAATGGCTTCGTCAAAACGCCCGCGGCTCATCAGGCCTTGCGCGTACATGGCGTGAACCCGCGGGTCGTTGGGCAGGGACTGCAGGGCCGCCTTGTATTCGGCCTCTGCGCCGGGCCAGTCGCCTTCCTGGAAAACCTTGGTGTAGGCCAGCGCGGCGTGCGCCATGCCGTCCGTGGCGTTCAAGGAAACCGCCTTTGCCGCCGCTTCATGCGCCTTCTGAAGGGCCTCTGGGCGGGACATGTCCTTGGAGGAACCCGGAACAATTAGCGCGCTCGCCAGGCCGGACCAGGCCGCTTCATTATCCGAATCCTCTTCAATGGCCTGCTGGAATAGATTCGCGCTCGCCGCCGCGTTGGCGGGCGTGGGCTGAACCATGGTCTGCTGTCCCTTTTGCGCCAGCGCCGCCGCCTGCCGTATCTCCTCGCGCCGCTTCTCAATCTTGTACCCGATGCCCACGCACACCAGCACGCCGGCCAGTCCCAGAGCCGCTCCTACCTTGATGGGCTTGCGCCGCCGTTGCGCCGCGCGCACCGCCGCCCGGTCTACAATGGTCAGGCTGAACCCATCGTCCGATGTGGAAAGCATCAACTGGCTGCCGCGGCCGTCCGCTTCGTAGTATTCAGCCAGAGCCCCCCGCAGCCGCCGGAATTGCACGGGCACGATGGGGTCCAGTTGCGCCACAAAGTTCTCCTTGCGGCCGAAAACCTTGGCGGCTATGGTCTCTTCGTCGAGCGGCGGTCCGCCGGCGATGGCGTGCTCGCCCAGAAACTGCAAGAGCTGCCCGAGAACCTTGGTCTTCTGGAACTTGCTTGTCGCGAGGATCTTGTCCATCTCCGCGCGCACAATGCCAGCATCAATCGAGTTGCCGCTCATATTAGAGTCCGCCCCAGTTCAATCCAGCGATCATATTAGCATTTTTTTGAGCGGCTTCCGTTCGTGACGGCCGGTGCGCCGTGCGCAAACCGTTCCCACCGCTTCTTCCAGGCGTGCGCTTCAACAGCCGCGCGGCTTGCCGAAAGCTTGGCTCAGCTTTCGCCAGGTAAGTTCGAGG
>DATKOS010000067.1:0-5405 GCA_035524535.1 Bryobacteraceae bacterium
TTACCAGATCCGCGTCTTCGAGCAGGCCGCCCGCCGCCTAGGCGTGGAGCCCACGCTCGCTTCAGACCACTGCGACCGCCTCGAAGATCCTTGGGGCGACCGCGCGATCGCGGTCAAATTCGATTACCGCCTGCCGCAATCGGTCAACACGTTCCGCGGCATGCAGTTCGATGGCGTGGCGGCCGTGGGAGACCGTCCGGCGGTGCTGGCGGCGGAGGTGGCGGAGATGCTCGGAGTTCCGTTTCATCCTCCGGCGGCGGCGCGGGCATGCCAGGACAAGTACCTGGCGCGGCAGCTTTATCAGGCCGCGGGGCTGCCGGTTCCGGCGTATTTTCGCGCGGGGCTCCAAGAAGACGCCGGCGAGTTGGCGCGGCGGGCGCCTTACCCGTGCGTGCTGAAGCCGGTAGGGCTTTCCGCGAGCCGCGGTGTGATTCGCGCGAATGACGAGCCGGAGTTCGTGGCGGCGTTCGGCCGGATTCGGAAGCTGTTGGAGAAGACTCCGGACGTGCGGCGGCTACGGCAGCTCAGCCTGCAAGTGGAGAGCTACATCGAAGGCCGCGAGTTCGCGGTTGAGGGGATCGTCACGCATGGAAAGTTCCGGGCGCTGGCGATCTTCGATAAGCCCGATCCTCTAACCGGGCCGTTCTTTGAAGAGACGCTCTATGTAACCCCTTCGCGGGAGAGCGCCGCGGTGCAGCGGGCGCTGCTCGACGCGGCGGCGAGCGCGGTGCGGGCGTTGGGCCTCTACCACGGGCCGGCGCATCTGGAGATGCGGTGGAACGAGGATGGCGTGTGGATGCTGGATGCGGCGGCGCGGCCCATCGGAGGGTTGTGCGCCCGGGCGCTGAGATTTGAGGCGGAAGAAGGCGGACGGACCCACGAACAACGTGGGTACCCCGGTCCGCCCTACCTGCCGCTTGAAGAATTGATCATCCGGCACGCCCTCGGTGAAGACCTATCCGCCGCGCGCCTGCAAGGCCCCGCCTCGGGAGTCATGATGATCCCCATCCCGCATGGAGGCATCTACCAAAGTGTTTCCGGAATCGAAAAGGCCCAAGCCGTAGCCGGAATCGAAGATGTGGTCATCACCGCAACCGAAGGCCAGCGCCTCCTGCCGCTGCCCGAAGGAGCCAGTTATCTGGGCTTCATCTTCGCGCGCGGCGACTCGCCGGCCACCGTGGAAAACGCCCTGCGCCGCGCGCACACGGAACTGCGCTTCCGCATCGCCACGGCGCTTGAAACGCTCAGCCCTTCGACTTAGGCGCCACGTAATCCGGCGGCAGCGCGGCCCCTTCGCCGAAGAAGTAATTGTCCATCTGCTGCACCAGGAATTCCTGCGCCTGCTTGGTGCCCAGGTTGAGCCGGTACTCGTTCATGATCATCTTCATGTGCTCAACCCACATCTTCCAGGCTTCCTTGGAGACGTTCTCGTAGATCTTCTGCCCGAGCGGATGGCCCTCGAACGGAACCTCGTCCAGGCCTTCCATCTCCCGCTGAAACTTGACGCAGAAAACCTTCCGCGCGCCCGCAGGAATCGCGTTCTCGATACCGGTGAAGCCGCCGCCCCCACATCCTCCGCCACATCCCATCGGATTGATCTCCTTAGGACAGGATACCAGCCGCGGGGGGTGTTCCTCGCATCCTACCCCTAGGAAGCCCTTCGCCCCACGCTCGGCCCGCCCCTGCGAACAAAAAGCCGTATCCAAACGGCATAGGCGAGAACCACCGCGGCGTTCAAACAGACAATCTGCGTAACCGACGCCGCTCCTTTGTCCCAGGCGACCGTCAAATCCAAATCGACCAGAAGCAATGTGGCCGCAACGGGGAAGCCGAAAAGAAAGCCCACGGGAGGCCGCTCGAACCGCCGCCGCTTCTTAGACATGCGCTGCGCCAGAAGCGTCGAGAGCAGAATCGAAGCCAGAGGAACGGCCACATAGAAGCCCAGCGCGAGGCCAAAATGGAGCTTCCACGGCGCCTTGAATGCCATGATCGCGACAAAAACCAAGAGCAGCGCGGAGCGCCTGAACAGAAGCCAGAAGCTTGGAACCGGTCTGGACGGATTCGGCTCCACACGGGCTCCTCGCAGCGGCAGCCCCCATTCGGTTTCGTCGATGGTATTGTCTTCGCGCTGAATCCGGAACTGCCGGCGAAACCGGAAACGCCAGAGCCCCATACCGGCCACCCAGAACAGGAAAATGAAAGCGGCCGCCCCGATATCGCGCAGGAAGGGAGAAAGGGAAGCGTGGCTCTCTCTCCTCATCATGATCCAGGCGATCCCCAGAAATGCGGCCGCCAGCGCCACCTGAACCCATGCGAACCGGGCCACAAATCGGCCTTCGCGCGCCGATTTGTTGTCATCCGCAGCCAGCGCCCGCCGGCTCACAAAAACTCCGCCCAGCATCGCGAACACAGCGCCCAGGGGCCCGGCTGCGGCCCACGCGCCCTTAGCCGCCGATCCCGAAGCGGCGGCCAGGCCCGCGCCGATCGCCTTGCCGGAGGAGGCCGCCGGCAACGCAGCCAGCACCTGCCGCGTAAACTCCGGCTTCGGCGAGGTCCGCTCCAGCGCATTTTCCACGAAGGCGAGGACCTGCTCCTGCAGCAGCCTCCGGCCCCGCGTCAGCCGCTGCCGCACCGCCTCCTCGGACAACTCCAGCGCCAGCGCCACCTGCTCGATCGAGGAGTGCTGGCGGTAATACAAAATCAGGACTTCGCGGTAGGTCTCCGGAATGGCCTCCATCTGGCGCCAGAGGATGGCCTCCTCTTCCCGGCTGATAGCCTGATCGAGAGGTCCAGGCTCGGGCGCGGCCAGCGAGGGAGCGGACGTCTCCAGCGGTTCCGCACGGAGCACGGGCTCGAACGCCTCCGCGCGGCGGGCCCGCCGCCCAAGGTTCCGGACAATGCCGCAAAGCCAGGAGCGCAGTTTCTCGGGCTCGCGAAGGCCGGGAAGCTGCGTCCAGGCGACCACAAAGGCCTCCTGGGCCAGATCTTCACTTCGGGCCACGCTGCCTGTGACGTTGTAGGCCAAGGCGCAGATCAGCGCCTGGTATCGCGCGACAATCCGGCCAAAAGCATCGCCATCGCCGCGGCGCGTTTGCGCCACCAGTTCCGCGTCGGCGTCAAGGGGGTACATCTCATCGGAGGGTATCATGCCACCCTATAAGTGCCCGAAAAGGCCGCCCTGTGACACAACGCGGGCTTCTGAGGAAACAAACTTCGACCGCTCGCCTTGTCCAGCGCTGCAAAGAGGACTGACCCCTCTCCGCCGCCCCTTACTTCACCACCAGATTCACTAGCTTATCCGGCACCGTGATCCGCTTCACCACCTGCTTGCCTTCAAGCTGAGCCTGCACCTTCTCCATCGCCAGTTCCTCCAGCCGTTCCTTGGCCGTCCCGAACGGCGCATGAACCCGCGCGCGCAGTTTGCCGTTGATCTGCACCACGATCTCGGCTTCCTCTTCCTTGGCGAGCTCGGGATCGAACGGCGGCCAGGGCTGGCGGAACACGGGGCCGGTCCCTCCCAGTTCATCCCAGATCTCTTGCGAGAGGTACGGCGCAAAGGGCGCCAGGAGCAGCGCCAGCTTCTCGGAGCACTCGCGAGCTACCGCCGGAGATAGGTTCTCCTCTTCGGCATAGAGCACGTTCACCAGCTCCATGATCGAGGCGATGCACGTATTGAAGTGCCAGCGCGATTCGAAATCCTCCGTGATCTTCCTCAGGCACTGGTGCAGCTTCCGCAGCACCTTCGCATCCGAAGCGCCGCCGCGCTCGGGCGCGGGCGTATTGCGCGTGACGAAGCGGTAGACGCGACCCAGGAAGCGGTAGATGCCTTCGGCGCCTTCGGTGCGCCAATCCACTTCTTTCTCAGGCGGACCGGCAAAGAGGACGAACATGCGGGCGGTGTCGGCGCCGAGCTTTTCGGCCAGCATATCGGCGCCGACGACGTTGCCTTTGGATTTCGACATCTTGGCGCCTTCGGCGATCACCATGCCCTGCGTAAACAGCCGCCGCGCCGGCTCCTCATTCCGGATAAGGCCGATGTCGTGCATCACCTTGGTGAAGAAGCGCGAGTAGATCAGGTGCAGAATCGCATGCTCCACACCGCCGATGTACTGGTCGATTTCGAACCAGTAGGCGATCTTGGCCGGATCGAACGGCATGGAGGTATTGCGCGCATCGCAGTAGCGGTAGAAATACCAGGACGAATCGATGAATGTGTCCATGGTATCGGTCTCGCGGCGGGCCGCGGCGCCGCAGCGCGGGCACGTCACATTCACGAAGCCTGGGACGCTGGCGAGCGGCGATTCGCCCGCCCCGGTGATTTCAATTCGGTCCGGCAGCAGCACCGGAAGCTCATTCTCGGGTACGGGGACGATGCCGCACTTCGGGCAGTGGATCACGGGAATGGGCGTGCCCCAGTAGCGCTGGCGCGAGATGCCCCAATCCTTGATGCGGTACGTGATGGCGGCCTTGCCGAAGCCGAGCTGCTCGGCGTATTCGGCCATGCGGCGGCGGGCGTCGGCGCTGGGCAGGCCGGACCAGCGGCCGGAATTTTCGACGACGCCGTAGTCCGTGAAGGCTTCCTTCAATCCTGGCTCGACCCCCAGGACGCCATCGGTGGGGCGAATGGCAGGCCGCACGTCAATGCCGTACTTGCGGCAGAACTCGAAGTCACGCTCGTCGTGCGCGGGCACGGCCATGATGGCGCCCGTGCCATATCCCATCAGCACGAAGTTGGCGACCCAGATGGGAACCTGTTCGCCGCTGAAAGGGTTGGCGGCGTACTTGCCGGTGAAGAAACCTTCCTTTTCGATGTCGCCGGGATCGCGTCCTGCGCGCGCGTCCACCATGGCTTTGGCGCGGGATTTGCCCGCGGCGTCGAGGAGCGTTTCGGCGAGGGGATGCTCGGGCGCGATCAGGACGCAGGTGGCGCCGTAGATGGTATCGACACGCGTGGTGAAGACGCGTATGGGCCGCGCGTCATCCACCAAATGAAAATCGATTTCCGCGCCTTCGGACCGGCCGATCCAGTTGCGCTGCATGGTGAGTACGCGTTCGGGCCAGCCGCCTTCGAGCTTGGCCATATCGTTGAGCAGACGTTCGGCGTAATCCGTGATTTTGAGGAACCACTGCGCCATGGCGCGCTGTTCGACGGGCGTATCTTCATGCCGCCAGCAGCAGCCTTCCACTACTTGTTCGTTCGCCAGCACCGTGGCGCACTTGGGGCACCAGTTCAGCAGGGCTTGCTTGCGGTAGGCCAGGCCGCGCTCCAGCATCTTGAGAAAAAACCACTGGTTCCAGCGGTAGTATTCGGGCTCGCAGGTGGAGACTTCGCGGTCCCAATCGTAGCTGAAGGCGAAGCGCCGGTGCGTCTTCTTCATCGCCGCGATGTTGCGCAGGGTCCATTC
>DATKOS010000068.1:0-23989 GCA_035524535.1 Bryobacteraceae bacterium
CAAACCCGTAGACAATGGCGCAGCACAACAGGATGTAGAGGGCGTCTTCCAGGCGCAGGGCCCAGCCCGGCCTGGCGCCGCTGAGAAAATAGAAGAGCGGCAGCAGCGGCGGTTTATCGAACCAGATGTCACGATAGAGCGCGCGGCCTAGCAGCATCTGGCGCGCCGCGGCCAGCGGATAGGCGTCGCCTTCCCACAGGATGGCCGTGTGGCACAGGCGCGCGGCCACTAAAAGGGCCGCCAGGATCGCGAAGAATCGCCGTTCGCTTTTCAAACCGTTGTGGCGCTTTTTGCGAGCAGGCGCTCCAGAACCGAGCGGAAGGCCTCGCCGTAATCCGGGTCGGCGAGCGCGAACTCGACGAAGCTCTCAAAATAACTCGGGAAATTGCCGATGTCGTAGCGCTTCTCGCCGGGCGCCAGCTTGACGGCCACCACGCGGCGGCCTTCTTCGCACATGAGTTGAATGGCGTCGGTGAGCTGAATTTCGCCACGGGCGTCCGGCGCGACGCGGCGAATCATATCGAAGATCAGCGGCGAAAAGACATAACGGCCGGCGATGGCCAGGTTGCTGGGGGCCTTGCGCGGGGCGGGCTTCTCCACCAGGTTGGCGATGCGAAAAACGTCGCCGCTCTCGCCCGCCGGCTGCACAATGCCGTAGTGGCTGGTCTCCTCGGGAGGCACTTCCTCCACCGCGATGACGCAACTGGCGCGCCTTTCCTCGAACACGTCCGCCATGCGGGCCACGGCCCGGGAAAGGGCGTTGATGCCCAGGATGGAATCGCCCAGGGCGACGACGAAAGGTTTTTCGCCGGCGAAATTCTCCGCGCAGAGGACTGCGTCCCCAAGGCCCTTCTGCATGCGCTGCCGGGTGTAAAAGAACTTGGCCTTGAGCGCTTCGAAATCCAGATCCTGGAGCAGCGATTCCTTCTTCGTCTCAACCAGCGTGCGCACAAGCTCCGGGTCGTGGTCGAAATGATTCTCGATGGAAGTCTTGTTGCGCCCGGTGACGAAAAGGATCTGCTCGACCCCGTTCGAGACCAGCTCCTCCACCACGTATTGCACGATGGGCTTGCGCGCGACGGGCAGCATTTCCTTGGGCTGCGACTTGGTGGCGGGAAGCAAACGCGTTCCGAAACCAGCCACGGGAACCACGGCGCTGGGGATCATTCCTTCGACTATAGCAACTTGAAACCGGCTTTCCGAACTCGCTATAGTGGGCAAAGAAAAGGCGAAGCGTGGAGGAGATCCGGGAACAACTGGCCGAACTGCGGCGGCGCGTGGCGCGCATTGACCGCAAATGGGCCGACGGGAGCGGCGAGGCAGCCGCACGGAAGCCGGCGCCCTCGCGCATGCCTATCGAGCAGCTCGTTTCGGGCGAGATTGTCCGCACGGAACACGGCGAACACTTCGAAACGGAGCGGCTGTGGGAGCGCCACCGGCGGCACGGCAGCGTGGACATCGCGGCGCTTGCGGAACTTCCGGAGGATTTGCTGGCTGAACTTTCCGGCGGGGCCATTGCGCGGTCGCAGCCGGCCAAGTGGGCCTTCCTGGACACGGAAACGACGGGTCTGGCGGGTGGAGCGGGCACCTACGCGTTTCTCATCGGCGTGGGCTCGATTGAGCCGGAGGGATTTCGCCTCCGGCAATTCTTCATGCGCGACTTCGGAGACGAAGCGTCGCAACTGGCACGCCTGGCGGAGTACCTTCAGCGCTTCGACGTATTAATCACCTACAACGGCAAGTCCTACGACCAGCCGCTGCTGGAGACGCGCTTCCGCATGTCTCGCGCGCGCCCGCCGTTCGGGCGGATGGAGCACCTGGATCTGCTGTTCGGGGCGCGGCGCCTGTGGAAGCTGCGCCTGGAAAGCTGCCGTCTGGTCGACCTGGAGAATCGCATCCTGGGCGTGGAGCGGCAGGGCGATTTGCCGGGCGAGATGATCCCCTACGTGTACTTCGAATATCTGCGCACGGAGCAGGCGTTCCGGCTGGTGCCCATTTTCCATCACAACGCCATCGACATCCTGTCGCTGGCTTGCCTGACGGCGATTGTGCCGTTCGCCTTCCGATCGCCGGAGGATGCAGCCCTGCGGCACGGGCCGGACGTCATTGGACTGGCGCGCTGGCTGGAGCAGGGCGGACGGCGGGAAGAGGCGCTCGGGTTATTCCGGCGCGCGGTGGAACTGGGCCTGCCGGACGATTTGCTGTTTCGCACGCTGTGGGATATTGCGGCCACCGAGAAGCGGCTGGGCCGCAAGGATGCGGCCGTGGCGGGCTTCTCGGAGCTGGCGGGGTCGCGAAACGCGTTCCGGGCGCGCGCGCTCGAAGAACTGGCCAAGTACTACGAGCATAGCGAGCGCAATCCCGCGATGGCCTTGGAGATGACGCGGCAGGCCTTGGAAGTGGAGGAAACCGCCGCGCTGCGGCGGCGGGAAGAGCGCCTGAAGGCGGGGATGGGCAGGCCGCGGCAGGGCAAGCTGAAGTAGTCATCAGCCGGCAGGGACCGGTTTGTCAGCCGGCAGGCGGTGGAGACCGATAGCGGCGCGCGCCCTGCCGCAAGGGCGGCCCGCAGCCGCCGGCTCACTTCGCGAAGCATTCGCGGGCCTCGCTTGCTACTTCGCTCCACGGCGCGTTAGGATGCGATTCTGATGCCTGGACTGACGGTCACTTTCGGCGAGATCATGCTGCGGCTGACGCCGCCTGGCTTCGAACGCATTCTGCAGAGCCCGCAATTCGTGGCAACCATCGGCGGCGCGGAGGCAAACGTGGCGGTGGCGCTGGCGAATTTCGGCGCGCCCGCGGCCTACGTTACGGTTTTGCCGGATAACAATCCGGTGGCCGACGCCGCTGTCGCGCAACTGCGCGCCTTTGGCGTGGACACGTCCCGCATCGTCCGCGGCAAGGGCCGCATGGGCCTCTATTATCTCGAAGCCGGCGCGAATCAAAGACCCTCCAGGGTTGTCTACGACCGGGAAGGGAGCGCCATCGCGCTGGCCAAACCCGGGGATATCGATTGGGACCGTGCTCTGGCGGGCGCGGCGTGGTTCCACCTTACCGGCATCACGCCGGCGATCAGCGCTTCCGCGGCGGATCTGACGTTCGAGGCGGCGAGGAAAGCCCGCGCCATGGGCATCACGGTTTCCTGCGATCTCAACTACCGCAAGAACCTCTGGAAATGGGGCCGGCCGGCGCCGGAGGCAATGCGAGAGCTGCTCGGGTGCGCCGATGTCGCCATCGTCAATGAGGAACATCTGAGGATGGCGATGGGCATCGCCGCCGCCGCGGACACGCCACCCTTCGCCGTGGACTCGGACCATTTCCGCGCGTTGAGCGCCAGGGCCCTGGCCGAATGGCCGAACCTCCGGGGCATCGCCATGACCCTGCGCGAATCGCGAAGCGCCTCGCACAATGGATGGTCGGCGTGCTGGAGCGACGGCAAGGACTTCGTGGCGAGCCGGCATTACGAGATCACGCACATCGTGGACCGCGTGGGCGGCGGCGATGCATTCGCGGCAGGCCTCATCTATGGCCTCACCACGCTGCCGTCGGCGCGCGAGGCCCTCGATTTCGCAGTGGCGGCAAGCTGCCTGAAGCACTCGGTCCCGGGAGATTTCAACCGGTTCAGCGCGGAGGAGGTGCTGGCGCTGGTGAAGGGCGAGGGCTCGGGCAGGGTGCAAAGATAGGGCCCGGAGATAAAGCCCAGAGGTACATCCCAAAGGCGGCATCCAAAGGCAGAGCCGAAAGCTCCCCTCCTCCGTTCTTCAGCCCCTGGAGCCTACGCCAGCGTGAGATTCGCCTGGGCCAGGATGTCCAGGCCCGCGAACTCGCGGCGCTGGAGTTTGGGGAAAGCGGCAGCGGCGATCATGGCGGCATTGTCCGTGGAAAGGCCGGGGCTGGGGAAGTAGACCGGATAGGGCAGGCCGGCGGCTAACGCGGCCGCGCGCAGTCCGGTGTTGCAGGCTACTCCGCCGGACACAATCATTGTGCGCGCGCCAATGCGTTCCGCGGCGTCCTCGGCCCGCGCCAGCAACTCCTTGATGATGGCGCGTTGGAAGGACGCCAGCAGGTCCAGCGTGCGCCGCGGCGTTGCCGCCAGCCAATCTTCCACGCTGACGCTCGCACCGGAGCGAGTCAGAGAGCGCCGCGCTTCGATCTCCTCCTCCATCGCGTGCGCCTGGACCCAGCGAAGCACGGCCGTCTTGATGCCGCTGAAACTGAAATCGAGCGTATTCCCCTTCATGCGGGCGAAGGTGAAGGGCACCGCGGCGGGGTCGCCGAAGGGCGCGAGGCGATCGATGACGGGACCGCCCGGGTAGCCGTAGCCCAGGAGCTTGGCGACCTTGTCGAATGCTTCTCCGGCGGCATCGTCGCGGGTCTTGCCCAGCAGCCGGTAGCGGAACTCTTCGCGCACCTCGAAGAGATGCGTGTGGCCGCCGCTCACCACCAGCGCCAGCGCCGGGAACTCCATGCCGCGGCCATCGCGGAGGGCCTCCAGAACCACGGCGTGGATATGGCCTTCAATGTGGTTCACCGCGATCAGCGGTACGCCGGCCGCGAAGCTCAGCGATTTGGCGTAAGTGAGGCCCACCAGCAGAGATCCCACCAGTCCGGGTCCAACGGTGGCGGCGATAGCGTCCAGATCCGCGAGGCTCGCGCCGGCTTGTTCGAGCGCCTCTCGAACAACGGGCGTGATGGCGCGGAGATGCTCACGGGAGGCCAGTTCGGGAACCACGCCGCCATACTTCGCGTGGACATCCATCTGCGAGGCGACGATGGAGGAACAGACGCGCCCGCCATCTTCCACGACGGCCGCGGCGGTCTCATCGCAGGAGGATTCGATGCCGAGGATACGCACTCATTCCACGGTAGCGCAGGAAGGCAGACCGGGAGTACGTCCCGCTGAGCTTGCCAGAAAGCCGCAGCGGGCCCGCAGGCCTACCCTGCCTCGCCGGTTAAGAGGCCCTTTGGATGAGTTCGGGCAGGAAGACCGGAGCCTCCACCCGCTGGCGGCGGGCTCGCAAGCCGAGCCGGTGCATGATCCGTCCAACATGGTCCGGATCGTAGCGCACGCCGAAACGGGCAAAAATGGCCTCGGCGAAACGTACGGTGGTCCAGCGGTCCGAATCGAAACCGGCTTCCCGAGGGCCGGCGTGGTAGATCTCCGCCGCGCCGTGAAGCTGATCCTGGGTCAGGCGGCTGGGGCGGCCGGACGCACGGCGCTTGCGAAGCGCCTCAACCCCTTTGCCCGAGAGGGCGCGGCGCCAGCGCGAAGCCGTGGTGCGGCTCACGCCGAATTTGCGGGCAACCTGGGACTGCGAGAGCCCCATTTGCAGGTCCTGAGCGGCTAGCAGGCGCCTGCTCTCCATTTCATCGCGTGTGAGAATGCCTTGCGCGGCAGTATCCATGTTTCGCGCGGACATAATTGGCGGCCAGAGCGATTCCAGAATATCAGAAAACATTTCGATTGCAAATTGTTTTTTGCAGAAAATCGCGGAAAAAGCGCGCCGGCCGGCGTTTTTGGGCGGCCGCCGGCGTCCCCTGTTACAGTATCCGTGACGTACCCGCTTATGAGCGACGCATCGCGCCAACCCGTGGCCATTGTCACCGGCGGCAGCCGGGGCATCGGCCGCGCCATAGTCGCCGGCCTGGCTCGGACCCACGCCGTGGTGGCCACGTACCGTACGCGGCGGGAGGAAGCCGAGCGGCTGCGCGAGGAAACCGGCGCTCTGATCTTCCCGTGTGATCTGGCGTCCGCCGCCAGCCGCGCGGCGCTGGTCGCCTTCGCCGTGGAGAAGCTGGGCCGCATCGACCTCCTGGTGAACAACGCCGGCATGGCGCCGGCGGAACGCCGGGACATCCTGGAAGCCGGCGAAGAGGGCTTTGACGCCCTGCTGGCGGCCAATCTCAAGGGCCCTTACTTCCTGACGCAGCTCGTGGCCCGCCGCATGTTACCGCAGGGCGCCGGGCGGATCGTCTTCATCACCTCCATTTCGGCCTACGCGGCTTCCGTAAACCGCGGCGAGTACTGCGTCTCGAAGGCGGGCCTGGGCATGGCGGCGCGGTTGTACGCCGCGCGGCTCGCGCCGCATGGCATCGGCGTCTTTGAAGTACGGCCGGGCATCGTGCGCACGGACATGATCGCCGGCGCGGAGCAGGCTTACGAGGAGCGCATCGCGGCCGGCCTGTTGCCGCAGCGCCGCATGGGCGAGCCGGAGGACGTCGCGCGCGCGGTGCGCGCCATCGCGGACGGCTACCTGGACTACTGCGCTGGGCAAGTCCTTGACGTGGACGGCGGGTTCCACCTGAGGACCCTATGAGGCGCTTCCATTACGCCGCGGTCGAAGAGATCCGTCGCGCCGCGGCTGAGGTAGGGGCGCGGCACGTTAACTTCCTTGACTCGCCTGACGAGGTGCGTGGCCTGCTGGCCCGCCCCGTCGCCGTGGGGCGGGAAACAGCGGGCAATTCCATCGCCGTCCACCCGATGGAAGGTTGCGACGGAGAAGCCGACGGCCGTCCGGGCGAGCTGACGTGGCGCCGCTACCATAGGTTCGCCGGCGGCGGCGCGAAGCTGATCTGGTTTGAGGCCACGGCCGTCTGCCGCGAAGGCCGCGCCAATCCGCGACAGTTGTGGATTCACCCGGGAAGCGTGGGAGACATGGCGCGGCTGCTCGAAATGGCGCGGCGCACGCACCGGGAGCGGTGGGGGAACGACGGCGACCTGATCATCCCCATGCAGCTCACGCACTCGGGCCGCTATTCCTGGCCGGACCGGATCATTGCCGCCCACAATCCGGTAGTGGACCGGAAAACCGGGACGCCCGCGGATCTGCCGCCAATTTCCGACGCAGAGCTCGATCGCTTGGAGGACCGCTTCGTGGTCGCGGCGGGCCTGGCGCTCCAAGCGGGATTCACCGCGGTGGACGTAAAGGCCACGCATGGCTACCTGGCCTCCGAGCTGCTGGGCGCCAAGAGGCGCGAGGGCCGCTACGGCGGTCCCCTGGAGAATCGCGCCCGGCTTCTTCGCAACGTGGCGGGCAAGATCCGGGCGGCTTACGGCAAGCGCTTGACCATCGCCATGCGTCTCGGCTGCTACGAAGGCGTGCCCTACGTGCGCGATGCCGCCGGCGTGGGCGCGCCCATGGAGTTCCCGGTTCCCTACCCTTACGGCTTCGGCGTGGACGCCAACGACCCGCTACGCGAGGACTTGACCGAGGTCAAGCAGGCGGTCGCCTGGTTTCGGAGCGCCGGCGTGGATCTGCTGAGCGTGTCTCTGGGCGTTCCCTACTTCAATCCGCATGTTACGCGGCCGTTTGAGAAGCCCGACGAAGGCAATTACGAACAGCCCGAACATCCGCTGCTCGGCGTGGACCGGCACTTCCGCGTGACGGCCGAATTGCAGCGCGCGTTTCCGGATCTGCCGGTGCTGGGAGCGGGATATAGCTGGCTGCAGCGGTTCGCGCCGAACGCCGGAGCGGCTAATTTGAAAGCCGGCGCGGCGCGGTTTTTCGGCATGGGCCGGAACGCGCTGGCGTATCCGGATTTCGCCAAGGACTTGCTGGAGTGTGGCGCGCTGGATGAGGCCCGAGTTTGCAAGACGCTCACCTTCTGCACCTACCTGATGCGGCAGAGAAACCATCCGCTGGGACAATTCCCCACCGGCTGCCCGCCCTTCGACAAAGAAGCCTACGGGCAGGTGGTGAAGGCGGCGCGAGAGGCGCAAAGGAAGTCATCAGTCGCCAGTTCTCAGTCGTCAGTAAAAACATGAGCCGTGCGGCCTCACTGAGAATCGGCTGAGCTGTTGACTGATAACTGATGACGGAAAACTACATATCCCCCTCCCTCGCATTCGCCGCGCGCCAGCTCGACGCCCTCGTCGCCCGTGACCCGGGCTTCTACCCCATGTACACGCATCAGGGCCGCTGGCGGCATTCGATGCCGGCCTGGACGCGTTGGTGCGACGGTTTCCTGCCGGGCATGATGTGGATTCTATGCGCGCGCGGCGAGGAAGCTTGGCGCGAGCCCGCAGAGCGCTACACGCGGCCCCTGGCCCCACGCCAGTTCGACCGCGATGTGCATGACTTGGGCTTTCTGTTCCTTCCAACTTACGGCCGCTGGCATGAGTTGACCGGAGACCCGGAGCCGCAATCCGTCTTGATCCAGGCAGGCCATACGCTGGCCTTGCGCTTTCGCGAGAAGGGCGGGTACCTGCGCTCGTTCCTGGCCGAAGATTCCCTGTTCATCGACATTATGATGAACGTCGGACTCATATTTCGCGCCGCGCGCGCCACTGGCGATGAGCGGCTTTTCGATCTCGCCCTGCGACACTGCCTTACCACGCGGCGCGTGCTGGTGCGCAGGGACGGCTCCACGGCGCACGAAGGGATTTTCGATACCGCCACGGGCGAGTTCCTGCGGCAGAGCACGCAGCAAGGCTATCGCGCCGATTCCTGCTGGTCGCGCGGGTTGGCGTGGGCGCTCTACGGATTCGGAACGGCTTACCTCTATACGCGTGACGCACGCTTCCTCGGCACGGCAGAGGCCTGCGCCGAATACTACCTGGCGCATTGTCCGGCGGACGGGGTTCCGTCATGGGATTTTGACGCTCCCGAAGAGAGCCGCAAATTAGTGGACACCTCCGCCGCCGCCATCGCGGCTTCCGGGCTTTTCCAGTTGGCGGACCTGACGGGCGGCTCCGGCAAGGACCGCTACGCAGACGCGGCGCGGCGGATTCTGGCCACGCTGTGCCGGCGCTACCTGGCGGCGGACGATGCGGCCTGGGAGGGTATCCTCAAGGGCGGCGTGTACCATTTACATAAGGGGCTGGGAGTGAACGAATCCGTGATGTGGGGGGAATATTTCTTCGTGGAGGCCCTGGACAGGGCGCTGCGGTATGAATAACGGAGCCAGGAGCTGGCAATTCGGCCTCACCTCGGCCGAGCGCGCGACCTTCCGCAGGCTGAACACGCCGGAGAAGATTCAGCGCTATTTGGACGAGATCGCCTACAACAAGGAGCGCGGCGGAGAAACCTGCCGGTCGCCGCGCCGCGTGATGCGGGACCGGATGGCGCACTGCATGGAAGGCGCGCTGTTCGGCGCGGCGGCGCTGCGCATGATCGGGTTCGAGCCCCTGCTGCTGGACCTTGAGGCGGTGCGCGACGACGACCACGTGCTGGCCATCTTCCGGCGGCGGGGACGCTGGGGTGCCCTGGCTAAGTCAAACTACGCGGGCCTGCGCTACCGCGAGCCGGTATACCGCACGCTGCGGGAACTGGCCATGTCCTACTTCGAGCACTATTTCAACTTGAAGAGGGAGAAGACGCTCCGCGCGTATTCCCGCCCGGTGAATCTCCGGCGTTTCGACGCGATCGGCTGGATGACCGCCGAAGAGGATCTGTGGGCGATACCGGAATATCTCGTGGACGTCTCGCACCGTCCGCTAATCGATGCTGGCGCCGCCGCCAAACTCGGGCGCGTGGATGACCGCCTCTTCGCGGCCGGACTAGTCGGCTTGGCGCACTGAGCGGGCCCGGAGCGCTTCCAGAAAGGGCGGCAGCAGGGAGAGCGCGACAATGGCGAGAATGGCGTAGTCGAAATTGCGACGCACAACGGGAATGGAGCCAAGCTCGTAACCGAGCGTAGTCATCAGGACTACCCAGCCGATGCCGCCGCAAACGCTGTACGGCAGGAAGCGCCGGTACGGCATCTCCATCACGCCGGCCATGAACGCGGCGAAGGTACGCACAATGGGGATGAATCGCGCGTAGACGATGGTCTTGCCGCCGTGGCGTTCGTAGAATTTTTTGGTGCGGCTCACGTGCTCCTGCTTGAACAGCCGCGTGTCCTTGCGGCTGAAGATGCGGGCGCCGGTCTTGCGGCCAAGGAAGAAGCCCGTGGAGTCGCCAAGCAGGGCTGCGGAAGCCAGCACCGCAATCACGGCGCCGATGCTAAGCCCCCCGGCCCCTTGATCGCCGGCCCCGGCCACCGCGCCCACCGTAAAGAGCAGCGAATCGCCCGGGAAAAAGAAGCCCGCCAGCAATCCGGTTTCCGCATACACCACCCCGAACAGCATCGCGTAACCGAGCCAGCCGGAGAGAAAGCTGTTGAGCAACTGCGCCAGCCGCACGGGGTCGGTAAGCGCGTGCAGGAAACCGATGAAAGCGTGAACCATCCGCTTAGCTCTGCGTGCTGTAGTTCGAAATCAGTCGCTTGAGCACCGGCTGGTGCACTTTGATCTTGCCCTGCTTTACCAGCGCGTCGCGGACGCCTTCGGAGAAGAGCGTATCGCGGTCGCGTTCCTTCTCGTTCCGCACGTCATTGCGGATGGAATCAGCCTGCTCCGGGAGCTTCGACATGTCGGCGGGGATGTGCGCCACCACGCGCGCCACTACCATGCCATCGGGCACGGTGATGGGGCCCAGAAAGCTGCCATCCGGGCGCGAGAATGCATCCTGCAAGTAGCTGGCGGAGCCGAGGCCCTCGATGGATCCAGTACGGTTGAACTCGTCTGAGGTCTTCATCTCCAGCCCTTCCGCCTTAGCCGCCTTAGCCAGGTCGCTCGATCCCTTGGCGGCGTTCACCAAATCCTGGGCGTGCTTCTGAAGCGCCGCGGCGCTGCGGTTCTGGACCAGCGTGTCGCGGACCTGGTTCTGGACTTCATCCAGCCGGGCCGGCCGCGCCGGCGAAACCGCCGTCACAATGGCGATCACAATCTTGTTGTCGGTCAGCGCCACCGGTTGCGATACCTCGCCGGCCTTCAGGCCCTCCACGGCGGCGCTAAAATCGGGACTTGTCCCGATCACCGGCAGTGGCTGATTGGGCTGGAAGCCGGAGACGCGGCCCAGATCCATGTGGTATTTGGCCGCCGCGAGTTCCGGATGCTGCGGGTCCTTCTGCAACTCGCCCTGAAGCTTGTCGGCTATGTCCTGCATAATGTCGCCGGCGCGCTGCTTCTTCCACTGCGCGGCGATGTCGCTCTTGGCCTCGTCAAAGGTGCGCTGATGGGCGTCCTCGTGGGCCAGCAGCTTTATGATGTGGTAGCCGTACTGGGTCTTCACTACCCCGCTCACCTGCCCGGGCTTCAGGGCGAAAGCGGCGTCCTCAAACTCCTTGACGGTCTGGCCGCGAGTCACCCAGTCGGGAAGTTCGCCGGCGTTCTTCGGATTCTTGGCGGAAACGTCGTCCTCGGAAAACTTCTTCGCCAGGTCGGCGAAATTCGCTCCGCCGCGAATCTGCTTCAGCAGGTCCTCCGCCTTGGCCTTTGCCTGGGCGTCCTCGGCGGGCGTCTTGCCCGTGGTCTTCAGCAGGATGTGCTGCACGCGGATGCGCTCGGGGACGCGATAGGCGTCCTTGTTCTTGTTGTAAATCGCCAACAGGTCCGCATCGGCCGGTGTGAGGCTGTCTTCAATCTTGGCGGGGTCGGCCAGCAGATAGGCCAGGTCCTTCTTCTCGGGCACGGTGTAGCGGGCGGAGTTGGCCTTGAAATAAGCCTCGATATCAGCTTGGCTTGGCTGTGCTTCATTCTTGTACTTATCGGCGGTAAGCTTTACCCACTCCACTTTGACCTTGTCGTTGCGCTTGCGGTACTCCTGCGCTACCTCGGCATTGCTCACCACCACGCCTTCCAGCGCCACCTCACGCAAACGGCCCACCAGCAACTGCCGGCGCAAGTCGCCCTCAAACTGCGCCACCGTCATATCCTGTTGAGCCAGCATGGCGGCGTAGTTATCCTGGCCGACGAACTTCCCGTCCGGGAAAAGGCTGGGGATTTCCTGGCGGATAGCGTCGGTCACTTGCGCATCGGTCACCTGGAAGCCCAGTGTCTGCGCTTCGTAGGCAAGCGCGCGCTGGACGATCATCTGGTCCACCATCTGCGGGATGTAAGTGGGCAGGATGGAGGGCGGAATCTGGCGTCCGCGCATGGTCTGCTGGAGGGTAGCTTCCACCTCGGGCAGGGTCAGCGTATCTTTCCCGATTTGCGCGATCACGATGTCGCCTGGATCCCCGGCTCCGCTGTTGTAGTTGGGGATCAAGTAGGTGAGCATGGACAGCGACACGACCACCAATATGCCGCCTAGAAGAATGCGGACGGCCTTATCTCGGCTTCGGAAAAGATCGAACATGGTATTGCAATAGACTCCTGATCGTTGGGAACGACTTCAGTATATCAACAAGCCCGCAGCGGCAGGCCGGGTGAAAACCGGGCCAATCCAGCGGCATTCAAACCCGGTTCTTCGCGCGCCGGGACTCCAGGGCGGTCTCGGTAAGCGCCGCCGGATCCACTGGCAAATTCGGGACCGGGATCGGCTTTGAAGTGGAAACAGGTCTTGCCTGGCATGCGCCGCTTGAGGACCGGCGAGATTGCCGCCGCAAGCTCGGGGCGCATGTACAGCGGCATGAGGTGGTCCGGCCCGGTGTCTTCCGCTCGCCGCTCCGCTGGCATTTTCCAAAGATTCCCGCAGCCTAGACAAGATCCCGCCTTTTGTCCCAATGTTTGGGAACAATTCGATTTCCTCCCCACAAGGCCCGCTTTCAGATGGTTTTCTTTGACTTAAAAGGGCTTTTTATCTGAAGCCATTGAGGCCATTAGGTTCGAATCATAGGCTGACCCCCGTGTCCAGCTCGCTGCGCCAGCCGCATCGCATTGAAAACAGGCGAGTTTTAGTGTGGCAATCGGAGTGCTTCAACAGGGCGCATCGGCAGGCCTGGGTGATTCGGCCTCATACGGGGAAAGACGGATGGGGCTAAAAGGGCGGTAGCTTGCGCCGGAGCCAGCTTTTCCGCATGAACGTGGACACAATCCACAATGATGATTCTCTTCGGTGGTTCGCCTTGCGAGTGAGGTCCCGCTGCGAAAAGGTGGTCGCGAATTTGGTTCGCCGGAAAGGCTTCGACGAGTTTGTGCCGCTTTACCGCTGCTACCACAATTGGTCGGACCGCCGGAAGCGGTTGGACCTGCCGCTCTTTCCGGGCTATGTATTCTGCCGCCTCGACCCGCGCTACCGCCTGCCGGTCCTTACCATCCCCGGGGCCCTGCATTTCGCCGGCTTCGGGAAGATCCCCTCTCCGCTCGACGATGCCGAAATCCTGGCTATCCGCCGGGCCATCTGTTCCGGGCTGGCGACGGAACCCTGGGAATATCTGGAGACCGGTCAGCGCGTGAAGCTCGAATCCGGTCCGCTGGCCGGGATGGAAGGCATTCTCGTGGAAACGCCGAACCAATGCCGCGCGGTGGTATCGATTAGCCTCCTGCGCCGTTCAGTGGCGGTGCAGATTGAGCGCCGCTGGCTCTCGCCCGTAAGTATGGGAATTTCGAACAATGCAGCACCCGCCAAGAGGTGGGCCGCCCTATGAGTCGCGCGCGAAGCGGAGCGTCACTGGAACCCAGGCGGGACGGCCCGTCGCGCGCCAACGCGGGACCGCTATCGTCCGCCGCCCGGTCCATCCTCACGCAGGAAGTATTCGGCCGGATGCTCTTCCTGGAGCGCAAGAGGACCGAGCGCTCGGGACGCAGTTTCGTGCTGATGCTGCTCGAATCCGCCAAGCTCCTGAAGGCCGGCGGAAGCCGGGACGCGTTCGAGAGGGTGCTCCGGGCGCTCTCCAATTCCACTCGCGACACGGACATCACCGGCTGGTACAAGCAGGATTCGACCATCGGGGTGATCTTCACCGAGCTCGGCGACGAAGTAGACGGGAAGTCCGTGGCCAACTCCCTGCTGGGCCGGGTGACGGGCGCGCTTTCCGGCGCCCTCAGCATCGATGAGATCGGCGAGATCAAGCTCTCATTCCACGTGTTTCCCGAAAACTGGGACCAGGGCGGGGAGTTTCACGAAGTCGATTCGACGCTTAACGACGAGCTCTTCCACGGCGCCGCCCCGAGCCGCCTCTCCAAGGTGATCAAGCGCTCCATGGACATTGTGGGCAGCTTGCTGGCGCTGGCCATCGATCTGCCGCTCTTCGTCGTAATCGCACTTGCCATTAAGCTGACGTCGCGAGGTCCCGTCTTCTTTCGCCAGGAGCGTGTGGGGCGGAACGGGCGGAAATTCGGCTTCCTCAAATTCCGCTCGATGTACGTGAACTGCGATGACGCGGCGCACCGCGAGTACATCAAGAAGTTCATGGCGGGCCAAGACGGTTGCGGCCAGGGGAACGGCCCGAAAGCGGCCTACAAGCTGGTGGACGACCCGCGGGTGACGCGCGTCGGCCGCTTCCTCCGCAAAAGCAGCCTGGACGAATTGCCGCAATTCCTCAATGTCCTCAAGGGCGACATGTCCCTAGTGGGCCCGCGGCCGCCCTTGCCCTACGAGGTGGAACAATACCGCGTCTGGCACCGCGCAAGAATCCTGGCGGCGAAGCCGGGCATTACCGGCCTCTGGCAGGTGAAGGGACGCAGCCGCGTGAAGTTCGACGACATGGTCCGCATGGACCTGCAGTACGCGAGCACGTGGTCGGTGTGGCTGGACATCCAGATCCTGCTGCAAACCCCGGCTGCGGTGATTATGGCGACCGGCGCGCACTAGAGCGCGCGGAGGCACTGTGATTCGAGTCGGCGTTATCGGATACGGATACTGGGGCCCCATCGTGGCGCGAAATTTCCATTCGGCCGAGGGGTCCAAGCTGGTCGCCGTCGCGGACGGCAGCCCGGCCGCCCTGGCGCGCGCCGCCCAGGCGTATCCCGGGATCCTGGCCACGGCGGATGCCATGGAACTGATCCGTTCCCCGCAAGTGGATGCCGTGGCCGTCATCACGCCGGTCTGGACGCACTTCGAGTTCGCCAAGGCGGCGCTGGAGAACGGCAAGCACGTCTTCGTGGAGAAGCCCTTCGCGGCGAGTTCCGCGCAAGCCTCCCAACTCATCGATCTGGCCGCCGCCAAGGGCCTGCAAATCATGGTGGATCACACCTTCCTGTTCACCGGCGCGGTGCGCAAGCTCCGCCAGCTCATAGAGGAAGGCATACTCGGCAAGCTCTTCTACTACGATTCCACGCGCGTGAACCTGGGCCTCTTCCAGCACGATGTCAACGTGATTTGGGACCTGGCGCCGCATGACCTGGCCATCATGGACCATCTGATCGACGCGCAGCCCGAAGCGGTCAGCGCCACCGGACAGTGTCACTTCAATGGGCTGGAGGATCTCGCTTATCTCACCGTTTACTTCCCCGGAATGCTGGCCCACATCAACGTGAACTGGCTTTCGCCGGTGAAGGTGCGCACCACGCTGATCGGCGGCGAGAAGAAGATGGCGGTGTGGAACGACGTGGAGCCGGATGAGAAGGTCCGCGTCTATGACAAGGGCGTGGAAATCACCACCGGGCAGGGCGTCTACGACTTACTCGTGAGTTACAGATCCGGCGATATGTGGGCGCCGCGCGTGGATCAGACCGAGGCTCTGAAGCGTGAAGCGGCTTATTTCCGCGATTGCATCCAGGGGAACCGAACACCGGTGAACGACGGCCTCGCCGGCCTGCGCGTGGTTCGCATGCTGGAGGCGGCCGGACAGTCCCTGAAGCAGCGCGGAGGGGCGGTGGCTTTATGAATGAGTACCTCTGCATCGCGCCGGATGTGAAACTCGGCAAGAACGTCAAGCTCTCCAAGTTCATCAACCTCTACGGCTGCGAAATCGGCGATAACACCAAGATCGGCGCCTTCGTGGAAGTGCAGAAGAACGCGGTAATCGGGCGGAATTGCAAGATTTCCAGCCACACCTTCGTGTGCGAGGGCGTCACCGTGGAGGACGAGGTCTTCATCGGGCACGGCGTCACGTTCATCAACGACACGTATCCGCGCGCCACAACGGATGGAGCCCTGCAAACCGAGAGCGATTGGCGCGTGGAGCCGACGCTGGTGAAGCGCGGAGCATCGGTAGGGAGCGGCGCCACCATTCTGGCGGGCGTCACCATCGGCGAGAACGCCATGGTGGGGGCGGGAAGCATGGTCACCCGCGATGTCCCGCCGAACACCATCGTGGCGGGCAACCCGGCGCGAACGCTGCGGCCCGTTACCTCCCGGGACACGGCGGAAGCGCGGCGATGAGCGGCGGCTTCCATCGAACGGCGCCCTTTCGTACCGCCCGTACTGTGGAAAATTTTGGCGCGTTACTTTTTGGTTGTTCCAGAGCTTTATATCTGTTGACGGATCCTTCGGTCCCAGTGACAATGATCTGACGGGCGCTTCCAGCCCCGGTCAGCGCAGGCAGCAGGCAAGGATGAGGTATAGGCACATCGCGAACGCCATTTCGATCCTGATCGCCGGAGCCGCTCTGGCCTCGGCGGACTCCATCGTTCTACCCGATTTGGGCCTATTCGAACTGCCGGCCATCGATGCCGCCGCGGCCAGCGGCTCCTGGGATGCCGCCGGTCCGGAAGCGGATTCGTCGGCCGCGGACGGTGTGACATCCAGTGAGTTTTCCGTCAGCTATACGGATGTCGACCTTGGCGCCGTGGTTCTGGACGCCGCCCTGTTGGAAGATCTGAATCTGCCGCGCCTCACCGAACTCCCTGAGTTTGAGAGCGCGGTGCTGGCGGATGATAACGATGGCGCATGGCAGGCGGATCCTTTCGGCGTGCCCCTGCCGGTAGTGACTCCGGAGCCCCTCACCCTGGTCCTTGCGGGCGGCGGCTTGACCGCGTTGGCGCTCTGGCGGGCCCGAAAGCGCTCAAAGCTGTAGACCGGCCATCGAACTCCTCCAGCCCTCCTCCGGCGGAACCCAATCCAAATCGTACAACTCAATATCCAAGGAGTCTCCATGAGTGACTCAAGTAAGATACCGTTTCTTGACCTGATTACGCCGCACCAGGAGATGCAGGCCGATCTCTCCGCGGTCTTCGCCAAAGCGCTGCGCACCGCCGGCTTTATTGGCGGCCCCATGGTGGAAGAGTTCGAACGCGAGTTCGCGGCGTTCTGCGATGCCGACGGCGCGGTGGGCGTGGCCAGTGGCACGGACGCGGTGCGCTTCGCGCTGATAGCCGCCGGCGTGGGTCCGGGCTGCATCGCCGTGACGGTTCCGAACACCTTCATCGCCACAAGCGAGGCCATCACGCAGGCGGGAGCCCGGCCGGTCTTTGTGGATATCGACGAGCGGACCTATAACATGGACCCGCGCAAGCTCGCCGAGTACCTCGAGTCCGGGTGTGAGGTGGATGGCGGCGGAAACGTGGTGGACCGCAAGTTGGGTCTGCCCGTGAAGGCCGTTGTGCCGGTCCATCTCTACGGGCAAACAGCCGACATGGACGCTATCCTGGAGCTCGCCGGGCGTTACTGCCTGGTGGTGATCGAGGATGCGTGCCAGGCCCACGGCGCCGAGTACTTCTCGAAGAAGGAAGGCCGCTGGCGAAAGGCCGGTTCCATGGGTTTGGCCGGAGCCTTCAGCTTCTACCCCGGCAAGAACTTGGGCGCCTGCGGTGAGGCCGGCGCGGTGACCACCAACGACGCCGAGATTGCGCGCGCCGTCCGCATGCTCCGCGACCACGGGCAGGACCGCAAGTATTACCACGAAATCGAAGGCTACAACGGCCGTTTGGACGCCATCCAGGCCGGCATTCTCACGGAGAAACTCAAGCGCCTTCCCGGCTGGAACAAGGCCAGGGGCGAAGCGGCGGCAAGATACCGGCGCCTTCTGGAGGCGGCGGGGCTGGGCGAACTCGCACCCTACGAGCCGGAATGGGCCAGAGCGATTTACCACCTCTACGTGATCCGCATTCAGGAGCGCGACTCGTTCATGCGCTCCATGGCCGAAGCCGGAATCGGCACGGGCATCCACTACCCGGTGCCGCTGCACCTGCAAAAAGCCTACGAACGGCTCCTCTACCGCCCGGGCGATTTCCCGGTGGCGGAGAGGACCGCGCGCGAAATCGTCTCCCTCCCCATGTTCCCTCAGTTGACCGCGGAGCAACAGGAGCGAGTCGTTGCGGGCGTGGAACGGTGGTTGGCCGCCGCGGCGGCGCCGCGGGCGGCGCAGGTCTAGTCTCTTCGGATTCCGCGTTCCCCATCTTCGCAGGCGCCCGCCGCGACTTACTCACTGATTCACACCGCCATGCAAATTAGACTGGAAGCGAAGTATTTGGAAGATGTGCTGGTTGTTGTTCCGGACATCTTTCAGGATAGCCGGGGCTTCTTCACCGAGACTTTTCGCGAGGATCAGTTCCGCGACCTCGGTCTTCCCACTCACTTCGTGCAGGACAACCACTCACGCTCCGCCAAGGGCGTCTTGCGCGGCTTGCACTTCCAGTGGGAGCCGCCAATGGGCAAACTCATGCGCGTCACGCTGGGTTCCGCATTCCTGGTGGCCGTGGATATCAGAAAAGGGTCGCCCACGCTCGGACGGTGGGTGGGCATTGAGGCCTCCACGGAGAACCGCCGCCAGGTGTGGGCCCCCGCGGGATTCGCCCGGGGCTTCTGCGTCCTCTCCGAGTTTGCGGAGATCCAGTACAAATGTACCGGCCTGTACAGCAACAAAGCGGAGTCCGGGATTCTCTGGAACGACCCGCAAATCGGCATTGAGTGGCCCGTCACGGACCCTTCCCTTTCGGCCAAGGACAGCAATGCCCAGACGCTGGAACACTGGCTCTCCACGCCCGAATCCGATAACTTCCGTTTCTAACTCGCCTCATTCCTTACCTTCAGGCCCGCCACGCCTGGAGCCGCAAGACGCACTGAAACATCCCAAGGAGATTTCATGAGATTGCTTGTCGCCGGAGGGGCCGGGTATGTCGGTTCCGCCCTGATACCGAAACTGCTGGACCGGGGTTACAAGGTCGATGTCGTCGACCTGTTCTGGTTCGGAAACAACCTGCCACGCGATGTCGCCATTCTTCACAAGGACATTTTCCAACTCACCGCGGAAGACTTGGAGCGCTACGACCAAGTCATCTTCCTGGCGGGCCTGTCGAATGACCCCATGGCCGAGTTCTCCCCCAGCAAGAACTTCATCTTCAACGCGGCCGCTCCCGCCTACCTCGCCTACACGGCCAAATGCGCCAAGGTGAAGCGCTTCATCTACGCCTCCTCGTGCTCCGTCTACGGCTACGCCGAAGACGACTTGTACGATGAGACCCGCCCGGTTTCGTCCTCTTATCCCTACGGCATCTCCAAGCTGCAGGGAGAGCAGGCGGCCAGGCAGTTGGCCGACGAGAGCTTCTCCGTCATCGCCCTGCGCAAAGGCACCGTCTCCGGACACAGCCCCCGCATGCGCTTCGACTTGATCATCAACGCCATGTTCCGCTCGGCGATGAAAGACCGCGTCATCACCGTCAACAACCCCTCCATCTGGCGTCCCATTCTAGGCATCGACGATGCCGTAACCGCCTACATTCGGGCCGTCGAGGCGGACCAGGCGCTCTCCGGCATCTTCAACGTCGCATCCGGCAATTACACCGTCGGCGAAGTCGGCGACCTGGTTCGAGACACCATCGAGAAGCGCCTCGGCACGCGCGTCAATCTCAACATCAAACGCGTGCAGGACTTCCGCAATTACAAGGTCAGCACCGAGAAAGCCCGGAACGTGCTCAGCTTCCACCCGTCCGCCGACGTCCGCTCGATCGTCGGAAATCTCGTCGACAACATGGACAAGTACAAAGACTGGGACAACCCGCTCTTCTCCAACATCGCCACCTTCCGGCAATTGGAAGGCGGCATGGAAACCTACGCCATGGCGGAGGCGGTGGCGCGATGAAGGTCGCGGTGCTGGGCGGCGAAGGCCAACTCGGCGTGGACGTGGTCCGCGCCTTCGCGGCCAACGGCGACGACGTTGCCTCTCTGCGCCATTGCGACGTGGAGCTCGCCGACCAGGCTTCCGTCTCGGCCGCCCTGCGCGCCGCGCGCCCCGATCTGCTCATCAACACCGCGGCCATGCATCAAGTGGAGGACTGCGAAGCCGACCCCGCCCGCGCCTTCGCCGTGAACGCGCTGGGAGTCTGGCGCCTCGCCCAGGCCGCCCAAGAGGCCGGCTGCGCGCTGATGCATGTCAGCACGGATTACGTGTTCGACGGCGCCAAGGGCAGCCCCTATCGGGAGGGCGACGCTCCGAGGCCCCTCAACGCCTACGGCAACTCCAAGCTGGCCGGCGAGTATTTCGTGCGCGCCGCGGCCGAAAAGCATTTCGTTCTTCGCACGTCGGCGATTTACGGAACCAGCCCGTGCCGCGCGAAGGGCGGCCTGAATTTCATCCAGCTCATGCTCAAGCTCGCCAAGACGCGCGGCGAAGTGCACGTGGTGGACGATGAGTTCGTAACTCCGACGTCCACCCGCGAGCTCGCCCGCCAAATGCTGGTCCTCAGCCGCACCACCGCCTACGGCCTCTATCACGCGACCGCCGAAGGCGCCTGCACCTGGCTCGAGTTCGCCGGACAGATCTTCGCGCTGACGGGCACCGAAGCCGTGCTCAAGCCCGCCCGCCCCGGCGAATTTCCCGCCAAGACGCCCCGGCCGAAGTACTCCGTACTGGAAAACCAAGCCCTGAAGAACCTCGGCCTCAACACCTTTCGCCCCTGGCAGGAAGGCCTGCGCGAGTATCTGAATGGGGATTGCGCTCCCGAGAGCAGAAGCCGATGACTCGTTACGTAATCATCACGCCGGCCCGGGACGAGGAAAGGCACATCGAGGCGACCATCGCCTCGGTGCTTTCTCAAACCGTACTACCGGCGAAGTGGGTGATCGTCAATGACGGGTCCGCGGATCGTACGGGCCAGATTATCGACCGGAGCGCCGCGCAGTTTCCCTTCATCCACCCGCTTCACCGGAGGAACCGCGGATTTAGGAAAGCCGGGGGCGGGGTGATGGAGAGCTTCCACGAAGGGTACGCCGCGATCGGCAGCGACGATTGGGACTTCGTCGTTAAGCTCGACGGCGATTTGAGTTTTGGCCCTACCTATTTCCAGGACTGTTTCGAGCGTTTTGAACAGATGCCGGATCTCGGAATCGCCGGCGGCGGCATCTACCACGAAATGGACGGAACCGCGGTGCTTGAGCCGAGCCCCAAGTTTCACGTCCGTGGAGCAACCAAGATCTATCGTAGAGCCTGCTGGGAAGCCATCGGCGGGCTGTGGAACGACCGCGGGTGGGACACCATCGACGAGGTCACGGCGAATATGCTCGGTTGGAAGACGCAGTCTTTCAACGAACTTCAGGTCATGCACCATCGCTTTACAGGCACTTCGGAAGGGCTGGTGAACAATTGCGTGAAGTTCGGCGCGGTCTGTTACATCTGCAGATACCATCCTGTCTACTTTCTCGCCAGTTGCTTCTACAGAACCGTGCGCCGCCCGTACCTCATAGGCTCTCTTGCGATGATGACCGGAATGGTGAAGAGCTATGTAGGCCGGGTGCCACGCGTAGACGACAAGGACTTCATCAAGTACATCCGGCGCCAGCAGATGCGCCGGCTCCTTGGCATGGAGACCGTGTGGCGATAGGGTTTGATGTTAGTCGGCCGTCTCGGCAGCGTGAAGAAGTCACCTGGCTTAGCGAGCGGCTGGCCAGGTATTGTGGCATACCACGGCTCCTGGGGCGAATCCGGTCCGTGCGTTGCGTCGTGTTCCATGACATTTCGAATGGAGATTCGCCCTTCACCAGCGGATTGGGAATTAGTCTCAGGCCCAGCGAGTTCGAAGCCACGCTTGAGTTTCTTACCGCGAATTATGCGCCCGTCAGCCTGGAGGACCTCCTGAGTTCGCCAAGCGAGCGCGATCTTCCGCCGAACGCCATCTTAGTGACTTTCGATGACGGCTACGCATCGGCAATGACCTGGGCGGCGCCCCTCTGCGCGGAGCGCCGCGTGCCGGCGGTATTCTTTCTCAGCGCGGCGTTCTTGGATAATAGACGGCTCTCGCCGGATAACCTGGTGTGCTATGTGGCCAACGTGATGGGCATGGAGCCGATTAACGCGGCGGTACGAGAGGTGAGCGGCTGCCGCAACCTGAAGTTCGCCTGCCGCGCCGACGTGTCCCGCACGTTCTTCCCTTCTATTTCCGCCGCTCAACGGCAAGAGTTCCTCACGGCCCTGGAGCATTTCGCGGACCTCCGATCGCGTCAGTTGGCAGAGCAAGCGGGACTCTACGTCACCCGGCAACAGGTGAAGGAGCTGGCTTCCCTCGGTTTCGAGATCGGCAGCCACACTTACAGTCACGTCCGGTGCAGATCCCTGACTCATGAGGAGATGGACCAGGAAATACGGAAGAACGGGACCGAACTGGAGTCGATCTCCGGTAAGCCGGTCCGTTCATTTAGCCTTCCCTACGGCTCTTCGGCGGACCTCACCGGCGAAGTGGCGGAGTTTCTGGAGGCCACCGGACACCGCGCGGTTTTCTTGAGCGAGAGCGTCGCTAACAACAGAAGCTCGACCCCTCGCTGCCTAAACAGGGTTAGCCTTCATACCGGCGCAGAGGGTAGGCTTTCTTTCGAAATCGAGGTTCTACCACGGCTCCGCGCCGTGCGGAATCGTCTTTTCCGCGGCCGCCGCCAGGCCCGGCTCAGTACGCAGGAGCTTCATTAGCCCTTCGATGACTCAACCTGCGATAGCGCACCCCGAAATGGGGGGTATCTCCGATGCCGATTCCTCTTGGCATGTCGAGGTGGACTCCTGCACGCCTCATCAATGGGCGCAATGGCTCGATCTCTTCGACGACGCGAATCTCTACCAGACCTGGCCGTACGGCAGTGTCCGGTGGGGAGAACGCCGCCTCAGCCACTTGGTTCTGAAACGCGCCGGCCAGGTTCTGGGCTTGGCGCAAGTCCGGATCGTCCAGCCGACAAGACTCAGGTTCGGCATTGCGTATTTGAGATGGGGCCCCTTATTTGAGCGGCGTGGCAGGCCCCTGGACAGCCAAGCCGCCGCGATCATGGCGGAAGCGCTGAAAGAGGAATATGCGCGCAAGAGAAAGCTCCTCCTGCGCGTCGTGCCCAACGCGTTTGTAGGGTCGCCGCGCGCCGCTGCAATGGAAGCCGCCTTTCACGGCTTCGACCGGGAGCGCCCCGGCGATCACAACACCTATCGAACTCTAGTTCTGGACCTCAGCGCCTCGCTAGAGGAATTGCGCAAGAACCTCGACAAGAAATGGCGGAACCTGCTTGCGAACTCGGAAAAAGGCGGCCTTCGGATCGTTTCCGGAAGCGGCGGCGGCGAGTTTCGCCGGTTCTGCGTCCTCTACGGCCAGATGCGCAAGCGCAAGACCTTTGACACCTCGGTGGACATCGAGGAATTCACCCGAATCCAGGAGGAGCTCCCGGCGTCTCAGCGCATGCTGGTCCTGATCTGCGAAGGCGGCGGCCAGCCAGTGGCCGGAGTTGTGGCCTCCGCGATCGGCAACACGGCCATCTATCTTCTCGGCGCCACCGGCGACGAAGGGCTGAAGGCGAAGGGCTCCTACTTGCTCCAATGGAACTTGATCAAGTGGCTTAAGGAAAACGGGTTCAGGTGGTACGACTTGGGAGGCATCTCGCCAGACCGCAATCCGGGCGTCTATCACTTCAAGAAGGGCCTGTCCGGCGCGGACGTCCTGCAGGTGGGCCCCTTGCTGGCATCGGGCGGCGCCGTCTCTTCGGCGGTGGCCACCGCGGCCATGGCGGCACGCAGCGCCTTGCGCGGGTGCGTCAGGGCGTTACGCCCAGCCCGGCGATTGAGCCTGCGAGCGCACGAACACTAGGACCAATCCATGCCCCCCCCAACCGTGGACATTTCCGTCGTCATCGTTGCGTGGAAAGCCAAGCGCTACCTGGAGCTCTGCCTGGATAGCCTGGAGAAAGCTCCTCCACGCCGCTCCATGGAAATCCTCGTGGTGGATAACGCCTCTGCCGACGGCACGGCCGAAATGGTCGAAACGCGGTTTCCCAAGGTGAGGCTCATCCGGAGCGCCGAGAATCTCAGCAACCTATCGTCCGCGTCTATGGAGGCAGTACGCCGCGCATGACCCTGCTCGATGCGCTCGAACGTATTAAGCGACCGGTCACAGAGACCGCATGCCCGCTGAGGGTCTTTCTAGCTTGCGGCTTCACCCCGCTTCATC
>DATKOS010000069.1:0-3941 GCA_035524535.1 Bryobacteraceae bacterium
TGATGACAAGCTGGTCATCGCTCAAAAACTGGATGAGCTCGGCATCGATTACATTGAGGGCGGCTGGCCGGGGTCCAATCCCAAGGACCGCGAATTTTTCGAGCGGGCGCGCGAGTTCCCGCTCGAGCACGCCCGCCTTACCGCTTTCGGCTCCACGCGCTTCGCCAAAAACCCGGTGGAAGAGGACCGCAACGTGCGCGCGCTGGTGGAAGCGGGAACGCCGGCGGTGGCGATTTTCGGAAAGTCGTGGGATCTGCACGTCAAGCGGGCATTGAACATCACCAACGAAGCGAACCTGACGCTCATCTCCGATACCGTGCGCCACCTGAAGCAGCACGGCAAGGAAGTGATCTACGACGCCGAGCATTTCTTCGACGGCTATCGCGCCAATCCGGAATACGCGCTGCGCACGCTGGAAGCGGCGAAGTCCGCGGGCGCGGAGGTCCTGTGCCTCTGCGATACCAACGGGGGGACGCTGCCGAGCCGCCTGGCGGAGATTGTGGGCGAGGTGCGGCGGCGCTTTGAAGCCGTTATCGGCATTCACCCGCACAACGATTCCGAGGTAGCCGTGGCGAATGCGCTGGCCGCCGTGGAAGCCGGGGCGACGCACGTGCAGGGGTGCTTGAACGGCTATGGCGAGCGCACCGGCAACGTGAATCTGGCGTCCGTCATCGCCAATCTGGAATTGAAGATGGGGCATGAGACGATCGGGGCGGAGAAGCTCGCGACGCTGGCGTCGGCGTGCCGTTTCATAGCGGAGCTGGCGAACCTGCCGGTTCCCAACGCACAGCCCTTCGTGGGCAGCAGCGCGTTTGCGCACAAGGGCGGGGTGCACGTGAGCGCCGTGATGAAGGACTCCACCACGTACGAGCACATCCGGCCGGAGTTGGTGGGCAACCGGCAGCGCGTGCTGGTGAGCGACCTGGCGGGGCGCGGCAACATTCTCTTCAAGCTGAATCAACATGGCCTGGCGGGCCGGCTGGACGAAGCCGCGCGCGCGGCGCTGCTCGACCGCATCAAGCAGATGGAATACGAAGGCTACGAGTTGGAGGCGGCGGAAGGCACGTTCGAACTGCTGGTGCGCGAGGCGTTGAATCCGGGGGCGGACCTGTTCGAAGTCGAGAGCTACTCGGTTTCCACCGGCGCGGGCGGCTCGGAGGGTGAATCGCATACCACGGCGACTGTGACGCTACGCGCCCAAGGCGTGGTCCACTGGGCTACAGCCACCGGCCACGGGCCTTTCAACGCGCTGCATGAATGTCTGCGTAAGTGCCTCTGCAAACTCTATCCGGAGATTGGAGTCGTGCGTCTCACGGATTACAAAGTCCGCGTGCTCGATTCCCGCAAGGGCACCGCGGCCAAGGTGCGGGTGCTGATCGAATGGAGCGACCACTCCCGAAGCTGGGCCACCGCCGGCGTTTCCGATAACGTAATCCAGGCGAGCTGGATGGCCTTGGTGGACGCGATCCGCCTCGACCTCATGCGCCTGATGGAACGCGAAAAGCCCGTCGAGGCGGCGCTGGCGTAGCGCCCCCGGGGCGCGCTTCCGTCCCTGCGTCCGTCCGCGTTGGCGCGCGCAGACGCCACCCTCCGTGGACTGCAATTCCGCCGGAGTGAGATAATTTTAGTTTCCATGCACGAAAAGCACCGCCTACTCGCGGAGTTTCCCGTTGTTACCACCATCCCCCTGCTATGGGGAGATCTGGACGCCTTCGGGCACGTCAACAATTTGGTTTACCTGCGCTGGGCTGAAGCAGGGCGCGTCGAGTATTTGCTGTGCGTCGGGCAGTTTCCGCCGCTGCCGCCGTCGGGAGTCGCTCCCATTTTGGCCAGCGTGAAGTGCGATTACCGGCGCGTGGTGAACTATCCGGACACCGTTTATGTGGGCACGCGCATCGCGCGCATCGGCAACAGCAGTCTTCAGATGCAGCACCGCATCGTGAGCCGGCATTTGGACGAGATCGCGGCCGAGGTGGACTCCACGCTCGTGATGCTGGACTACCGTACCAGCACGCCGGTCACCGTGCCGGCGGAAGTGCGCGAGACCATCGGCAAACTGGAAGCGCAGGCCTCAGGTCTGGCCGCTCCGGCGCAGTCCCTCTGATCCATCGGTTTGACCTCCAGGCTTGGCCGGAGCGGCGCCGTAACCGCCGCGGGTCGCCACCTTCTTATAGGTGGGGCCCGTTGGCCGTATCAAATTAATTGATTGGACGGTATCTCGGGGCTTTGCTACCCTAGGATCAGTTCGCAGTACACGCAGTCCCAGTCATTCGGTCCTAGGCGACCAGTAAGTCCCTCCCCGCCGAGAATTCCTACTCAGGAGCTTCATCAGATGGCGCGAGTCGCTTTGCTTGGACTTCCGCAGGATCTGGCTGCCGAATTGAGCCGATACCTGCTCGCCGAAGGGCATACGGTGGAACACAAGCGTTATATACAGGATTTGGCGAAACGCTCACGGCCGAGCGCGGTCTTCCTGTCCGGCGATTCGCCGGATTTTCAGGATACCGTCGCCGCGCTGAAGGACGCGGAGCCCGGACTGCCGTTCGTGGTTACCACGCGCATGCCGGACTCGGCCCGATGGCTGAATGCCCTGGAGGCTGGCGCCGCCGACTATTGCGGCGCACCCTTTGAAAGCGTACAGGTACGCTGGATCATGTCGTCCATCCTGGGCCAGCAAAAAGCTTGCGTAGCGGCCTAATCGCCGCCGCCCTAATTCTCCCTTCCTTCCTTGTTCCCTCATGCGTGGGCGCGGTCACCCCTATGCCGCGCCCATCTTTTTTTAAGGTCCTCGTAGCCGCCTAGGGTCTCCGTTTCCGCCCCTTCTCCGGCGAGCACCGTCTCCGCTCCCGTTTGCATCAGGGTCGCTCGAAACTCGTTCGCTTGAAGAGGAGGTCTGTCTTGAAAAAGAGGATTGCTGCCTTTGTAATGATAAGTGTCCTTCCGTATTGCGGGTTCGGGCAGGCGGTCTCCGTGGCGCGCCTGCTGCACAAGACTCCCGGCAAGGCCTGGGAATTGTACAATCGGGGCTCCAAGCTCTATGTCGAAGGGTCGATCCAGCGCGGCGCCGAGGAACTCGAACGCGCCGTGGCGCTGGATCCCGGATTCCCGGAGGCGCACAGTAACCTGGGCGTCATCTACATGGTGCGAAATCGCCCCGAGGCGGCGGCCCAGGAGTTCCGCATGGCCGCCGAACTGGACCCGACGGTAGCCCTATACCACTGCAATCTGGGGGTTGCGATGGTGGTCCTCGGCAGGGCCGGGGACGGAGAAGCGGAAGCCCGCACGGCCATCAGTCTCGATTCGACCTACGCCAGGGCGTATTTCCTGTTGGGACTGTTACTTGCGGACCGCCCGTCCGCGCGGGAAGCGGCCGAGCGCTACCTCGGCTATGCGAGCCGTCAATTGCCGGAGGCGCGCGAGGCTCTGGAGCGGCTGCACCGCGGGGAGGTGGCGCTGCTTCCGGTGCACGAACCTTGAGCTAATCGTCGGAATAGAAACTTTCGATTGCGGCGCTTTTTCCGCCGAGAGTAGGCTAGATACATGGCGACCGCAACGAGCATGAACGCTTCGGAATCGCACGTTTCCGTGCTGCACCGTGTTAGCAGCATCGTGAGTTCCGACCTGTCCGTGGATGAGATGCTGGGTGAAGTGATCGGTCTGGCGGGGCAGGCTACGGGTTGCGATGCATGTCTGGTTTATTTGATTGATCACCCTACGGAAGAGCTGGTTCTGCGCGCGTCCCAGGTGCCGCACGCCGCCGCTCTTGGGTCTCTCCGCATTCCCATGGGCGAGGGCGTCACCGGCTGGGTGGCGGCGCACAAGTCCGTGGTGGCGCTGAGTTCCGCCGCGGCGGACGATCCCCGGTTCAAGCGCTATCAGGAACTGGTGGAAGACACCTACCAGGCTTTTCTCTCCGCCCCGCTGGTGAGCAAGGGCGAAGT
>DATKOS010000070.1:0-12901 GCA_035524535.1 Bryobacteraceae bacterium
CAGATGCAGACCATGATGAACCAGTTGAGCCAGATGGGACAGCGCGGCCAGCAGGGACAGCAGAATCAGCAGCAAAATCCGCAGGGCCAGCAGCAGGGCGCATCCGGCAGCGCCGCGGGAAGGCAGCAGCTGGAGCGCACGCTCAGCCAACTGGAGCAAGCCATCCAGAACATGCGTCCCGCGCAGCCGGGGCAGTCCGCTAACGATGCGGAGGCTCGCCGCGCCGCCGCCGGCCTGAATGATGCCGCGCAGAGCTTGCAGGGTATGCGCACGGCGCAGTCCGGCAACCAGATGCAGAACCTGGTGGACCAAGCCGACGCACTGGCCCAAACACAGCAGAAATTCGAGCAGGACTTGCGGCGCGCCATCTCTTCGGCGTCTCAGGGCGACCTGAACCCGCAAACCGCCGGCCAGCTCGCCGACCGCAAGGAAGCCGAAGCCAATAGCCTGAAGAACCTGGAGCAGCAGATGCAGAACGCCGTGCGAGACATGCGCGCCACGCAGCCGCAGGCCTCCGGCAAGCTCCGCGAGGCGCTGGCCGAGGAACAGCAGAACGAGCTTTCGCGCGATATGGAGCGCAACGCGGGCTACATCCGCGGCGGCAATTCCGCCTACGCGGCGCTCTCGGAAATGAACATCACCCAGGGGCTCACGGACCTGCGCGATCAATTGCACGGCGTGCAGCAGGCCATGGGGCCCGGCACGCAAGGGCAGCCCGGTCAGGACACCAAGCAGGCTGAGCAAGCGCTGGCGCAGTTGGAACAGCTACGCCAGCAGATGCAGCAGATGGGTCAGCGCGGCCAACGAGGGCAGCAGGGGCAGCAAGGACAACAGGGGCAGCAGGGTCAGCAAGGGCAGCAAGGACAGCAGGGGCAGCAAGGGCAGCAGGGGCAGCAAGGGCAGCAGGGTCAGCGCGGCCAGCAGGGCCAACAAGGGCAGCAGGGCCAAGGCGGCCAACAGGGCCAGCAGGGGCAACAAGGGCAACAGGGCCAGCAGGGGCAACAAGGGCAACAGGGCCAAGGCGGGCAGCAAGCCGGTGGACGCGGCCAAGGCCAATTCGGCCAGCAGCAGCAGAACGGCGGGCAGTATGGCGGTGGCTCCTACTCAGGGGCGAATGGCGGCGCGAATTGGGGCGGAAGCTGGGGCCCCGTGGGACCGAACTTCGTCAACAACTACCAGGGCACGTTACAAGCCCTGCGCAATCTGCAACAGCAATACCGCGACGATCCCAACGCGCAGCGCGACATCTCCGCGCTGGTCCGCGACATGATGCGGCTTGACCCGAACGCCTACACGAACGACCCGGTGCTCTCCCAGCGCATCAACTCCGCCGTGCTTCCGGATATCGAACAGGTGGAGATGGAGCTGCGCCGCAAGGTGGACGCCTCCGATACAAGCGTCCGCAGCCAGGCCGGCGATACCGTGCCGCAGGGCTATTCCGAAGCCGTGGCCGAGTACTTCCGCAAGCTCAGCGGAGGGAAGACGGCGCAACAAAAGCAGCAGTAAGAAGACGATCGCGTTGCGCGCTCAGCGCGCCGCCTGCATCAGGCCTGTGTGCACGTTTGTGCGGCGGGCCGCTTGTATGGGCCAGTGCCTAAAGTCCTCATCATCGGATACGGCAACACGCTGCGCGGAGACGATGCGTTCGGGCCGCGCGTCGCCGAATTGCTTCGCGAGACTGAGATCGCCGCTTCGATCGAGATCCTCTCGCTTCATCAACTCACTCCGGAGTTGATGGACACTCTCAGCCGCGCGGACCTCGCCATCTTCCTCGACGCCGCTGCCGCGGGCGAGCCCGGAGCCATTGCCGAGCGCAAGCTCGACCCCAACGCCCGCTCAAGCGCCGGCTTCACCCACCACGCCACGCCCGAAGCCCTGCTGGCCGGCGCCCGCATCCTCTACGGCCGCGCCGCAGAAGGGGTGCTGATCTCCGTCGCGGGAGCGGATTTCTCCTTTGGCGCGGACCTATCGCCGGCCGTAGCGGCGCGCGTGGAAGAAGCGGCGGCGCTCACCAGGCGCCTGATAGCCGCCGCTACCCCAGATACCGCTGCAAATCGTCCGCCCGGAAGCAGTGAGCGTACGCCGTCTCTCGGGTGATGCGCCCGGCTCGCACCAAGTCAGCCAACGATTGCTCCATCGTCATCATCCCGTCATTGCGTCCCACGGAAATCGACGAGCGGAGCTGGTGGTCATCGCCCTTGCGAATCAGCGCGCGTACGGCGTCGGTGGCGATCATAATCTCAAGCGCCGGGTAACGCGCCCCGTCCGTGGCCGGCACAAGCTGCTGCGCGATCACCGCCAGAAGCGCCAGGGACAATTGCTGCCGGATCTGCGGCTGGTTGGCCGCTGGAAACGTATCCAGAATGCGCGAGACCGACTGAATCGAGTCGTTGGTGTGCAGCGTGGAAAGCACCAGATGCCCCGTCTCCGCCGCGGTCAGCGCCATCGCGATGGTCTCCGCGTCGCGCATTTCGCCCACCAGGATGACGTCCGGCGTTTGCCGCACGATGCTGCGCAGCGTGCCCGCGAAATCCGGCGTATCGCGCCCCACCTCAATCTGCTCAATCACCGCGCTACGATTGGCGTGCTGATACTCCACCGGGTCTTCAATCGTCACCACGTGCGCCGCGCGGCGCGTATTCACAATGTCAAGGAAAGCCGCCAGCGTGGAGCTCTTGCCGCAACCCGTCGGCCCGGTTACCAGCACCAGCCCCTGTCGCCGCTCCGCCAGGCGCGCCAGTGAGGCCGGCAGATGCAGCGACTCCAAGGTCGGAATGCGCGAAGGCAGCAGCCGGATGCTCGCCGCAAGCGTGCCCCGCTGATGGTGAATATTCAGCCGGAAGCGCCCCAGCCCCTCCCGAGCGAAGCTCAAATCCACGGACTTCTTCTTCTCCAGTTCTTCCATCTGCCAGGCTTCCAGCAGCGGCAGAACCAGCGCCCGCACATCCTCCGCATCCAGCGGCTCTGCTCCGCCCTGCGCCAGCGCGCCGGCCACCCGCAGAAATGGCGGTACGCCCGCAACCAGCACAACGTCCGAAGCGCCCCGCCGCGAAGCCGTCTCCAGCAGGCGGTCGAGGGAAGCCGTCGATTGCGGTCCGCGCGGCGCGCTCTTTTGGCTCGGCGCCGCGCGGTTCAGCTCCGCGACAATCTGCGAAAGTTCCTTGTCGTATTCGCTCACCGCGTCCTCACGTTCTCAGTATATCGGCGATGCCATAATCGAATCGTGGGCGTTCCCCTGGCTCAATCCACCCCAATTTCGCGGCGCGCATGGCTCTGCGCCGGCGCGGCGCTCGCCCTGCGGCCGTCCCGCGCGCAGGACCAGCCTGTCTTCTCCACCGACGTGAAGGTCGTCAACGTGCTCGCCACCGTGCGCAACAAGACCGGCGAGCTCATCGGCAAGCTCAACCAGGAAGACTTCTCCCTCGCCGAAGACGGCCGTCCTCAGACCATTCGCTACTTCGCCCGTGAAACCGACCTGCCGCTCACGCTCGGTCTCATGGTGGATACTAGCGGCAGCCAGCGGCGCGTGCTCGACCAGGAACGCGGAGCCAGCATCCAGTTCTTCGACCAGGTGGTCCGCGAAACCAAGGATCGCGTCTTCCTCATGCAGTTCGATAGCGCCGTGCGCGTCCGCCAGGCCCTTACCTCTTCGGTCGGCAAGCTCGAAGACGCTCTGGCGTACGTGGACACGGAGACCGAGCACGAGCTCGAAGTGCAGCACGGCGGCGGCACGCTGCTCTATGACGCCGTATCGCAGGCGGCCAAAGACACGACGCAGAAGCTCACCGGCCGTAAGGCGCTGATCGTTTTGAGCGATGGCGTGGATGTCGGCAGCTACCTCACGGAACAGGACGCCATTGACGACGCGCAGCGCGCCGATACGCTCATCTATTCCATCCTCTATTCCGACTCCGGCGCCTACGGCCCATTCGGCGGAGGCGGCGGGGGACGCCGCGCCCTGGAGCGCATGTCGGACCAAACCGGTGGAGGCTTCTTCGAGGTGACGAAGAAGCAGCCCGTGGAGCAAGTCTTCGCCCTCATCGAAGAGGAACTGCGGAATCAGTACAGCCTGGGCTACGTCTCGGATAAGCCGGCGGTGATTTCCGCGTTCCGTTCCATCCAGTTGACGGTCGCGGAAAAGGGCCTCACCGTGCGCGCGCGGAGACAGTACTGGGCGAAGCCCTAATTCCAAAGTTCAAGGAACGATTTCCCGTATCGGGATGTATACTGGACCAAACCGGGAAGCCCAAGACCGCCTCATTCGGGCGCTCAACGATTCAGAGTGGTAATGAAACAGACAGCGCCGCATGATGCAGCGGCGGTGTTCCCCCGATGGCAAACGAAAGAATGAGCCTGTCAAACGGCTCGGGCAACTCCCCGCGGATTCCAAGGAGGGTCTTATGAAAAACAAGCTGATGACGCTCGCTGGTGTTCTCGCGCTTCTGGCTGTCCTGGGAAAATTCTACGCCAAGCCGGTGCTGGCCTCGGTGGCCGCGATGGTGCAGGATATCGACCAGCCGGCGCGGGCGCCGTTTCAAACCACGGTGACGGTGAACGCGATCTCCAACTTCAACTACACCTCTGTGTCGATCCCATCCGGTCAACGGCTTGTGGTCGACTACGTCTCCATGTCCGGCGCCGCGACTTCGGCCAGTGGGAACATCCAGCCGATCATTATTCTCTCGTCCACGGTCGGAGGCGGTCCATCCACGCTCTATTACTTTGCGCCGCAAGCGAACTCTCTTGTATCCGGCCAGTTCTACTCGGGGCAAAACACCACCATCTTCGCGGACACATTGCAGGTGGGTCCTGCGTTCGCCGGTTATTCCCCGAATTTCTTAACGTTCAATGTGGTGATTTCCGGGCACCTCATCAGCAATCCGTAGCGCGGCGCGTCCGGCGCGGGGGGAATCACCTACAGCGCCCGGCAAGAGCGGATGACGGATTCGCGGAGGAGATAGAGACATGCGAGCGGCAATCGTATTGTTGGCGTGTTGCAGCGTGCCGATGCTCGGGGCCACCAGTTCCTACACGGGGACGCTGACCTCGCCGGAGGATTCCGCCTCGGGCGCGTTTGTCGTGAACGTGCCGTTCGCGGGCGTGCTTACCGTGCAGACCTGGGGCTTCGGCGGCGGAACCAACGCGGAGGGAACCGCTATTGCGGCGGGAGGGTTCGATCCGTTCGTGGCAGTATTCTCCGGGACGGGCGCCACGGCTGCCTTTCTCGCCGGGTCATCGGACATTCTCAGCAACTACTCGTCGCATGCCGGCTGCCCCGCGGCGGGCAAGGTGATGATCGGCGCCAATTCGGATTGCGGGGACGTGGCCTTCTCCGTGACCGTCGCGCCGGGAAGTTACACGATAGTCCTCACGGACGCCGGTTATGTTCCGGCGGCGGTGTTCGAGTCATCGGGGACGCTGGGAGACGGATTCATTGACCTGACTGGCGGCGCTCCGCTTCAAACTTGCGATGGAGCCTGCATCGCCCCGACGGGAAATTTCGCGCTGGATATCGGCACGCCCGGCACAAGCCTTGGCGGAGGGTCCGGCGGAGGCGGCGTCACTATCACCGGCCAGGTGACGTTGGGCGCCGGCGGGCTGAGCGGAGCGTCCGTGGCGCTAACGGGGTCGGCTACCGCCTCCACCAGCACGAATGCAGGCGGCGCGTATGGTTTTACGGGTCTGGCGCCAGGGGGCGCTTTCACCCTCACTCCATCCCTGGCCGGCTACGTGTTCCAGCCGCCAAGCTCCACCGTCACCAATGTGACCTCCAACCAGACGTTGAATTTCACGGCCACCGTCGTGGCGGGGACCTTGACGGCGGCGGCCACTCCGGCGGGTTCGTCCACGCCGGCGAACCTCAACGCCGCGCCCACAACCCTCGCCGCGCCGGTGACGTTTCACGCGCCAATCGACTTAGACCTGAACACCGGCGAATCCGTGAGCTCGTTGTCCTTCACGGTTCAAGTGACTCCTAATGGCGGCGCGCCGGCGCTCACCGGAGCGCTCAGTTTCACGGACAGTTCCACGGTGGCGCCCGCCCCCGCGGTGAGCGCCAACGGCGCAAACGCGGCGACGGTCGCCTGGTCTTCCCTAAACGCGGCGCTGAGCGGCGCCCAATCCATCGGCGTGTTGAACGGGACCATACCGGCCGGGGCGCAGGTGGGGCAAAGCTACGCCATCGCGATCACGGCAGCGAGCGCCGCCGGCGGAGGAAGTTCGCCGCCGCCGGTCACGCTGAACCTTGGCGCGAACGGAACGCTGAGCGTCGCGCTCACTTACCTGGAAGGCGACACGGGGCCCAATAACTCCGACGCCGCACCGAATTTCGGCGACGGAGTCCTGAACATCCAGGACCTCATCCAGGAACTCTTCGCCGTGAACAACATTCCCGGATTCCGCCCGGCGGCGTGCTCGGACCGCTTCGACGCCATGGACTTGTACCCGGCGGATGCGAGCCCGTTCCGCGGCGGCGACGGCGCGCTGGATATCCGTGACCTGGTCCTCGAGTTGTTCCGCGTGAACAATCTGGACCTGAACCGCCCGGTGCGCGCATCGCGGGGAGGCGCGTGCGCGGCGGCGGCCGGCGCGGGAGCGGCGGAAACCAGCCGGCTGGAGGCCGCCCCAAAGCCGCCGCCTCCCGCCGATGGCGCGCTGCTCCTGGGCGCTCCGGAGCCAGCCGGCGCGGGCGCCGCGCAGATTCCCGTCTACCTGGCCGCCTATCGCAATCTCAACAACCTTGCGCTCACTTTCGGCGCCGGAGACCTGCAATCGCCTTTGCGATTCATTCCTGTGTCCGCCGCCCAGCCCGCGCTCGTGCACGACTCGCAGACCGGCGTAGCAGCCGCTGTCTGGCAGAGCGGAATCTCGATCACGGCCGGCGAACGGCTCTTGCTCGGCTACCTATCCGGCGCATCTGATGCTGCGCCGGGCATCCGCATCTTCGGCGCTTCGGCAAGCTCCGGGGACGGCCGGGCCATTCGCCTGGATCTGCCTTTGGATCTGAGGCGCTGACCGATTTCGCCAGGCGCGGGGGGTTCCGCGCCGGTAGGAAAGGAGCCATTCCCCGCTAGATGGAACGGACGGGCATGGCCACCAGATCGTCGATGCGAATGGCTTCCTTCACGACAAACGGCTCGCCGTACTTCACGCCGATCTGGTTGCCGTAAAAGCGTGCGATGGCGCCCAGACGTTCGCGGATTTCCTCTTCGTGGGGGAACAGATCCGACCCTTCGCCCGCGGCGCCGTACTGCGACTTGTAGCTCAGCAAGGCATCCATGCGCCGGTCGAACTGCGCGCTGATGTCGGAAATGAAACTGGGCTTCACGTCGGCGTAGATGCTCGAATAAACGATCTTGAACGGCCGGTGCGGCTCAGTGTACTCATCGAGCTTCTTCAATCCGGCCAGGAAGCAGGCTTCGTAGCCCATCTCCCCGGCACGGTAGTGGTCCGGGTGGCGCGCCTGCCAGTAGGGCAGAATCACAACGCGCGGCCGAAGTTCGCGGATCTTCTGCGCCAGCGTCATGCGCGCGGCGATGTTGTTCTCCAGGCGCGCGTCCGGGAAGTGCAAATTGCCGCGCCAGCTTAGTAGCATGTGGCGCCCCGCTTCCTCGGACTCGGCCACGCGCACTTCGGGAGTCCCGCGCGTGCCCATATCGCCCGCCGTCAGGTCCAGCGCTCCGGTGCGGTATCCCGCTTCGGCCATGCGGATCAACGTGCCGCCGCAGGTCTGTTCGATATCGTCGGGATGCGCCGCGATCGCCAGTACGTCCAAGCTCATAAGGTCACCAATAAAGGTCGCGGTGGCTGGCCCATCGTTCCCTCGCGCCCATCAGATAGATCAGCAGAATTCCCGAGGCGAAGCCACCCACGTGCGCCATGAAGGCCGTGCCGCCCGCCGACGCTTCCGACGAGCCAAACCCGCCCAGAAGTTGCACGGCGAACCAATAGATCAGCATGAACCAGGCCGCCACTTCAAAGCGGAAGAAAAAAATGGCGAAGAACAGCATCTCCACGCGGGAGCGCGGGAACTTCACCAGGTACGCGCCCATCACGCCCGCAATGGCGCCGCTGGCGCCCACCATGGGGACCGCGGAGACCGGGTCCGATGCCACCTGAGCCAGCGCGGCCGCCACGCCGCATCCCAGGTAGAAGATCAGGAATTTCCCGTGCCCCAGGATGTCCTCCACCGCTCCGCCGAAAACCCACAGAAAAAGCATGTTGCCGCCAATGTGCAGCCAGCCGGCATGAATGAACATGGCGGAGAAGATGTTCTCCAGGCGGAAAGAGCGCGGCTCCAGCCCCCACAAGCTCATGAAGTGATGCAGCGAGTAGGCGTCCAGCGACAGCTCGTGCAGAAACACCAGGATGTTCGCCAGAATGAGCGCTACCGTGACTGACGGCTTCGAGTAGGTCGGCTGGGTGACCTTGATCGGGAATAGCATCTAGTTGCCGGCCGCGCGGGCCGAGATCTCCGCATCCGCGCGCCGCTCGCCGCGCGCCATCAACGCCCGGATGTCCTCCAGGCCGCGAATGCCGCCGCGCGCCCCCATCGCCGTACAATTCAAGGCCGCCATGGCGTTGGCGAAGTCGAGCGCGGCGCCGAGAGTCATCTCTTCGAGAACAGCATAGCAGAACGCCCCGTGAAAGACGTCTCCCGCGCCCGTTGTATCCACCGCGTCCACCACATAGGCCGGTGAGTAAACATAGCGCCCGCCCTCTCGCGCCAGAGATCCGTCCGCGCCCAGAGTCATCGCCGCCACCTTCATCCCGTACTCCCCCTGCAGCATTGCCAAAGCGCGGAAGGGGTCGCGCTCGCCGGTCCACCGGGCCGGAAACTCCGCGCTGGCCATCAGGTAATCCACGTTCGGCAGGACCCGGTCGAAACCGGGGTAGATCGTATCCACGTCCACTGTCACCGGGATACCCCTGGCCCTGGCAATTCGGGCCGCGTGGGTCACCGCCGGCGTATCGTGGCCGTCTATGTGCAACAGCCGTCCGCAGGCAATCTGCTCCGGCCTGATTTCCTCCGGATGCACGCTGAGCCGGTCGTCCCGTTGCCAAAACACAGTGCGCTCCCCCGTGGAAGCGTCTACGATGATATACGCCGATTGCGTGGCGCAGTTCCGCCGGATTTTCACGTCCGTGGCGTCCACGCCGGCCGCCGCCAGGCTCTCCATCTGCACCCGCCCGCGCTCGTCGTCGCCGATGGCTCCGATGTATTTGGCGCGCAAGCCCAGGCGCGCGCAGGCCGAAAGGGCGCTGGCCACTTGTCCGCCAGGCATCAGGGTTTCCTCGGAGATGCGCACCTTCCCGGCGTATGCGGGGAACTTGGGAACTACCAGCAGGGTGTCGGTGGCGTTGAGGCCGACGCCAATCACGTCGAATTCGGGCGTCACGGCGTTATTTCGGGTACACCCGGAAATCGTCGAAGTAGGTGACGGAATCGCGCGCGGTGGCCAGACCCACTTTTCCGGCGCCGGTGTAGCCGTTGTCCGCTGCGGTCAGAATCCGCCGGTGATCCACGTACACCTGGATGTGCGGCCCGGAGACGGAGATCTTTAGAATGCGCCACGCGTTGGGCGGAAGGTCGTGCTTCACGGCCGCCCCAATCGGAAAACGCTGCCCGTTCTCCACCCGGTAGAGCGCCACCTCGCGCCGCCGTGCGTCCGTCTCAGCCACGTAGTAGTTGTTCGCGTCCCGGTAGCGGAACACCACGCCGCCGGATTCCTCCAGGGTGCCCGAGACCGGCTTCAGGCGCACGCTCACTTCGCCGTCCCGCAGATTCGACCCATCCAGAATCGCCAGCGGAAAGCGGTTGGCCGAATCGTAGGAGGAAAGTTGCGCCAGAACATAAGGTTGCGTGGGGGCCGAAAGGTCGCGCATCACTTCCCACCGCGCCGCGCCGCCCGCGGCCGCGGGAGCGGTCCAACCGGACGGCATTCTGCCCAGGGTGCCCGAATCGAAATTGATGATTCGCCCCGGAGAGGTGACAAGTCCGAGGGCCAGAAGAAAACCGAGAGCCTTCATGAATCCCACGGCGGCCGTGCGGCCGCCATCTACTCGAACTATAGCACGGGGCGCGCCCTCCCATCCGTAATGCCGCGCGCATAACGCGCCCGCCGTACGCCGCTAGCGTGAAATCTGCTGCGCAAAGGCTTCGGCGTACACGGAGGCGAAGAAATCGCGCGCGCTCGGCGCCGCGCCAATGTGCAAGGTGCTCGCCCCCTCGTCCACAAACCCCAGGTAGCCGGCCCATCCCAGGTCATCCAGCACAAAGCGCAGGCATTCGGTTTCGGAAGCAGGCAAAGTGGAATCGTCAATGTCGAAGACCTGCCCCGAAATGTGCGAGAGCGCCTCGCGCTCGCTGAGTTGGCGCGCATAGTCCTCCGGCTCCACCAGGGAAGTCACCGGCAGCGGCGCGAAAGGAGCGCCCTGGGGCTCCATGGCGTCGTACAGGCGGCGCGTCTCGTAAGCGACATACATCAGCGCCCCAATCGCCGCCGGCGCTCCCTTGAGGCGGTCCTCCCGGTCCGCCGCGGAGCCTGGCACCATCAGCGTGTAACCCAGCCACGACGCTCGTTCCGGCGCCGTAACCAGCAGGCGTTCTCCCAAACTGGAGCGTATGTCCTCGCTCGTGTGGAACAGCAGGTCGCTGCGCGAAATCCACACGGTGAGGCGATGCGGGGCGCGGCCGGCCACCATGTCGCTCCTATATTCCCCCGCCAGCGACTCGAATTCACCCGGCGCGCGGCGGTATAGCGCCAGCAATTGCTCCGCCCGCATCACCCGGAACCAGTAGGTGGGAGAGTAGTCCCGCTGCATTTCCTTCTGAATGGTCTCGTAGATTTCGCGGTTGCGTACCGGGTTGGCGCAGAAGAACATGCGCGCCACCGTCGGCGTCTCGGCGGAGTCCGGGACCGCCGCGCGCGCCAGTTCCAGCAGTCGCGCGGCGCAGCCCTGGCCGCAGTGATACGCAAAGATGGCCCAATCGAGCGCGCCGAACTTGCGCTGCATGGAAGCCAGGTACTCGGCCGCGGCCGGAATCGCGCGCGCGGGGCTCAGCCGGTCGTCTCGAATCACAACGTCGTAGGGCTGCTTGTGCGTCACCACACGGTATTTCGGCCTCTTGCTCTTGGTCTTCACCGCCACGCGGTCGTGAGTCACGTGGTAGCGTGTCGCGTGAACAATCTTCAGGCCCATCAGCCTGGCGGTGGATTCGGACACCTGCATGATCCCCTTGGGCCCCGAAGGGCTCTCGGCCGTGGGGTCCCCCCAGCTCTCCAGATAAGCCACCGCCTCCAGCGTGGTTTCTGGAAAGTGGCTGGCGGCCGCCGCGGAAACGAAGATCGAATGCAGCTTCGGGTCGCCGGTAATGCGCCGCGCGCCGTCCAGCGCCCGGGAATCGCGCAGAATCGCGAACGTCTGCGATTCGATCATCAGATTGGTGCGCGCTTCCAGATCGGCGGCGGAAAGATCCCGCCGCGCCAGCCCAATGCCCGGAACCAGGCGCGAAGGAACGAAGTACGCGGGCGGGGAGACCTGCGCCGCGAGGCCGAAGGACAAAAGAAAAAGGGCCGGAACCTTCATTCCATAAACCGGGCGAGGCAAGGGGCCACCTTTTAGATTAGACGTTTCCGCGCTGCATGCGTGATGAAAAGTGGAGAGCGCGGGTTTGCGGGCTTGGCTGCTAAAGAAGGAGGGCGTTGTGGCCGATAAGGTACTAGTCATGACTCCCGAGATCTTGGTGGCCGAAGTTGTATTCTGCGCGGGTTGGATTGGGATTGGCGTGGCCGCCGCGCTCTCCCGCTACAAGAAGGCGGTGGAACTCGGCGACAAGGCAAGCGGGAGGAGGCAGACCGGCGAAGAGCGCCGCGAGTATCACAGGGGAATGTTCTTCGGCAGGGAAATGCTCATCGCGCCGGAAAGCGGGCCCGCCGCCCAGGCTGACCACGTATCCGCGGCGCCTGCCCGGACCGCGGTACCCTCCCAGTCCGACCCGGCTATCCCCGTGGCGCCCGCCGCGCTGGAATCGTCGCCGGCCAGCTTGGCGCGTCTGGCGCAGGTCTTGGAAGAAGCGGCGAAGCAAGCCAAGCCAAAGGAGGAGAAAGCTCCAATCGGATAGCGCAACCCCTTTCGGGGTTAAAGCTCTGCGCCATCCGCCTCCGCCGCGCTTTAGAGCGGCGGAATTGGAGCGGCTACGGCTTGCTCCGCCGGAAACCACCGCCGCCACGGAGAGAACGGCGGCGGGGTTAAACCTACGCGACTTCGGCCAGTTCCAGTTCGCAGACGTCCTGCGGAAGGCCAGCCTCGGCGGCGCAGCGCAAGGGCATCTCGCGAAGGTACAGCGGGTCCAGCCCGCGAGCCGCCTGCCGCATTTCCCATCCGTTCTCCCGAACGGGGAACATCACCCAACCTAAGCCCTCAACGTGGGCAATCCATTGATTGCGGTGCACCGCGCTCTTGTAAAGCTTGATCATATTGACTCCTCAACCTTCCTTTTTGGCCGTCGCCGGCCGTGCCGGTTCCTGGGACCGGAAACGGCACTTGAGCACGCATCCGGCGTTTTTGCAGGTCAGACAGACACGCTTCTGAGTCATGGTTGATCTAAATCTAACCGGGCTTGTGGGATATTTCAACGAAAACTATGCGGGCATTCAGGCGGCGCCCCCGCGTGTGGGGTCTCGCCACAGAGCCTTGCGGGTAGCGGGGGGAACCGATGGTGTCTGTCGCCTCACTCGGCCGGGAGAGGATCAGCCAGCCCCGCCCACGAAACGGGCCCACGGCATAACCCGTCGAGGCAAGCTGTCGGGGGCTCCTGCGACGTTCTTCCGCCCGTGCCTAAGCTCTGCCAGCGGACCTCTGTCTTTGGGCCGTCATCTTGGCGGTCTTGCGGGTTCCG
>DATKOS010000071.1:0-2556 GCA_035524535.1 Bryobacteraceae bacterium
CCCATAACAATGCCCAGAACGCCTACGCGCTTTATGACCTGGGCGCGGCCATCGCGTCGCTCGGCTTGCAGGCTGCCGCCCTCGGCATGACCACCCACCAGATGGCGGGCTTCGATCAGGAGGCGGTTCGCGCGGCCTTCGGCATTCCCGGCGACTATGCGATGGGCGTGATCACGGCCCTCGGCTACCAGGGCGAGGCAACCTCGCTCGGCGAAGAAAAGCTGATCGAGCTGGAAACCACGCCGCGCAGCCGCAAGCCGCTGGGCGAGACCGTGTTCTCCGCCTGGAACGAACCGGCGCTGCTGGCCTGAGCCGCCATTAACTCCGCGGCTTCCCCGCCGAGGAACACCCTCCGGTCTTCGCGATAGAGTAGGGAAGACCGGAGGCTTCTTCATTTGCCCGCATTGCGTCCGCCGCGCCCCCTGCAGCACCAGAAACCCGCCCGCCGTCGGCGACCTCGCATGGTTCCGCGGCAGCGCCGTCCGAGCGTGCCCGCGCGCCTGATCATGGGCAGTGCGCTGGCAGTGGCGGCCCTTGTGGTGTGGGCGGTGCTGGCGCGTCAGTTTGCGCCCGCCTCCAACACCGGCCTGAGCCGCTTTGACGCCATCATTGTGCTGGGGTATCAAGCCGACGCCGATGGCAACCCGACGCCGCGGCAATTGGCGCGGGTGACCGAGGCGGTGCACGAGTACGAGCGCGGGGTGGCGCCGCGGCTGATTGTGACCGGCGCGGCAGTGCGCAATCATTTCGTGGAGGCCGAGGTGATGGCCCGCACCGCCGAGGCCCAGGGCATTCCCCGCTCGGCGATTCTGGTCGAGCCGCAGGCGCAGGACACGATTCAGAACGCCTGCTTCGCAGCGCGGATCATGAAGCAGAACGGCTGGCGTTCGGCGGAGGTGGTCTCCAGCGGCGCGCACCTGCCCCGCGCCGGGCTCATTTTCAGCCAGATGCCGATCGAATGGCGCATGCATGCCGCGCCGCCGCTCGCCCCCGGATCGGCGCTCGGGACGGCCGCGGCCGAAGCGGTGGAAACGGTGAAGACCGTGCGCTATCTGCTCTACGCCAGCTGGGCGGAGCGCTGCGAACCCTGACGCCGGTGCGGCGGCGCGCAAACCGAATCCGCTTTCAACCGTCTATCGCGCAGGGCTCATTTTCACCGTTGCGGCCGCGCCGCCTCCCTGGGGGAGGCCTTGCCGGGCGAAGTGCGCCTGAATCCTCCACGGATTGTGCGGCGGGTGCGTTGTCCGCCCCGGCGCAGTCCTGTAAGCTGAGTGGTGATGCGTCTTTCCGTTCGTTCCTTTCTTTCTCTTGCCGTCGTGAGTGCGTCGGCTCTGTGCGGTATGTCCAGCCTTCATGCGCAGGACCAGAGTTCGTCTTCGCAGCAGGGCAGCGCGGCCTCCGAGCCGGCGCCGTCGCCTGCCTACATTGTGGTGGACCCGCTGTCCGGCGTGCGCTACGACAACCGCTACGATGTGTCGCTGGGCATGGCCTACGACCACATGAAGGCCGGTCCGAATCTGCTGCAGGGCTCCAACCTGGGCGGATTCGACCTGTCGGGTTCCTACTGGCTGACCCGGCACTGGGGCGTGGAAGGCTCGGGACGCGCCTACCTGGGCACCAGCGGCGCGGCGCCCAACACCTATCAGATCAGCGGCCCCTTCGTGGCGCAGTACCTGTTTGTGGCCGGGCCGGAGTGGCTGGGGCCGCACAACAAGCACGGCGCGCTGATTGCCCACGCCATGGTGGGCGGGGCCTACGGCAAGTTCGAGCAGGATCTGCGCGGGCATTCGCCCGAGGTGGTCGGCTTCTACCACGACCAGTTGGCGATGGGCGCCATCGTCGGCGGCCACATGGACCTGAACCGCTCGCCGCGGTGGGTCTTCCGCATCACGCCGGACGCGGTGATCACCCGCTACGGCACCAACTACGGCAACAAGATCACGCAGACCGATGTGAACTTCGCCATCTCGGTCGGCGTCGAGTACAAGTTCAAAAAGAAGCGGTAATCCAGCGGCGGCGCGAGCCGCAGACGGACAGCGGACAACCGGAGATCACGGCGCCTGAGCGCGCCGCAGGGTCTCCGGTTGTCTTGCTTTTGGGGCACGGAAAGCGAGCTGGACGGGCAGGCTGCAGTTCTCATCTGCGTGTGATATTCTTCGCCATTCAGCGACACCGCAGGCAAAGCGCCGCTGAGGGAAGACTGGTACCGAATGCCGGGACGCTGGGCCACGGGCAGTTCCGGGCCAAGGGGAAAATCATGACAGGGACAGTGCGGGGATGAGAGAGACTCTGGGAGTTTTGCTTGCGGGCGGTGCCGGCGAACGGCTCTTCCCGCTCACGCGCGATCGCGCCAAGCCGGCGGTTCCCTTCGGCGGCCACTACCGCATCATCGACATAACGCTGTCCAACTGCATCAACTCGGGGCTGCGCAAGGTCTACGTCCTCACGCAGTACAAGGCCCTGTCGCTCAACCGCCACATCCGCGAGGGGTGGACGGGCGTGGTGGCGCAGGAGCTGGGCGAATTCTATGAGCTGCTCTCGCCCATGCAGCGCACC
>DATKOS010000072.1:0-2404 GCA_035524535.1 Bryobacteraceae bacterium
TGGGACAAGAATTGACCTACTACCCGGGCGATGATAGGCTGCTGATTAGCGGGGCGCCGAAAGATCCCGTGAAGACGCGAATCGTTCGCCGCCAGTGACCCGCATGAGCGTTCTCGAAACCAGGCAAATCTCCAAGAGTTACCGGGGGCGGACCGTGGTGCACGACGTGTCCGTCTACGTCGAGCAGGGCAAGGTGGTGGGCCTGCTGGGACCGAACGGGGCGGGGAAGACCACCTCGTTCTACATCATTGTGGGGCTGGTGAGCCCGGATTCCGGCACCGTGCGATTGGACGATGAAGACATCACGCGCCTGCCCATGTACAAGCGCGCGCAACGGAAGATCAGCTACCTGCCGCAGGAAGCTTCGGTTTTCCGCAAGCTGACGGTGGAGGAGAATCTCATGGCCATTCTGGAGACCCTTCCGCTGCGCGGACGCGAACGGCGCGAGAAGATGAACAGCCTCATCGACCAGCTTGGGCTTGAGAAGGTGCGCCGCAGCCGCGGCTACATGCTGTCCGGCGGCGAGCGGCGGCGCGTGGAGATTGCGCGTTCGCTGGTAATCGATCCGAACTTCCTGTTATTGGACGAGCCGTTCTCCGGAATTGACCCGATCCAGGTGCTGGAACTGCAGCGAATCATCTTCGACCTGAAGCGGCAGGGGATCGGCATTCTGGTCACGGACCACAACGTGAGCGAGACGCTCGCGGTCACGGATTGGGCTTACATCATCAATGAAGGCGAGATCTTCCGCGCGGGCGCGCCGGAAGCGCTTGCGCGCGATCCGGAAGTGCGCCGCGTGTACCTGGGCGAAACGTTCACGTTGCGCATGTGACCATTGCGTCATTCGGTACACTGGAGGGGAAACCGCGGCGGCGTCCGGTTCGTAAGAACTATCATGAAAACAATCGTTTTGGCTCTTTTGGGAGCGGTGGCGGCGGTGGCGCAGCCGGTGGGTTTCGGCGTCATCGGCGGCATGCCGCTGGCGGATGCCTTCTCGGCGAGCAACGGATTCACGTTCCACACCAACAGCAAGTCGTACATCCTGGGAGCGGATTTGGAACTGCGGCTGCCGCTCGGGCTGGGGTTGGAAGCCAATGCGCTGTATCACCCGCTGAGTTCGAGCGGAACGGGCTCCGGGAACATGGAGAGCGTCAGCGGGCACTCCTTCGAGTTCCCCATCATGGCGAAGTACCGCTTCCCCTCGAAGATCGTGAAGCCGTTCGTGGAAGGCGGCGTCTCCTTCGGCACGCTGAGCGGCCTTACGGAGACGGTGGCCAGCGGACTGGGGGTGACCAACAAGCCGGCTACGTCGAATAACCCGGTGGGCGTGGTTCTGGGCGGCGGGGTCGATATTCACGCTCTGATCCTGCATATTGCGCCGGAAATTCGCTATACGCGCTGGGACAAAGCGCTCTTCACGGACCCGACGTCGGTGATGCAGGGATCTCAGAATCAGGCGGAGTTTCTTGTCGATATTGTGTTTTAGCGGCGCGGGGCCGCGCTTCCACGGATGAAACTCGCGCTGATCGGCTACGGCCAGGTCGGCCGGGCGCTGGCCGGGCTGCTGCGGCGCAAGCGGCGCGAGTTTCCGTTCGTGATTACGGGTATCCACACGCGGCGGCATGGAACGGCGGTTGCGTGCGGCGGCATTGCCGATGAGCCGGCATTCGGCCCGGCGGCGCCTTCCGTGGACGAGTTTCTGGACGCGGCCGGAGGGGACGTCATGGTGGAACTCACCACCCTGGAGCCCTCCACCGGCGAGCCCGCCATTTCTCACATTCGCGCGGCGTTTGCGCGGCGCATGCACGCGGTCACCGCCAACAAGGGGCCAATTGCGCACGCGTGCGCGGCGCTGCGCGGCGAAGCGGCCGCGGCAGGCGTGGGCTTTCGCTTCGAATCGGCGGTGATGGACGGTGCGCCGGTATTCAATTTGTGGCGCAATGAACTGCCCGGCCTCCAACTCACGGGGTTCACCGGCGCGCTGAACTCCACTTCGAAGGTGGTGGTGGAGACCATGGAGCGTGGCGGTTCCTTTGAGGACGGCCTGGCGGCGGCGCGCGCCATGGGCATTACCGAGGCCGGAGGCGCTTACGATGTGGAAGGGTGGGATTCGGCCGCCAAGACCGCGGCGCTGGCGAACGCCCTGATGGACGCGCGCGCTACGCCGCAGCAGGTTTCCACGCGCGGCATTGCGCGGCTCACGCCGGAGCGCGTCGGCGAGATGGGACGGCAGGGGAAGACGGTGCGCCTCATCAGCCGCGCGCGGCGTACGGGGTCCGGAGTTTCCCTGCGGGTGCGCGCGGAGGTCTTGGAGCGAACCGATATCCTGGCCTGCACGCAGGGCACAAGCAACATCATTCTTTTTCACACGGATTTGATGGGAACCTTCGGAACGGTGTCCATC
>DATKOS010000073.1:0-3322 GCA_035524535.1 Bryobacteraceae bacterium
GCCATCGAGCGTCGCCGGCGCCCGCAGAAAGCGCACCGGCCGGTAGATCCCCAGCGCCGCCGCCACGCCTTCCGCCTCCGGACGCCGCGACTCCGCGCCCATCCGCGACGCCACCGCGACCTCCTTCACCACCACCGCCGCGTCCTCCACGAATACCGAATCCGGCAGGTCCGGCTCAGGGGCAAGTGAGACCACCTCCACGCCCAGCGCCTCCAGCGCCAGTTCGTACTCGGCGTGCTGCAGTGTAGCTTTCTGAATGTCGATGGGCGTGCGAGGCAGATAGCCCAGTTCGCAGCGGTTCATGGCCTCGCTGACCGGCCGCGTGATCGCGATCCTCATGGCAGCTCTCAGGCTAACAGGCCGCGCTTACCTGCGGAAAATCCAGAGGATGAGCGAAACCGCCGCGCTGAGCAGCAGGCAAGTGGCCAGCGGGAAATAGAACGAGCCGCTCTTCCCGTGGATATAGATGTCGCCGGGTAAGCGTCCCAGCCGGAAGGGAAGCCGCCCCGCAAGGCTGACCAGCAGCCCTAAAGCCACCAGCGCCACCCCCGCGAAAATAAGAACTCGGCCCAGCCCCACCCTTCCATTATGCCGCGGCTATGGCAGCGCGGCTACCCTACGCCGGACGGCGGGTCTCAATCTGGAACCCGTGCAGCGGATGCCCTACCAGCATCTTCAGGATGATCGGCCCTATCGCGAACAAACCCGCTGCTATAGACACCAACTGTCCGGCGTAGATCCCCATTGTCGCTAAGGCAATGTTCAACGGCGCCGCGAGCAACACAGCCATTAGCCCGCCGGCGAACTGACGCCACCACATGAAGAACCACAATTCCGCCCGCTGAGAGAGAGAGATAGCCTCGGCATCGCTTCGGCCGATTCTGCGCGCGCCACCAGCCGGAAGCCTCGATAGGGCCGCCCCAGAATCCGCGGCGCAAACAGCCACAGGCAAGCTACCCCGAGCACGAAAGAGGCGCCGTAAGTAATGAGCGTAAAATGGCTCGCCAGTGGGTCTCTCTCCACCGGGTGGGCGTCGCGCCAGTCATTCATCCTGACGGCCAGCCATTTCGCAAGCACGGCCAGCGCAATCATGGATACCACTTGAGTTGGCCAATAAACACGCCACCAAGCTCGGAGAGCTTCCCAGTAGGAGATCTCGAGAGGGCGGTCTTCGCCGGTCGCGCCCCGGTATCCACAGCTACACGAAGTGGAACCGAACAGGAGAGGGGCCGAACAGGAGGGACAGTTCATTGTGATTCCCGGTCAGAGACTCAGGGCTAACAAAATGTGTCCGTCTGTGCAAGGGGGCCATCGGCGTCATTGCGGCAAATCACGCGATTCCATCCGCCTCAAAGCCCACAGGGCGTGCTCCGCCACCACCGCGTCCTCAGATTTGGCCAGTCTTTCCAGGGGCGCGCGAGACCTTTCCAATCCCGCATTCCCCATCGCCACCGCCACGTTTCGCAAAAACCCCGAGTATCGCGCCCGGCTCACGGGCGAGTCGCGGAACATCCCCCGAAACTCCTCCTCCGAAATCTCCGCCAGCCGCTCCAACGCCGGTGCGGCCAGACGCGGTTCGAACGCGGCATCCCCGGTCGCCGGCGCCCGCCGGTTCCACGGGCACACGTCCTGGCAGATGTCGCAGCCAAACACGTGCCGGCCCACGCCCGCGCGCCGCGCTTCGGGAATTGGGCCGCGCAGCTCAATGGTGAAGTACGAAATGCACAGGCGCGAATCCACGGCGTAGCCGTGCCCGGCGGGCGCGGGGACAATGGCCGTGGTGGGGCAGGCATCGATGCACCGCCGGCACGTGCCGCAGCGGTCCGGCGGCGGCGCGTCCGGCGCGATTTCGAGCGACGTCAGCAGCTCGCCGAGGAAGAACCACGAGCCGGCCCCCTGGTGGATAAGGCACGTGTTCTTGCCGATCCAGCCCAGCCCGGCCAGCCGCGCGTAGCTGCGCTCCAAAAGCGGCGCCGTATCCACGCAGATCTTCGATTCGAATGCTCCCGCCCGTTCGCGCAGCAGCGCCTCCAGGCGCTTCAGCCCGCGGCGTAGAATCGCGTGGTAGTCCGAACCCCAGGCGTAGCGCGAGATCCAGGCCAGCTCCGTGGCGCCATAGCTTGTGGAATAAGGCCGCGGCGTGTTGTACAGCTTGCCCACGCAAATGACGGAACGCGCCGAAGCCAACAAGTGGCGCGGATCTTCGCGCAAAGCCGCGCGATGGTCCGTCAGGTAGCGCATCTCCCCGGCGAAGCCGGCATTCACCCAGGCGCGGTTGCGCGCGCTGTCCTCCGCGGGCAGCGCCGCCGCCACGCCCGCCAGTTCAAAACCGCAAGCGCTCGCCAACTCCCGGACTTCCGCCGAAGTCAAATCTCCAGCCCCACGGAGCGCATCAACTCGATGGCGTTGCTCTTGCGGACCACGCCGGCGTGCATCAGGTAGTCGAAGAGCACTTTTCCGTCTTCGATGCGGTCTTCGAAGTGAACGTTGGCGGCGGCGCCCATGCTCTCGGCAATGCCCGCGAGCGCCAGGTCGTGGGTGGTGATCAGGCCGATGGCGCCGCGCTTCACCAGGCCGCGTACCAGGGCATCCGCGCCGATGCGCCGGTCGTGCGAGTTCGTGCCGTGCAGGAATTCATCCACCAGAAAGAGCACCGGCAAGGGGCCGCTTGCCGCCGCGTCCAGAATCTGCCGCAGGCGCAGGATTTCCGCGTAGAAGCGCGACACCCCGTCCTGAAGCGAGTCCGTGACCTGAATGGATGCCCCCACCGCCAGCGGGGAAAGGCGCAAGCTCCGCGCCCGCACCGGCGCTCCCGCCTGCGCCAACACGGCGTTCACCCCCAGCGTGCGCAGCAGCGTGCTCTTGCCGGACATGTTGGAGCCGCTCACCACCAGCAGGCGCAGTTGGCCGCCAAGGCTCACGTCATTGCGCACCACGCGGTCTTCCGGGATCAGCGGGTGTCCAATGCCTTCCGCCTCGATCGCCGGTCCGCCCTCCACGAATTCGGGGAACGGATCGGCGGGATGCTCGAACGCGTGGCCGGCAAGCGAGCACAGCGCTTCCATTTCGCCCACCGCCCGCAGCCAGCGCTCCACCGCCGGGCCGGATTCGCGGCGCCAGGCTTCCACGGAAAACGCCAGATGCACGGTCCAGAAAATGAACGGTTCCAGCAGGCGCACGGCTAGATGGTCCCGGGAATCCAGGTAATCCACAATCCGCCCGAGCCGCGCCATGCGCCGGGAGGGCGCTACGCCGTCTGTATCCAGGGAGGCCCGCAATTCGGCCAGCAGCGGCGAACGGAACTGCTCGCGCTCCAGCCGCA
>DATKOS010000074.1:0-7416 GCA_035524535.1 Bryobacteraceae bacterium
CGGAAGCCTCGATGCCCGTGGCCATGTCGCGCGTATCGTGCCGCCCGAAGCTGGATTTGCCGAGCGAGCCGAGAAGGTCCTTGAGCGTTTTGAAGCCGAGGAAGTCCAGCGACTTGTCCGTGACTTCGAATTTCACGCGCGAGTCCGGGCCTTGGCTTGCGCCGCCGCGCGGGGCCGAGGGGTTGGAGGGGTCGTCAATGCTGATCTGCCCCTCATCCACCATCTTCTGGACCAGGCGTTCCAGAAGCTGATCCATCTGGTCCGAGGTGAGCGACTGCATTTGCTCCATCATCTCCCGCAGATGGTCCTCGTCGAAGAGTTCGCCCGATTCGAGCGCCTGGCGGATGGCCTCTTTCAAATCCTCCAGCGTGCGTTCGTTCCCATCGCCGAAGGGCGAGTACTGGGTGTTGAAGCCGCTTTCGAGGAGAAAATCGGCCAGGGCTTTGAGGAGGTCGTCCGCATCGATACCGAGGTCCTCGCCGGTATAGCGGGAATAGTGGATGTAACGCGCCATGCGCCGTCCCCTCTCTCTGGGCTCATTATCGCATGCGCCCCGAAAGGGCGTCCGGCGGCGCGGCTAGAGGGCCGCCAGCATCGCGCGCAGCGCCTGGCCGCGGTGGCTCACGGCGAATTTCCGTTCCGCGCCGGCCTCGCCGAACGTGCAGCCGAAGGGAGGGTAGAAGAAATGCGGGTCGTAACCGAAGCCGCCCGCGCCGCGTGGTTCATCCACAATCAGCCCTTCCACCGCGCCGCGGTACACGCCGCGCAACTCCGCGCCTTCCACCAGCGCGATGGCGCAGACGAAGCGCGCGCGGCGGTTCTCCACGCCTTGCAGATTGGCGATCAGCAGGCGGTTGTTCGCCAGGTCGTCGCCGTGATGCCCGCAGTAGCGCGCGGAATAGACGCCGGGCGCCCCGCCGAGGGCGTCCACTTCCAGGCCGGAATCGTCGGCGAAGAGCAGGAAGCGCTCCTCGATGCCTTTCGCCAAACCGGCGTAGTGGCGCGCCTTGATGATGGCGTTTTCTTCGAAAGTCGCGCCATCCTCCACGCAAGCGGGCATTTCGCGGAACCCCGGCAACAATTCGATATCCACCGGCGCGGCGCCCGCGGCCATGCGAAACTCGCGAATCTTCCCGGGGTTGCCGGTGGCGCAGAACAGCCGCGTCAAAGAGCGACCGCCTGCTTTTGCAAGGCCACCAGGTCGGCGATTCCGGCGCGCGCCAGGTCCAGGAGACGGGCCATCTCCGCGTCATCAAAGGGCGCGTGCTCGGCGGTGGCCTGCACTTCAATGAACTTGCCGCCGCCGGTCATGACTACGTTCATGTCCACGTCGGCTTGCGAATCCTCTTCGTAGCAAAGATCCAGCATGGGCTTGCCGCCGACGATGCCTACACTGGTGGCGGCCACGTAATCCCGCAGCGGCATGGCCTTCAGCGCGCGGAAGTCCACCAGTTGGCGCAATGCGAGCCCCAAGGCCACGAAGGCCCCGGTAATGGCGGCGGTGCGCGTGCCGCCATCGGCCTGAAGCACGTCGCAATCCAGCACCACGGTGCGCTCACCGAGCGCGGCGGTGTCAACCACCGCGCGCATGGAGCGCCCGATCAGGCGCTGGATTTCGTGCGTGCGCCCCGAGGGCCGGCCCTTGGTAATCTCGCGCGGGGTCCGCTTGGCGGTGGCGCGCGGCAGCATGGCGTACTCCGCCGTCACCCAGCCCTTGCCCGAATTGCGAAGGAACACGGGCACGCCGTCTTCCACGGTGGCCGCGCACAGCACCTGCGTGTTCCCCACCTTGATGAGCGCGGAGCCCTCCGCCGTCTTCAGAAAACCGGTGACGATTTCCACCGGCCGCATTTGCTCCAGTTGTCTTCCGTCGCTTCGCATCATTTTCCCGGCGCGAACCCTCTCATCGCGAAGTACAGGAACAGCATGACCGCCAAGAAGCCCATCAGCGCCAGGATCACGCAAGGCAGCCCCGCCTTCGGCACGGGCGGGCGGTTTTCCTTCTTCTTCGCGAGCTTGTATCGCGCCATGAATCCGATGGTAGCATCCGTCTTCGCGCCTTCATGCCACAATCGGATTGATGCGCTTCGCCTGTCTTGCTCTCGCGCTGTGCCTCGCCGCCTGCCAGAAGAGCGCGCCGCCGCTCGACCTTTTCGCGCCCAGCGTGGCCGGCGTTTGGACGCGCACGGCGCTGACGAACACACCCGTTTCGGACGCCCCCGATCCAGTGCCACGCACCGCCGTCACCAGCCTGATTACGGCCGCCTATGAAGGCCCCGGCAAGCTGGAAGCGCGCGAGTACACGCTCGATTCCGACACCGTGGGCACGACGCTCTCGCAGCGCTGGCAGCCATCCGCGGACACCATTTTCTTCAGCAGGGGGCGCTACTTCATCGTGGTGAAGTGGCAATCCGCGGACCGCCAGGCGCTGCAGAACTTCGTCCGCGAATTGCAAAAGAAGCTGCCGCCGGCGCCGCCACTATAATGGAAGAACACGCATGTCCACCTCAGCCCCATCGCTGGCTTCCGCGGAAGCGATTGCCCGCTACCAGCCGGTAATCGGCCTGGAAGTCCACGTTCAACTCGCCACCGCCACCAAGATTTTCTGCGGCTGTCCCACCAGTTTCGGAGCGCCGCCCAACGACAACGTGTGCCCGGTGTGCCTGGGCCTGCCCGGCGCGCTGCCGGTGCTGAGCCGCCAAGCCGTGGAACTGGCCGTAAGAGCATCGCTCGCGCTGAACTGCGAGATCCGCACAAAGTCCCGCTTCGCGCGCAAGAACTACTTCTATCCGGATCTGCCCAAGGGCTATCAGATTTCCATGTACGATGAGCCGCTGGCCGAGCACGGCTGGGTGGATATCGTGGTGGATGGCGCCGTCAAGCGCATCGGCGTCACGCGCGTGCACATGGAGGACGACGCCGGCAAGAGCGTCCACGAGGGCTTCCGGGATTCCGACAAGTATTCCTACGTGGACCTGAACCGCTCCGGCACGCCGCTCATCGAAATCGTCAGCGAGCCGGATATGCGCAGCCCGGAGGAGGCCTACGCCTACCTCACCGAGATCAAGCAGACACTCCAGTTCATTGAGATCTCCACGTGCGACATGGAAAAGGGGCACCTGCGCTGCGACGCCAACGTCTCCGTGCGCTTGAAGGGCGTGGAGCAGTTCGGCACGCGCGCGGAGATCAAGAATTTGAATTCGTTCCGCTTCCTGAAGGCGGCGCTGGAATACGAAATCGCGCGCCAGGTGGCCATTGTGGAGAGCGGCGGACGCGTGGAGCAGGAGACGCGCCTCTACAATCCCGATACGGACGAAACCGCGGGCATGCGCAGCAAGGAGCACGCTCACGACTACCGCTACTTCCCCGAGCCCGATCTGCTGCCGCTGCAGTTCGAGCAGGCGTGGATCGACGAATTGCGCGCCTCCATGCCCGAGTTGCCCACGGCCAAGCGCGCGCGATTCCTGAAGGAATATGGTCTGAGCGAATACGACGCCGGGGTGCTTACCGCCGACCGCGCCACCGCCGAGTACTTTGAATCCGTGGCGACCGCGTCCGGCGATGCCAAGACCGCCGCGCACTGGGTGATGGGCGACCTAATGGGACTGCTGAAGGCCGCGAACCGGACCATCGCCGATTCGCCCGTCACCGCCGCGCAATTGGGCGAATTGGTGGGTCTGCTGGCCAAGGGCGAAATCTCCGGCAAGCTGGCGAAGGAGATTTTTCCCAAGATGGCGGAGAGCGGCCTATCCGCCGCCGCCATCGCGGAGAGAGACGGACTCAAGCAGATCAGCGACACGGGCGCCCTGGAGAAAGCGGTGGAGGAAGCCATCGCCGCCAACGCCAAGCAGGTGGAGCAATACCGCGGCGGCAAGACCACGGTGCTGAACTTCCTGGTGGGCCAGGTGATGCGCGCCACGCGCGGCCAAGCCAACGTGGCGGTGGTGACGGAGCTATTCAAGAAGAAGCTGGGGTGATGCGATGCTGCAAGCAGGCGACAAAGCGCCGGAAATCCGGCTACTGACGGATACCGGAGAAAAGTTCAAGCTCTCCGATCTGAAAGGCCAGCGCGTGGTGCTTTATTTTTATCCGCGCGCCGATACGCCGGGCTGCACCACGGAGGCCTGCGAATTTCGCGACAGCATCCAGGCGTTCGCCAGGAAAGGGGCCGCCGTGGTGGGTGTTTCTCCGGACACGCCCGAGGCTCAAGCCAAATTCAAGAAGAAGTACAACCTGCCGTTCACGCTACTGGCCGATGAGGAGAAGGCGGCGGCGGAGGCCTACGGCGTGTGGCGCGAGAAGAACATGTACGGCAAGAAAAGCATGGGCATTGTGCGCAGCACGTTCCTTATCGGCGCCGACGGGAAGATCGAGAAGATCTACTCGCACGTGAAGGCCGCCGGCCACGCGCCCAAAGTGCTGGAAGCGCTCTAACCGCGAGGTGCGTGCCTGGCATTTGCGCGCCCGGCTTACGGCGCGCGTTCCGTGACGGTCACCGGGCGATTGATCCGGAAGTCGATGCGCGTTTCGGATGGTAGCGTGGCCGGCGTATCCGCGCCCAGCGCTACCGCCCCCGCCCCGGCCCCGCCGCCCGCGCCCGCGCCGATGGCCGCGCCCTTTCCTCCACCCGCAATGCCTCCAATCACGGCGCCGATGATGGCGCCGGCGCCGATCTTGGTCACGGTCTTGCTCTTCACCTCCGGGCCGTGCCTGACATAGCTGTCGGTGGTCAGGTTCAGCGTCTGGCCATCGGACAAGTGAATCCGCGTCAATTCCACGGTGAGGATGGCGTTGCCCGACAGCTTTGCGCCGCGGTCCACCGCCGTCACGCGCCCCTCCGCCCGCGCGCCCTTCTCCGCGATCACGAAGCCTCCGGCCACCAGCTCCTGATCGAGCGTGGCATTGAAGGAATCGCCGGGATGGTTCCGCTCCGTGGAAAGGCCGTCCACCAGGCGCACCGGAACGGTGGTTCCGGCGTTCAGCGTCACCTGGGGAGGCGCGGAGGGAGCGGGCGGAGGCGCGGATTCCGCAGCGGGGCGCGCGGGAACAACAGCTACCGGCGGCGCGGAAACGGGAGCCGCGGCAGGGATGGAAGCGTCCGGCAGTGCGGCTGGGGTTGGAGGCGACTGAACGGCGCTATCCGCGCCGTTCGGGCCGGCCATCGCCGAAGCGGCAGAAACCGGGGCGACCGGTGTACGGTTCTTAGTTTCCCTCTCCTTGCGAACAGGACGTACCGGCACGGGCGACGGTTTCTCCGGCGCCGCCACCGGGAGCGGCTCGGGAGGCGCGGCTGGGGCGCTTGCCATGGCCGGGGCGCTCGGAACGGCGGCCGGGGCGCTGGCAACCGTTACGGGCGGCGCGGCGCGCGGGCGCGAAATCAGCATGGAAAGCAGAATGCCGCCGATGGCCCCCACGCCCACCAGCAGCGCCACTTGTAGCTTCTTCATGTGCGCTCTCTACAACTCTTGTGACGCCCCGGACACCGAGCCCGTTTCCCCCATCCGAGTTCCCCGCTTAGCCTTCCGTCGTCCCCGTTCAACCCCATACGGGCGACGGCAGCGCGCATCAAGTTAAGATTAAGAAATCGATCATGCAGCTTTTTCCCGCCAGCTTCGCCATCGGCCCGGTGCGCGTTTCGCCAGCCACCGTGCTTGCGCCCATGGCCGGCGTGACGGATACGGTGTTCCGCCGCTTCATCCGCGACCTGGGCTCCTGCGGCCTGCTGATGACTGAGTTCACCAGCTCCCACGGCATCAGCGCATCGCAGGGCGCGCGCAAGCCCACCAAGACCATGCGCTACCTGGCCTTCGACCCCGAGGAGCGCCCTATCTCCGCGCAGCTTTTTGGCGCCGACCCGGCGGTAATGGCCGAGGCCGCGCGCGTTTGCCAGGACCTGGGCTTCGACGTGGTGGACATCAACTTCGGCTGCCCGGTAAACAAGGTGGTGAAGTGCAACGGCGGCTCCGGCCTGCTGCGCGACCTGCCTCTGGTGGAGCGCCTGCTGCGCACGGTGCGCCAGGCCATCTCCATTCCGCTGACGCTGAAGTGCCTCGCCGGCTGGGACGCGGACGATCTGGTGGCCACCAGGATGGGCCGCCTGGCGGAGGATTGCGGGCTGCAGGCCATCGCGCTGCACCCGCGCACGCGAGCCCAGGGATACAGCGGGCAGGCGGACTGGCGCCTCATCGGCGAACTGAAGGCCGCCGTGAAGATCCCGGTGATCGGCAACGGAGACATTGTCACGCCCGAGGATGCGGTGCGCATGGCGCGGGAGACCGGCTGCGACGCCGTGATGATAGGCCGCGCGGCTTCCTACAATCCGTGGATCTTCCGGCAGATTGCGCAATACCTGGAGACCGGCGCTTACGACGAACCCACGCAAAGCGACCGCTACGCGATGATGCGGCGCTATTACGATATGCTCAGCGCCCGCGAGGAAAAAGACACGATCGGCAAGATGAAGCAATTCGCCACATACTTCACCCACGGCATTCGCGGCGGAGCGCAGCTTCGCGCTTCCATTTACCACGCGCACGAGAGCTCTGAAATCATAGGCCTCGTGGACCGGTTCTTCCAAGCGGAGCTGACGCCGGTTCCATGAAGAAGATCCAGATCATCACGGACGGCGCCTGCCTCGGGAACCCGGGGCTGGGCGGCTGGGCCGCCATACTCCGCTTCAATGAGCACCAAAAGGAGATCTGGGGCTCGGAGCGTTATACCACCAACAACCGCATGGAACTGCGCGCGGCCATAGAAGCCTTGGGCCAACTGCAGGAAGAGTGCGAAGTGGAGATCGTAACCGACTCGGAGTACCTGAAGAACGGCATCACCTCCTGGATCCGCAATTGGAAGCGCAACGGGTGGAAGACCGCGGCGGGCAAGCCCGTGATCAACCAGGACCTGTGGGAAGAGTTGGACGGGCTGGTCGCCCGGCACAGGACTACCTGGCTCTGGACGAAGGGCCACGCCAGCCACACGGACAACAACCGCTGCGACGAACTGGCGTCGAAAGCCGCCCGGGAGCAAACCCGCAGCGCCAAGTAGCCGGCGCCGCGCGCGTCAATCCACGCGGGCCACGCGGATGTCCCGGCCGTAGAACTGGCGGAACGCCTCGCCCGCGCGCTCGGCACCCCACTGCTCCAAGTCGATATCGCCGCGCGCGCGAACTTCGAGGACCACCTCGCCATTGCGCAGGTGGCACTCCACGGCGCTGACGCGCTGCTCCTCGCCGTGGCCCAGGTTGTCCGCCAGGCGCAGCAGCGGGATGGCCAGCAGCAACGTGCGGCGCTCCTCCGGGCCCAGCGCCTGGTATGCGCCGTGCACCGTGTTGGGCAGCGACTTCCGGTGGTAGCGGCAGAGGCTGGCGATGAGCAGCCGCTCGCGCTCGGTGAAGCCCGCCAGGTCCGAATTCGCCAC
>DATKOS010000075.1:0-7569 GCA_035524535.1 Bryobacteraceae bacterium
GGAAGCCGCGCACCAAAGCGGTCTGCTCCTCGGCTTCCACCAGAAACGCGTCGTGGCCGTAGCGCGATTCGAGGTTACAGTAGGCCACGTCGCAATTGCGGCTGCGCAAGGCGCTGACGATTTCAAGTGACTGGTAGGGCGGATAGAGCCAGTCCGACGTAAAGCTCATGACCAGGAAGCGCGGGCCTTTGTCGAACAGGGAAGCCAGCGTACCGCGCTGAGTCAGGTCGAAGGTGTCCATGGCGCGGGTGATGTAGATATAGGAATTCGCGTCGAAGCGGTCGACGAATTTGTAGCCGCGATAGGTCAAATAGCTTTCGACCTCAAACTGATCGGGCTTGCGCAGGCGGCGTCCGAATTTCTCGCGCATGCTCTCGTCGCTCATGTAGGTGATGTGGCCGACCATGCGCGCCACGGCCAGGCCTCGGCCCGGGGGCTTCAGGTCGTAATAATCGCCTTCGTTCCAGTCGGGGTCGGCGATGATGGCCTGGCGTCCCACTTCGTTGAAGGCGATCTGCTGGGCGCTGTGGCGCCACGTCGTGGCGATGGGCAAGCAGCAGACCACCCGTTCGGGGTAGTCCACGGCCCATTCCAGGGCCTGCATGCCGCCCATGGAGCCGCCCGCCACGGCGAGCAGCCGCTCAATGCCCATCGAATCGATGAGCATCCGCTGCAGGCGCACCATGTCGCCGATGGTGGTCACGGGAAACGTCATGGCGTAAGGGCAGCCGGTGGCGGGGTCAACGGAGGAAGGCCCCGTTGTGCCGTTGCAGCCGCTCAGCACGTTGGAACAGATCACGAAGTACTTGTTCGTGTCGAAGGCCTTGCCGGGGCCGATCATGTTGTCCCACCAGCCGGGCTTGGCGGTCTCGTGGCTGATGCCGGCGGCGTGGGCGTCCCCGGTCCAGGCGTGGAGAATCAGGATGGCGTTGCTCCTGGCCGGGTTCAGCGCGCCGTAGGTTTCGTAGGCCACTTCCACCGGGGCTACCGTGGCGCCGTTATCGAGCGTGATGGAATCGAAGCGGGCGGTGTTGACCTCGACAATCATGCGGCGAGATTTTCATCATAGCAGTCTGTAGCAATCGGGCCTCGCCGCGCTGACCGCGCGCTGACCGCGGGCCGGTGCGGAGGTCATGCCGCGGACCGCTCTCGAGGTTTCCCCTGATGGAGCTCTTGAAGGGCGTCTATGCGCGCCCGCAATTCCGGTAGAATCGACTATCGGTGGAAATCTAGCGTTCCGAAGCGCCCGATGGATCACCCCGCTCGTCTCGATGGCCGGCGCAGCCCGGCGGACATTCTCGAAAGCATCGCCGACCCGGTGGTGGCGTTCGACAAGGAGTTCCGCTATACCTACGTGAGCAGACGCGCCGCCGAGGCGCTGGGCATGACAGCCGAGGAGATGCTGGGGAAGTCGATGTGGGATCTATTCCCTGGCGACGCCGACACCGGCTTTCAAGAAGCTTGCCGCCGGGCCTGGGAATCGGGCCGGCCGGTGATTGTGGAGCGCCGCTCGAACGTTCTCGGGACGTGGGTGGAGAGCTACATCTACCCTTTCCAGGATGGCGCCTCCACGCAGTGGCGCGATATCACGGAGCGCAAGCGTACGGAGCAAGCTCTCGCGGCCCAGCACGAGCTGCTGCGCACCACGCTGCGGAGCATTGGCGACGCGGTGGTGGCCACGGACGCGGCGGGCAGGATTACGCTGTTGAATCCGGCGGCCGCCCGGCTGACGGGCTGGACGGAGGAGGAGGCGGTGGGCCAGCCTTCCGCCGCCGTGCTGCGCCTTGTGAGCCAGCGGACGCACGAACTCGCGGACGACATCGTAGCCCAGGTTCTGCGCGAGGAACGCGCGGCGCCGCTGGCGGACGACATGGCGCTGGTTTCCCGGCAAGGGCGCGAGATCCCGATTGAGGACAGCGCGGCGCCCATACGCGACGGCTTGGGGCAAGCGGCCGGCGTGGTGCTTGTTTTCCGCGACGTGGAGGAGAAGCGCCGGGCCGCCGAAGTCCTCCAGGAGCGGGAAGCTTTCCTGCAGAGCTTCTACGACAGCGCGGGCGTGATGCGCGGCATTGTGGAGATTGACGGCGAGGCGATTGTGCACCTCTCCTGCAACAAGGCGGCGGCGGAGATGTACGGCATCGACGCGAGCGAGATCGCCGGGAAGACAGGCATGGAGACCGGCGCCTCCGCCGAAGCGATGCGGGACTGGCTGGCTCTTTACCGACAAAGCCGCAAGACCGGCCAGGCGGTTTCCGCCGAATACGCGCGGCGCGATGCGGCCGGGCGCGACCGCTGGCTGCTGGCCACGGCGAGCTATTTGGGCGACGGCTCGCTAGGGAGGCCGCGCTTCGCTTATACCATTCTGGATCTGACGGACCGCAGGGGGGCCGAGGAAGCGCTGCGCGAAAGCCGCGCCAAACTGGAAGCGGCGCTTGCGAGCATGACCGACGCGGTGTTCATTGCCGATAAAGAAGGGCGCTACGTCGAATTTAACGAGGCCTTCGCGCGATTCTACCGATTCGCGGGCAAGGACGAATGCGCCAGGACGCTGACGGAATACCCGAAGCTGATGGACGCGTTCCTGCCGGATGGCTCGGTGGCGCCGCTGGACATGTGGTCCGTGCCGCGCGCCCTGCGCGGGGAGACCGCAACGAACGTGGAGTACTCGCTGCGGCGCAAGGACACCGGAGAGAGCTGGGTGGGCAGTTACAGCTTTGGACCCATACGCGACACCAAGGGAGAGATTGTGGGCGCGGTGGTGGTGGCGCGCGATATCACCGAACAGAAGCAGGCCGAAGAGCGGCTGCGGCAGGCGCAGAAACTGGAGAGCCTTGGGTTGCTGGCCGGCGGCGTGGCGCATGATTTCAATAACCTGCTAGTGGGCATTATCGGCGGCGCGAGTCTGGCGGAGGAATTGCTGCCGGCCGATCACGAAGCGGTCTCGCTCATCCGCTCCGTGGTGAAGACCGGAGAACAGGCCGCGCACCTCACGCGCCAGATGCTGGCCTATTCCGGGCGCGGCCGATTCCTGCTGGAAGCTTTGAACCTGACGCAGATGATCCCGGAGATTGTGGATCTTGTGAGGACGTCGATCTCCAAGAAGATCGCGCTGCATCTGGATCTGGCGAGCGAAATGCCTTCGATTGAAGCGGACCGCGGCCAGGTGCAGCAGGTGTTTATGAATCTCACGCTGAATGCGGCGGAGGCTATTGGGAGCCATGACGGCCTGATTACCATCAAGACGGGCGTGCGGCAGGTGGATGAGGCGTTCCTTCAGGCGCACCCCGAGTGGCAGACGCTCCAGACGGGGCCGTTCGCTTACCTGGAGGTTCGCGATACGGGCAGCGGCATGGACGAAGCCACGAAGCGGAAGATCTTCGACCCTTTCTTCTCCACCAAGTTCACGGGGCGCGGGCTCGGGTTGGCGGCGGTGGCCGGCATTATGCGGGGGCATCGCGGCGCGGTGATTGTGGAGAGCGAGCCGGGCCGGGGAAGCATGTTTACGGCTTTCTTCCCGGCGTCGGCCGCTCCCGCGGGAAGAGGCGCGAGCGTGCCCGTGCGAACCGCGTTGCGGGGTTCCGGCACGGTTCTGATTGTGGATGATGAGGCGGTGGTGCGGGCGATGGCCAAGACGGCGCTGGAGCGCCACGGCTACGCGGTGCTGATAGCGGACGGCGGGGAGGCCGCGGTGGACTTGTGCAAGCGCCACCCCGGCGAGATTGCCCTGGTGATTCTAGACCTGAGCATGCCGCGGATGAGCGGGGAGGAGGCGCTTCCCGCTCTGCGCCGCATTCGCCCGGACATCAAGGTGCTAATCTCTAGCGGGTTCAGTGAAGCCGAGGCGATGTCCGTGTTCGCCGGGCAGCGCGTCTCGGGGTTCGTGCAGAAACCGTACACGGCGACGCGCCTTGCCGAGCGAGTCAAACTAGCGCTGGCTTAAGGGAGAGCGGGCCGAGTCCAGGTTCCCGTGCGCCGGAGTCACACGGGGATCCGGCTGCGTGATTCGATGAGTCAGCGGCCTCGGCCCGCGCCTGGTTTGAATACGGCCCGCGTTCGCGGCCATGCGTGCGAAGCGCGCGGCGCTCACCTGCCACTGGCCGCCCTTGCTAACATAAAGAAACGCCATTGATTGAGACTGTTCCAGACATCCTGGCCCGCATTGTGGCCAGGAAGCGCGAAGAGCTTGCCGAGGGGCCGCGCCAGGTTGCGGATGTGGAAGCGCGGGCCGAGGCGCGCCTGGCCGGACGACGCGATTTCCGCGCCGCGCTGGCGGCGCGCACGCCCGCCATCATTGCCGAATCCAAGAAAGCCTCACCGAGCAAGGGCGCTCTCTCCGCGGATTATGACGCCGCTCGCAATGCGCGAGCTTACGAGCGCGGCGGGGCCGCGGCGTTGTCGGTTCTCACGGACAAGGACTTCTTTCAGGGCAGTCTGGCGGATTTGGAAGAGGCGCGAGCGGCCACGGCGCTGCCCGCGCTGCGCAAGGATTTCACCGTGGAGGAGTCGCAGATTGTGGAAGCCGCCGCTCACGGCGCCGACGCCATCCTGCTGATTGCCGCGATCCTCACGGAGCGCGAGATGCGCGATTTCCGGGAAGCGGCCGTGCGCTGGCGGATGGCGGCGCTGGTGGAAGTGCACAACCGCCGCGAGCTGAGTGCAGCGCTGGCGTCCGGCGCGGATCTGATCGGCGTGAACAACCGCGATCTGACTACCTTTGAGGTCACGCTGGAAACGTCCCTGCGGCTGGCGGAGCATTTTCCGGCCGGCGTGCTTCGCGTAACCGAGAGCGGCATTCATGAACCCGGCGATATCGCGCGGCTGCGCGCGGCCGGTTACACGGCGTTCCTGGTGGGCGAGCATCTGATGAAGTCGGGCGACCCCGCGGCGGCTTTGGCAAGGCTGGCGGCGGCATGATCCTCAAGGTCTGCGGCATCACCAACCAGGAAGACGCGGACGCCGCCGTGGAAGGCGGGGCCAACGCCATCGGGTTCAACTTCTATCCGCGCAGCTCGCGCTATGTGGAGCCGGAGCGCGCGGCGTCCATCGCGACGGCGGCGGGCGTGCGCAGGGTGGGCGTGTTTGTGAATGAGCCGCGGGAGCGCGTGGAGAAGCTGGCGCGCCAGGCCGCGCTGGACGTGGCCCAATTGCACGGCGTGGAATCGGACAAGGATTACCCGTCCGGAATGGCGGTGTGGAAGAGCGTCAACGTGACGCCGGATCTGGACCTGTCCGCGTTCCATGGGGGCGCGGCGGAAGCGCTGCTGTTCGACGGTCCGGCCGGGCATTTATACGGCGGCGCCGGCAAGAGCTTCGATTGGAGCAAGGCCCGGGGACTGGCCGTGCGCGTGATTCTGGCGGGCGGGTTAGACGCTACCAACGTGGCGCGCGCCGTGGAACTGGCGCACCCGTGGGGCGTGGACGCGTGTTCGCGCATTGAGAGCGCTCCCGGCAAGAAGGACTTGAGAAAGATGAAAGAGTTTCTGCAAGCGGCCCGGGCGGCGCTGTTGGCGTGACGCCGCAACCGGATTCCGGCGGGCACTTCGGGCCCTACGGCGGGCGGTTCGTGCCGGAAGTGCTCATGGCGCCCATTGAGGAGTTGGAGAAGGCATACCTGGCGGCGCGCGAAGATCCCGCGTTTCAATCCGAACTGGCGGAGCTTTTGCGCAACTATGCCGGGCGGCCTACCGCGCTGTGGCCCGCGCGGCGGCTGAGCGAGGCGCTAGGCGGCGCGGACATTTACCTGAAGCGCGAGGACCTGCTACACACCGGCGCGCACAAGATCAACAACTGCCTGGGCCAGGCGCTGGTGGCGCGGCGCATGGGCAAGCGCCGTATCATCGCGGAAACCGGCGCCGGACAGCACGGCGTGGCCACCGCCACCGTGTGCGCGCTGCTGGGCTTGGAGTGCGTGGTCTACATGGGCACGGAGGACATGCGGCGGCAGCGCCTCAACGTTTTCCGCATGAAGCTGCTTGGCGCCAAGGTGGTGGGAGTGGATTCCGGCAGCCGCACGCTGAAGGATGCCATCAGCGAAGCCATGCGCGACTGGGTGACGAACGTGGGAGAGACCTATTATCTGCTGGGCTCCGCGCTCGGGTCGCATCCCTATCCCATGATGGTGCGCGATTTCCAAAAGGTGATCGGCATGGAGGCGCGCCGCCAGATGCTGGAAAGCGCGGGCAGGCTTCCGGACGCGGTGTTCGCCTGCGTGGGCGGCGGTTCCAACGCCATCGGTATTTTTCACGCCTTCGCGCCGGACGCCGCCGTGAAGCTTGTCGGCGTGGAGGCGGGCGGCCGCGGGGAAAAGCCGGGCGAGCACGCGGCGCGCTTCCGGGGCGGCGCTCCGGGCGTGCTGCAAGGCGCGTACAGTTATCTCTTGCAGGATGAAGACGGCCAGGTGCTGACCACGCACTCGGTTTCCGCCGGTCTGGATTACGCCATGATCGGCCCGGAGCACGCCTGGCTGCACGATCTGAAGCGCGCGGAATACGTGGCGTGCTCGGACGAAGATGCTCTGGCCGCGGCGCGGCTGCTCTCGCGCACCGAGGGCATCATCCCGGCCCTCGAATCCGCCCATGGAATTGCGGAAGCGGTGCGGCGCGCGCCCGGCGCCAAGGGTGAGACGTTCCTGGTGAATGTGTCCGGGCGCGGCGATAAAGACATCGACATCTATCGCGAGAACATTCCGGAGTTGGACCAGGCGGAGCTGGAAAAGGCATGACGCGCATTGGCCAGCTTTTCGAACGCCTGAAAACGGAGCGGCGCAAGGGGTTGATCGCCTACATTACGGCCGGCGATCCGGCGCCCGAGCGCACCGCGGACCTTGTGGAAGCCCTGGTGCGCGGCGGCGCGGACCTGATTGAATTGGGCGTTCCGTTCTCCGACCCCATCGCCGACGGCCCGGTGATTCAGCGCGCCGGCGAGCGCGCGCTGGCGGCCGGGACCAGCCTCAAGGCGGTGCTCGAAATCGCCGCCCAGATTCGCGCGCGCTCGGACGCGCCGCTGCTGCTGTTCACCTACCTGAATCCGGTGCTTCGGTACGGCCTCAAGCGCCTTGCCGCGGAGGCAGCCTCGCACGGCGTCGACGGCTGCCTGCTGACGGATGCTTCGGTGGAGGAAGCGGGGGATTACGCCGCCGCGATGCACGCCAGCGGCCTGGACACGGTATTCCTGGCCGCGCCCACCAGCACGGAGCGCCGCCTGCAACTTGTGGCGAAGTATTCCACGGGCTTCGTCTATTTGGTTTCCCGCACGGGCGTCACCGGGGAGCGCAGCGATTTTTCGGCGTCGGCGGGAGCGCTGGTGCGGGCGGTTCGGGCGGTCACGACGCTGCCGCTGGCCCTGGGTTTCGGCATTTCCACGCCGGAGCAGGCGGCCGAAGCGGGACGGCTGGCGGACGCCGTGGTGGTGGGCAGCGCGTTTGTCCGGATGATCGAACGCAACGCGGATAATCCGTCGCTTGAGATTCAGCTCGAATCCTTCACGCGCGAATTGAAGCGCGGACTGGGAGCGGCGGAATGAACCAGGAGCAAGCGCGCCGGAAGTTGGAAGAGTGCCGCATCCTTATCG
>DATKOS010000076.1:0-5188 GCA_035524535.1 Bryobacteraceae bacterium
GGGGCGCGCGGCGAGGGCGCGCGGAATCCTCATGCCAGCCATATCGGCCGCGCCCCCCCCGATTTAATGCTGGAATTCTTTTTTGGTTCTAACTAAACCTATTCTCAAGAAGCGCCGATATGGGAAGTGAAACGCGGCCCATGACCATCCATCGCGACCTGAACCCATGGCGTATCCGCCTCGCTGCTCCGGTGGCCTTTTCCACCGCGGAGCAATTGAAGGAGGCGCTGCTTGACTGGTTACGATCCGGCCAGGACTTGGAGGTGGATTTCCAGGAGGCCACCGCCGTGGATGTGGCCGCCATGCAGCTAATTTGGGCGGCCGCGCGGGAGGGCCGCGACAAGGGCGCCTCTATTCGCGTCCGCGCTTCGGAAGACGCGGAGAAGGCCATCCGCGACTCGGGCTTCGCGGGCGCACTGGGCTTTCCGGAAGTGGGCGGCCTGATGGAAGCGGGAGGCGCGGTTGAATAAGGTGATCCTGACCGTTGACGATTCGGCCAGCATCCGCCAAATGGTACGCTTCACGCTTGCCGGCGCGGGGTATACGGTGCTGGAGGCTGTGGATGGAGCCGACGCGCTGGCGAAGCTCTCGCCGCAACTGAGCGTGGTGATCACGGACCTGAACATGCCCAATCTGGACGGCATCGGGCTGATCCGGCGGGCGCGCGCCAATCCAGCGCTGCGCGGACTGCCCATCCTGATGCTCACCACCGAATCCCAGGAAGCGCGTAAACAGGAAGGCAGGGCGGCCGGCGCCACCGGGTGGATCGTAAAGCCTTTCACCGCGGCGCAACTGCTGGCCGTGGTGCGGAAGGTGGCCGGATGACGGGCGGATTCGAGCAGACATTCCGCGAAGAAGCCCGGGACTTGCTTGGGGATCTGGAAGCCGCGCTGCTGGAGCTGGATGAGCGCCCCGAGGATGCGGAATTGGTGGCCCGGGCTTTCCGTGCGCTGCACACGATAAAAGGTTCGGGCGCGATGTTCGGGTTTGACGAAATCGCGCGCTTCTCGCATGAGCTCGAAGCGGCGTTTGACCGCTTGCGCAAGGGCGAGGCAGCGGTGGAATCTTCGCTCATCCGCCTGGCGCTGGCGGCGGGAGACGAGATCCGCCGGATGCTCGATGCGCCCGAAGGCGGATGCAGCCCGGAGGCCGGCCGCATCCTGGCCGACCTGAGGAAGTGGAGCGGAGAGGCGGAGAGCGCGCCGCCTCGGGAGAGTGGGGAAGGCGAGGCTGGCGAGGACGGTGCGGCGGGGGAACCCGAGGATTGGTTCCTCCGCTTCTCTCCGGGGCCGGAAGTGATGATCCACGGCTCCAACCCGCTGCTGCTACTCGGCGAACTCCGTGGCTTGGGGGAGACGGTGGCGAGGGCGGAGGCGCGCGCCTTGCCGCCACTCGCGGAACTCGACCCGGAGCGCTGCTACGCCGGGTGGGAGATCGCGCTGCGGACCGGGGCGGGGATGCAGGCCATCCGCGACGTGTTCCTGTTTGTGGAGGATGAATCTGAACTTACCATCCGGAGGCGCGAGGGACGCCGGGACCCTTCCGCGCCCCTCGCGCTGCGCGCACGCAACGCCGAGGCGGCGGCGCGCGCCGCCCAGGCGCCCGCTGCTGCCTCCAGCGTCCGGGTAGCCGCGGAGAAGCTAGACCAGCTCGTGAACTTGGTGGGCGAACTGGTGACCGTACAGGCGCGCCTGAGCGAGGTCTCCAGCCGCCTGGACGATTCGGAAATCGGCGCCATCTCCGAGGAAATCGACCGGTTGACGGCCGAACTGCGCGCCAATTCCATGAGCATCCGCATGCTCCCCCTGCGCAATACCTTCGAGCGCTTCCGCAGGCTGGTGCACGACTTGGGCGCGGAGCTCGGCAAGCAAGCCGATCTGACGATTGAGGGAGCGGATACGGAGCTCGATAAGACCGTGATCGAGCGCCTCAACGATCCGCTGGTGCACCTGATCCGCAACAGCATGGATCATGGCATTGAAACGCCGGAGGCGCGCCTCGCCGTGGGCAAGCCGGCGCGCGCCGCCATCCGCCTTTCCGCGTCGCATTCCGGAGCGCAGGTCCTGATTCGCGTGAGTGACGACGGGCGGGGCCTGGACGCCAAGGCCGTCCGCGCGCGCGCCGTGGAGCAGGGATTGGTCGCGGCGGGCGCGGAACTGAGCGAAGCCGAAGTCCTGCAGTTGATCCTGGCGCCGGGATTCTCCACGGCGCGGCAGGTCACCGATATCTCCGGGCGCGGTGTGGGCATGGATGTGGTGCGCCGCAGCGTGGAGGACTTGCGCGGTTCCGTGGAAGTGCGCAGCGCGCCCGGCGCCGGCCTGACCGTGACCCTGCGCCTTCCCCTCACGCTGGCCATAATTGACGGGCTGCTGGTGCGTGTGGCGCAGGCGCACTTCATTCTGCCGCTGGCGAACAGCCTGGAGTGCGTGGAGCTTACGCGCGGGCAGATTGAGGAGGCGCACGGGAATCGTCTGGCCAGCGTGCGCGGGCAGACCATTCCGTACATTCGGCTGAGCGAGTATTTCGAGATGGACGCGCCGCGGCCGGAGCGCGAACGGATCATGGTGGTGGAAACCGAGGAAGGCCGCTACGGGCTGGCCGTGGACGACGTGCTGGGTTACCACCAGACGGTCATCAAGAACATTGGCAGGCTGTATCGCGACGCGCCCATGGTGTCCGGCGCGACGATTCTGGGGAATGGAACCGTGGCGCTCATTCTGGACCCGCAGCGCCTGGTGCAGGACGCCATCCATCTGGCTGGGAGCGGGCGGCGCGCGGCGCTGTCCTTGCGGGGAATTGGCGCGGAGGGCGCGCCTTCGAAAGGAAAACAGAACCGATGTTACGCAGCGTAGAGAAGCAGGGAAAACGCGAAAGAACCGGCGCCGGCGGCTTGGCTGCGCCGGCTCGCGCGCCGCAAGGGCGCCCAGGGGCGGGAGACGCCCGCCTGTTGGAGGAGATTCAGCGCCTGGCGCAAGCGGCGCGGCAGGGGTGCCTCAAGGAACGCGGCAGCGCCGAGTTGTTCGAAGGAAGCAGCCGCGCGGGCATCGAGGGCGTCAATGCCATTCTGGACGCGCTCACCGGCCCGCTGGAAGTCGCCCGCGATTACGCCGAGCGCATTTCCCAGGGCGCGCTGCCGCCGCGCATCACGGAGGCGTACCCGGGCGATTTGAACGCCATGAAGGACTCGCTCAACCACTGCATCGAGGCTCTCGGCGAACTGGGCCGGGAGATGCACCGGATGTCGGAGGAGCACAACAAGGGCGATATCGACGTGATGATGCCGGCCGGGCGGTTCCAGGGCGCGTACCGCGAGATGGCGCAGGGCGTCAACGACATGGTGGCGGCCCACATCGACGTGAAGAAGAAGGCCATGGCGTGCGTGGCGGAGTTCGGCAAGGGCAACTTCGAGGCGCCGCTCGAACAGTTCCCCGGCAAGAAGGCGTTCATCAACGAGAACATCGAGAGGCTGCGCGCCAACGTCAAGATCTTCATCCAGGAAATGCACCGGATGTCGGAGGAGCACAACAAGGGTGATATCGACGCCGCCATCCCGGCGGAGAAGTTCGAGGGCTCGTTCCGCCAGATGGCGCAGGGCGTGAACGATATGGTGGCCGGACACATCGCGGTGAAGAAGAAGGCCATGGCGTGCATCGCGGAGTTCGGGAAGGGCAATTTCGAGGCGCCGCTGGAGCAATTTCCGGGGAAAAAGGCGTTCATCAACGCGACCATCGAGCAGGTGCGCGCCAACCTGAAGGCGCTCATCTCGGACTTCAACGGCCTGGTGACGGCGGCCGTGGAGGGCAAGCTGGCGACCCGCGCCGACGCGGCCAAGCATCACGGCGATTTCCGCAAGATCGTGGACGGCGTCAACAAGACTCTGGACGCCGTAGTGACTCCGCTCAACGTCATGGCGGACTTTCTGGCCAAGGTTTCGCACGGAGACGATCTGGTGGAGATCACGCAGGAATACCACGGCGATTTCATGGTGGTGAAGAAGAACATTAACACCGTGGTTGGCACGTTGTATGGGCTGATCGCCGAAGTGCAGAGGCTGGCGCAGGCGGGAGTCAACGGGGAACTTTCGACGCGCGCGGACCTGACGAAGTATCCGGGCAGCTGGGGCGTGATTGTGAAGGGTTTCAACGACACGCTGGATGCGGTGATTGGGCCGCTGACGGTGTCGGCCGAGTACGTGGACCGCATCAGCAAGGGCGAAATCCCGCCGCCGATCGCCACCACGTATCGCGGGGATTTCAACGCCATCAAGAACAACTTGAACGCTCTGGTGGCGGCCATGAACGAGGTGACGGCCGCGGCGGAGGAGATCGCCCAGGGGAACCTCACGGTGGCGGTGCGCGAGCGTTCCGCGCAGGACAAGCTGATGCAGGCGCTGGCCGCCATGGTAACGGGCCTGACGCGCACGGTCGGGGAGATTCGCGGCATCGCGGGCGAGGTGGCCTCGGCGAGCCAGGCCATCAGCGCGTCCTCGGTGCAGGTCTCCAATGGCGCCACGGCGCAGGCGGCGTCGGCCGAGGAAGCGTCTTCTTCCATGGAAGAGATGGTTTCCAACATCAAGCAGAACGCCGACAACGCGCAACAGACCGAGCGCATCGCGGCCAAATCCGCCAAGGATGCGCAGGAGAGCGGCAAGAGCGTGATGGGCGCGGTGGCGGCCATGAAGGAGATCGCCAGCAAGATCTCGATCATCGAGGAGATCGCGCGGCAGACGAACCTGCTGGCGCTCAACGCGGCCATTGAGGCGGCGCGGGCGGGCGAACACGGGAAGGGTTTCGCCGTGGTGGCGGCCGAAGTGCGCAAGCTCGCCGAGCGCAGCCAGAAGGCGGCCGGCGAGATCAACCAGCTCTCCGACGCCACGGTGAAAGCCTCGGAGAAGGCCGGCGAGATGCTGGACAAGCTGGTTCCCGACATCCAGAAGACGTCCGAACTGGTGCAGGAAATCACCGCCGCCAGCAAGGAGCAGGACACCGGTTCGGAGCAGATCAACAAGGCGCTGCAGCAACTGGAAAAGGTGATTCAGCAAAACGCGTCGGCGGCCGAGGAGATGGCCTCCACCACCGAGGAACTCACCAGCCAGGCCGAGCAACTGGTGACGGCGCTCGGCTTCTTCCGCACGGGCGAGGGCGGGCCGGCGGCGACCGGGCCCAAGACGGCGGGCTCTCTGGGACGG
>DATKOS010000077.1:0-6508 GCA_035524535.1 Bryobacteraceae bacterium
GAAGCACACTGAGATCCCGGTAAGCCGCGTTCAGACGCGGCGGCTGCGGGAATTGTTCAAGCTATAGTCTGGAAGCAACCGGCCGAAGCGGCCCGGCGGGTCAAGCGCCTACGCGGCGCGCGATCTGTGCCGCCGGACAACGTGACGGCGTACCACCCTGGCGCGGTGGACTGGCGTCCGGACCGTGCGGGTGGGGCGCACCGCGGCAGCCACCTGTTTCTTGACGTGCAGTTCCGCTACGGGCTTGGCCTCGGGTTGGGGCACGCCGATCTGTTCGAAGGCGCTGTCCATGGTGCTGACCATGGTGATGTCACGGCGGGCGGCTCCCTTTGCGCCCAGGATTACGCCCACCAGGCGATGGCCGCCACGCTCGGCCGTGGCCACCAGGTTGAAGCCGGCATCATGTGTGTAGCCGGTCTTCATACCTTCCGCGCCATTGAACATTTCGAGAAAGTTGTTGTGGGTGGTCAGCGTGATGGAGCCAATCTTGCAGGTGCGGATGGAAAAGTAGTGGTAGAACTGCGGGAAGTCCTGCACGAGAGCGGTGGCCAGGGTGGCAAGATCGCGGGAGGTGGTCACCTGCTCCGTATTGGGGAGGCCGTTGGGGTTCCGGAAGACCGTGTTCTCCATCCCGAGTTCCCGCGCCTTGGCCGTCATCATCTCCGCGAAGGCGGGAACGTCGCCGGCAATGCCCTCCGCCACGACCACGGCGATGTCATTGGCGGATTTGACGATGAGCGCTTCGATGCACTCCTCGGCCGAGATGGTGGCGCCGGGGCGCAGTCCCAGCTTGGTGGGTGGCTGGGCGGCTGCTTCCCGGGACACCGTGAAGCGGTGATCGAGAGAGAGGCTGCCGTTGCCGAGCCGGTCAAACAGGAGGTACAGGGTCATCAGCTTGGTGAGCGAGGCGGGGTAGTGCGGGGTGTCCGGGGAATCGCTCAGGATGATCTTGCCGGTATCGAGATCCTTCACCAGCAAGGAGGCGTAGGGGGCCGGATGCGCCAGGGGAGCGGCGCAAAGCATGGGGCAAAGCAGGGCGCAAGCGGCCAGCATGCGCCATCCGTGGAATTTCGTTGGGTTGACCAAATCCATCCGCCGACTCCGAATTCTTCCTGAATTATACCCGGGTTGAGGGCCTCCCGGCGCGGCGATCACAGGCGGATCCGGCTTTTTTGTCACCTGATTTCAATCGTTTACGGTGCGGTGGGCCGGGGATGGCGCATCTCGGGAGCTACTGTGAAGGCGTAAGAGGATTCTGGCTCCCAAATCTGCCTGATACCCTTCCTGACACCCTTACACTCGACTTCCCGCCCGCTCTCTTTAGGAGCGTTCCTTTCCTCAAAATCCGGAGTCCTCTTACAGGTCCTCTCAGAGAATCACTGGGAACAGCAGTGGCTGGTGTAGAGCGTTCCGGCGCCCGAGGAAGGCGTTTGGGAGTCGGCCATGAAGTAGCGTTCGGCGGAAAGGCTGCGGTAAATCTCTCCGGCGACGCCGGAGGCCACCGGCCCGCTGACCGAGCGCGTGCCGAGAAGCATGACCACAATCACAAGCTGGTGGTGATCCACCTCATTGAAGGAACCGAACCAGCCCATGTGATTCGACTCGCGGAAATCCGTGCAGGTACCGGTCTTGCCCAGGATGGGATCGTCCGGCGTATAGCCAGCCCGCCGGGCGGTGCCGAAATCCACGGCGCCGCGCATGCCGAGCTTAACATCCTCGATGTTGCCGTCGGCGAGGTCCAGCGTGCGCTTGAGTTGGGGACGGATCCAGTCGGCCTCTTCGATGGTCTTGGGGTATTGCAGGTAAAAGAGCTTGCCGCCGTTGGCGATAGACGAGAGCAGGGCCGCGAGTTCGAGGGGCGTCATGAGGATGTTCTCTCCATACGCCGTCATCATGCCGACTCCGCCCGCCGAGGGTGGCGCCGCGGGCCAAACGCCCGGTTCCTCGCCGGTAATGTTCAGGCCGGCCTTCTCCCCAAGGCCCAGTTCGTGGGCATAGTAGCTCACGCGGTCGTATCCGAGCTGATTGCCAAGCCGTTGAAAGAACTGGTTGTTGGAGTGGGCCAGCGCGGTGGTCAGGTTGAAGCTGGACATGCGCGAGATGCGGACTGTGGTGTCGCGGTTGATGATGCCGTCGTTGAGCGCTGCCAGCGCGGTGACCAGCTTGATGGTGGAGCAGGGAACGAAACCGCTCTTCAGCGCCAACTTCTGATTCACGATGCTGAGCACGCGTCCATTGGTGGGGTCCACAGCCACCACGGCGCCGTTCATGGTGCCGAGCGCATCCACGGCCGCGCGGCGGACCACAAGGTCGTCGCCGTCCACGTTATCGCCTTCGGTTGGATCCACCGGCGGTGCGGGCTTGTAGTGCGGCGTGCGGCGGACGGCAGTCTTCTTGGCGGCGGGAGTGGCGGTCTTTGCGGGCGCGGATTTCGGAGCGGACTTCGAGGCAGGCGCGGCCTTACCCTGGGCGGGTTTTCCTTGGGAGGCCTTGGCCAACGTCTTGTGGGCGGGCGCCTTGGCGGCGGGCTTGTGCGTGCTCTTCGACGCGACTTTCTTCTTCTTGGCCGTGGTTTGCTTCTTCGCGGAGGCGGGGGCTGGAGCCGGGGGATCTGCGGCGATGGCGAAACGCAAAAAACAACCTAGAGCCAGCAAGACTGGGCACAGGACTTTCATTCCAAGGGCACCCCAAAGCCCGGCCGCGGCCGGACGGTTTGATTAACGACCGAACGGACCATTATAAGCGGGTTTAATGGTGGAACGAAACGAGATTGTTGAAATTCGGCTCGGATAGTCGGGCTTACGCGGATACGGCCGAGCCGGCATTAATTGGCTTCTATGCGCAGTCGCCCTTGCGTCGGCGACGCGGGAGATTCGCCGGGCGCCGTGCCTAGCCGCCGTGCTTCATGGCTTCGGCCGCGATGGCTGCTTGGCCCAGGGCAATGCCGCCGTCATTGGGAGGAACTTGCGCGTGGAGGAAGACCTCAAAGCCGGCGCCGCGCAGACCGGGCGCCAGGGTTCCGAGCAGCCGCATGTTCTGGAACGTGCCGCCAGTGAGGCAGACGCGTTGCAACCCGGTCTCCTGGCGGATGCGGCGGCAGACTTCGATTGCGGAGCTCGCGATGGTGTTATGGAACGTGGCGGAGACGATTGCGCCATCCACCCCGGCCTGGACGTCCGCAACAATTCGCTCGATCGTGGGGCGGAAATCGAGTTCCCAAGGGCCGTCGCCGCCGACGTGGAATGGGTATGACCCGGTGACGCCGCCGGCGGCCGTCATCTCCAGTTCGATGGCGGCCTGGCCTTCGAAGGTGACCGATTGGCGTAGCCCGATGATGGCGGCCACGGCGTCGAAAAGCCGCCCGCAAGAAGACGTGGACACGGCGCCGATGTTGCGCGCGATCATGCGGCGGACGGTGCGCACGCGATCCTCGGGAACGCCTGCGAACGGCGCTTCCGGGCCGAACGTGTCCATGAGGTACGCCAGGGCCGGACGCCAGTTCTCGCGGATGGCGGCATCGCCGCCGGCCAGGGGCACGTAACGGAAATGCGCGCGGCGCTCGAAACCGGCATATCCAGCCACCAGAAACTCACCGCCCCAGATGGCGCCGTCCACGCCGTAGCCGGAGCCGTCGAAGGCCACGCCAATTACCTGGCCATCGATACGGTTTTCGGCCATGCACGCGGCGATGTGCGCGTGGTGGTGCTGCACGCCGAGCTTGGGAATATCCGGGAGCGCGAGCGCGTATTTCGTAGACAGGTAGAGCGGGTGAAGATCGTAAGCCACGGCGCGCGGTTGGACGCGGAAGAGCTTCTTGAGGTTCGCCAGGGTCTCCTCGAAGAAGACCAGCGTTTCGTAATTCTCCATATCGCCGATGTGCTGGCTGAGAATGGCGTGGCGGCCCTTGGTGAGGCAGAAGGCGTTCTTCAGTTCGCCGCCGGCGGCGAGCAGTTCGGGCACGGAACGGCCCAGGTCCATGGTGAGCGGCGCATAGCCGCGGCTGCGGCGCATGACGCGCGGCGCGCCTTCGAAGATGCGGACCACGGAATCGTCGGTGCGCATGTAGATGTCGCGGTTGTGGAAGAGGAAGCCATCGGCCACGCCCGCCAGCCGCTGGCGCGCCTCGGCGTTGGAGACCACGATGGGCTCTTCGCTGAGATTGCCCGAGGTCATGACGAGGAGGTTATAGGGAGCGCCGTCGAAGAGCAGATGGTGCAGCGGCGTGTAGGGCAGCATGACGCCCATAGTGCGGTTGCCGGGCGCGAGCGCTTCGGGCAGCGCGGCGCCGGGCCGGCGCGGCAGGATGACGATGGGGCACTGCGTGCTTAGGAGCGCCTCACGAGCGGCGTCCGGGATTTCGCAGATTTGCGCGGCGGCCGCGAGGTCGTGCGCCATCAGAGCGAAGGGCTTGTCACTGCGGCGTTTGCGCGCGCGGAGGCGGGCGACAGCCTCGGCGTTGCGGGCGTCGCAGGCCAGGTGAAAACCGCCGAGACCTTTGACGGCCAGGATTTCGCCGGCGGCCAGGCGGCGCCGCGTCTCTTCGAGAGGATCTCCCGCGCAATCGGCTTCCAGCGAGGGGCCGCAAACCGGACAAGCGTTAGGCTGGGCGTGGAAGCGGCGGTTGGCGGGGTCTTCGTACTCGGCGCGGCAGTCCGGGCACATGGCGAACGGCGCCATGGTGGTATGGGGGCGGTCGTAGGGAATGTCGCGGATGATGGTATAGCGCGGGCCGCAGTTGGTGCAATTGGTGAAGGGATAGCGGAAGCGGCGGTTGGAGGGGCTGGAGATATCGGCGCGGCATTCGCGGCAGGTGGCTACGTCGGGCGAGATGAGGGCGAATTCGCCGGTGACGGCGGCGCTGGGGCGGATGGAGAAAACGCTCTCGCCGGTGGCTTCGAGTTCGCCGCATTCGGACTCCTGAATCCACGCGAGAGGCGGTGCGTGGTGAGTAAGGGCGTGAAGGAAATGCTCCACGGCCGAGGGGTCCCCTTCCACCTCGGTGATCAGGCCCGCGGACGAATTGAGCACCCATCCGCCGAGCTGCAACTCCGCGGCGAGGTTATGAACGAACGGCCGGAACCCTACGCCCTGAACGATGCCGCGCAAAAGGACGCGGACGCGTCTGCGGAGATTGGCGGAAGCTGGCGGCATCTGAGTTCGATTCTAACGAGCGGCGGGGCGGGGGAGAATGGCGCGGCCGATTGTACCCTCAACTCCCGCTTTCCCCCGGAAACTGCCGGCGGACCAGATCCATGGCTTCCTCGGGGGTCGCAATGGTCCCTTCCAACTGCGCGTCTTCCACGGCGGTCAGGATTTCGGTGAAGCGGGGGCCGGGCGGATAGCCGGCGGCAATGAGGCTGGTTCCGGTGATCAAGGGTGGTGGCTTGAGGCGCTCGGGCGGCATCTCCGCGAGCTTGCGCTTGACGAGTTCGTAGCTATTCAGGCGGCGATTGCTGGAAAGGACATCCAGGCGGTGCAGCTCCAGGTGCTCGTCGAAGTGCGGCAGGCGCAGGAAGCGCTTGAGCGTGCTCTCGCGCATGTTGGGGACATCGGCGAAGCGCATGTGGTTGGCTACCAGCGCCGCCACTTGTTCGGTTACGTCGTGCGGGAAACGCAGCCGGGCCAGAATGCCGCGTGCGAGGGCCACGCCGGCTTCCACGTGACCGTCGAAACGAATCCGTTCGGCGATACGGAAGGTGGGCGGCTTGCCGGCGTCATGCAGCAGCGCGCCCAGAGCCAGCGTGGGCGTGGGGCGCTGGAGCTGTTCGAGCAGCAGCAGCGTGTGGGTCCAGACGTCGCCTTCGGGATGGAACTCGGGCGGCTGGGCGACGCCCTTCATGGCGGCGATTTCCGGCAGCAAATCGCCCAGCAGGCCCGTGGCGTCCAGCATTTCGAAGCCGCGCCGCGCTCCGCCTTCGGTGAGGATGCGGACCAGTTCGTCGCGCACGCGCTCGGCGGAAACGCGCAGGATGGCGGCATGCTGGCGCCGGAGCGCCGCGAACGTGGCCGGCTCGATTTCGAACCCCAGGCGCGCGGCGAAGCGAACGGCGCGCAACAGGCGCAGATGGTCCTCGCGGAAGCGCGTATCGGGGTCGCCAATGGCGCGGATGACGCGGCGGTCCAGATCCTGGCGTCCGCCGACGTAATCCACCACGGCGCCGTCCAACGGGTCCATCAGGAGGCCGTTGACGGTGAAGTCGCGGCGCAAAACGTCCTGGCGGGGATCGGTTTCATAATCCACGCCGGTGGGTCTGCGGCCATCGGCATAGGCGTGATCGCTGCGGAAGGTGGCCACTTCCACGGCGGCCGATTCGCGGCGTACCAGCACGACGCCGAAATGCGCGCCGATGAGATCGGAATTCGGAAACACCGCGGTGATTTCCTCGGGCCGGGCGCTGGTGGAGACGTCGAAATCCTTGGGGGGAACTCCCAGCAGCAGGTCGCGCACGCAGCCGCCCACCAGAAAGGCCTGGTGGCCCGCGCCGCGGAGGGTGGTTACGATGACGCG